>CAZNMJ010000030.1:0-20808 GCA_964573815.1 uncultured Anaerolineales bacterium
CTTCCGAGTTTGCCGCATCTGCCCAAGCAATCCAACAGATTCTATCACACTGACGGAAACGCTTTCAAACCTCCAGGCAATTGAGGGTCTCCAAGAAGGCTGTTAGACAGACACCCGACGTTATTGCAGCTTCCCCCGCCGCTGGATCGCCCCTTCGATATGCCCTTCGCTACGGGCTCAGCCCTACTCAGGGCTACCCGTCGACAAGCTCAGTCCGCCGCTCAGGATGCGTCCCGCGGCGGACCTCACGTCGTTTTTCCACACCCCGAGGCAATTCAGGATTGACTGAGGCAAAAGACGGTGCTATAATGTGCCAACCACAGAATGATCACACTACTGCACCTCTCCGACCTGCACCTGGGGATAGAGAACTACGGACGGCTCGACCCTCAGACCGGCCTGAGCAGCCGCCTCCAGGATTTCCTGCGCTCTTTCGATGCCATCGTGGATTATGCACTAGGCGAGAACATCGACCTAGTGCTGTTTTGCGGCGATGCCTATAAGACGCGGGACCCCACTCCGACGTACCAACGGGAGTTCGCCAAACGTATCAGCCGCCTGTCCCGTGCTGGCATTCCCATGTTCCTCCTGGCCGGCAATCACGACCTGCCCTTGGCTGCGGGCAAGGCCCACACGTTGGAGATCTTCGATACCCTCGACGTAGACAACGTCGTGGTAGCCAACAAGCTGGGCACCCACACTGTCGAAAGCAGAGGCGGGCAAATCCAGATAGTGGCTGTGCCATGGCCCATCAGGAGCCATCTGGCAACCAAGGACGAATTCAAAGGCCTGAAGCTCGAGGAGATCAACGCTCGCCTCGCCGACGCCATAGAGGATCTTGTCAGCGAAGAGATAGACGGACTGGACCCTGCACTACCAACGGTTCTGGCCGCTCATGGTACTGTGTTCGGGGCGACCTACGGGTCAGAGAGGAGCGTACTGCTGGGGCAAGAGGTGATCATCCCCAGTAGTGTGGTGGCCAACCCTGCCTTCGACTATGTGGCCCTGGGTCACATCCACAAACACCAAATCGTGCGGAACGCGGATCCGCCAGCGGTCTACTCCGGCAGTGTCGAACGCATAGACTTCGGGGAAGAGGACGAGCAAAAGGGATTTCTACTTGTGCAGTTGGAGAAGGGCAGAGCTCAGTTCGAGTTCGTTCCGCTCGAGGCCCGCCCGTTCCTCACCATAGACGTGGAGGCCAAGGGGGAGGACCCAACCGCCGAGGTCCTAGAGGCCATCGAGAGTCACGACATTCGAGACAAGGTGGTTCGCCTCATCGTGCGCACTACGGTGGAAAAGGAACCCCTGCTGAAGGACTCAGAGATTTTTCAGTCCTTAGAGGGAGCCTTCCACGTGGCTGCCATCAACAAGGACGTGGAACGCCGTGTCCGCCTCAGGCTGGGCAGCCGCAATTATGAAGAGATGAGGCCTCGTGAGATTCTGGAGACATACCTGAAGGTCAAGCAAGTGCCGTCGGAGAGAACCCAGGTATTGCTGCGGTACGCCGACGAGTTGTTTCAGGACCTAGACTGAGATCAGGGATACTGGACTTTGAACAAACAGAGAGACGCGAGGACAGGCTAGCGGAGGTATTGTTTGGCGATGGAGCAGATCAAGGTAGTCGTTACGGGGCCTTTCGGTGCTGGCAAGACCCAGTTCATCAACACCATCAGCGAGATCGATGTGGTCAGCACAGAGCGCAGAATCACTGTGCCAGAACAGAGAAAGACGAAAGAAGAAACGACGGTGGCCATGGACTATGGGTACATCACCATCAAGAAGGACGTCGTGCTGGAGCTATTCGGCACACCTGGTCAGAGGCGTTTCGACTTCATGTTCGACATCCTCTCCAGAGGGATGTGGGGGTTTGTCATCATGGTGAACAGCACCGATCCCTCGAGCTTTCACGAGGCTAGAGACATCTTGAAGGTCTTCGACAACTTCGCCCGTGTTCCTCGCGTCATTGCCGCCAACAAGCAGGATCAGCAAGGCGCCGTTTCCCCGGACGAGCTGCGCAAGGCGCTGAAGCTGGGTCCCTCGGTCAAGATTCTGCCCTGCAAAGCGACCGACAGGGCGAGCGTACGCAAGGTTCTCCTCGCTCTCCTGTCTTCCATGCTAGCGGAAGTGAATGCCAGCTAAGCCGCGGCCGCTCCACTCCCCCTCTAATCATGAATAGCAAGGCGGCAGGCCGTCATCAGGACGTCTGCCGCCTTCATACTCCCAGGCCAGTCTCGTCCCGCTCTAGTCCTTGAGCTTTCTGATGTATACCCGATATTCCCCGTCTTCTTCCTCCACACCAAGGAACTCGTTCCCCGTGCTTTCACACCATGCTGGCATGTCGGCCTTGATGCCCTTATCGTCTGCGATCACCTCGAGCACCTGACCGACTTCCAACTCTTGCACCTTCTCCTTGGTCTTGATGATGGGCATCGGGCAGTATAACCCGACGCAATCCAAAGATGCATCTGCCTTCATGGGTCATTTCCTCTGAGATAGATTGCCTGCTCCGCCTCCCTGGCCTTGTCCCGCCCTGCATTCTGCCAGACGACGGCACCTGTCCAACCGCTGGCCAGGAAGGTCCATCCAGGGTGACTTCCTACCCCTCGTGCTCCTCTCCGCACTTGGGGCAAACGGTGGCATCCCTGGGCAAGGGCTCCTCGCAGGCCACGCAGATGCGTATCTCGATACCGCAGACTTCACACCAGGGGGCATCCATCTCCACCGCTCCCTCGCAGAAAGGGCAGATACACGTGCTCGCTCCTTCGCTTGTCCCCGCAACCTCTTCTCCTGCCATCTAGGCCTCCTTCGTCTTGCTCTCGTAGTCCTCGATAGCCTTGTGCAAGGCATCGGCACCAAGATTGGAGCAGTGCATCTTGTTCTTGGGCAAGCCCTCCAACTCCTCGGCCACGTCCGCGTTCGTAATCTGCTTCGCCTCCTCGATGGTCTTGCCCTTGGCCATCTCACTAACCATGCTGGATACGGCGATAGCCGCTCCGCAGCCGAAAGTCTTGAACTTGACATCACTTATACGCTCGTCATCCACCTTGATGTAGAAACTCATCATGTCCCCGCACACAGGGTTTCCCACACTCCCTACACCGTCGGCATCTGGAATCTCACCGACGTTGCGCGGGTTCATGAAGTGATCCATGACCTTTTCGCTATATGTAGGCATCCTGACCTCCTTATTTCCCACCCCTCCAAGCTTGCCCTTTGGTCTACTCTGCCCCTTCGTAGAGAGGCGACATCTGGCGCAGCCTATCAACTATGGGTGGAAAGACCTCCATGAAGTAGTCCACGTCTTCCTTCGTGTTCTCCCTGCCCAGCGTGAGGAGCAGGGAACCATTCGCCAGACCAGGCTCGATACCGATAGCCGTCAGCACATGGGAGGCCTTCAGCGCCCGGGAGGTACAGGTCGAGCCGCTCGAGGCCGCCACTCCCTGCATGTTGAGGAGCAGCAGCATCGCCTCGCCCTCTATGAACTCCACGACGACGCTCACGTGGCCGGGAAGCCGTTCAGTTGGATGACCGGTCAGGTAGACATTATCGATCTCTCCCGTCAGGCGTTCAATGAGCCGATCTCGCAGTGGGAGAGCGTGCTCCCTCCGCTCCTCCATGTCCCCGCCAGCCAATTCGGCTGCGACACCAAGCCCAACGATCGCCGGCACGTTCTCCGTGCCCGCACGGCGACCGCTCTCTTGGATGCCCCCATCGATCAACGGCATGATGCGGGTGGCTCGCTTGACGTAGAGAGCCCCGGCTCCCTTGGGACCATAGAACTCATTCCCAGCCAGGCTCAGCAGATCCACACCCAGGTCTTTGACGTCTACAGGAAGTGTGCCCACTGTGGCGACAGCGTCGGTATGGAAATAGGCTTTGCTCTTCTCCTTGACTACTTTGGCAATCTCCGAGATGGGCTGAATGGTGCCAATCTCGCTGTTGGCATGCATGATGGACACCAATGTCGTGTCCTCGCGAAGGGCTGCCGCCACATCGGAGGGATCGACCAAGCCATGTCTATCGACGGGCACCCGCGTGACTTCGAAACCCAGCTTCTCCATGGTCTGGGCCGCATTGATGACCGAGAGATGCTCGATGGCCGAGACCACGAGATGCTCGCCTCGCTTGCGATTCATCAGAGCGATACCCTTGACGGCCATGTTGTTGGCCTCGCTGCCGCTTGCTGTGAAGTATATCTCGTTGCTCCTGGCCCCGATCAGCGCAGCAACCTTCTCTCGCGCCTCTTCCACAGCCTGACGAGGACCATCTCCGTAGCGATGGAGACTCAGCGGATTGCCGAAGTGCTCCTTCAAAAAGGGCATCATCGCCTCCACCACTTCAGGGCGAAGAGGAGTGGTGGCGCCATAATCAAAGTATACCTCTCTCATCACGCCTCCTCCCGACAGCGCCGGCCTTCTCCTAGTCACACCCGAAGACCTGCTACCGTTGCCATCGATTGCGGACTAAAAAGGTCCTTATTATCATTATAAGTCAAAAATGATCTCAAGTCAAGGCTCAATGAACTTATCAAAGAGTTATCAGTAGTTGGCTGTAAAGGCTCTTCAGGGGCATCAGAGTTCGAAGGGTACTCCCAGTTCCTCTCCTATCGCCTGCAGATCGCTGATCACCTTGGGATGGAGAGGGATGCCCTCGCGCATCCTCTCCTCAGCCATCTCGAACTCCTTCTCCCCGTGAATGAATATCCGGTCCTGGGCTTCGGCCTTGGCCGAGCTCTTGAGTATGCGGACAATCTCATCCATTGAGGTCTTGAACTCCTCCAGCGGACGGAAAGCATCCACCTGCAACGCGCCGAAGAAGTGACCGATATTGGCGGGCAGCGGCTTGCCGGCATCGTCCTTCGGGTAGACATGGTTGGCGTAGCCTGCTCCAGGCAACACCCCGCACAAGATGTCCACCAGCAAGGCCAGACCGTATCCCTTGTGCCCGCTCAGTTCCTCGCCAGCACCACCTAGCGGTAGTATTCCTCCTCCAAGCCGATCTCGCAGGTTGACCAGCACCTCCCCAGGATCATCTGTTGGGATACCTTTGGCATCAGTAGCCCAACCTGGAAGGAGAGGCTTCTCCATCCGGTCATACTCCTCCAGCTTCCCTCTGGTGACCACGCTCGTCGCCATGTCCAGAACGAAGGGCCTTTCTTCGCCTGTGGGCACGGCGATACTCAACGGATTCGTGCCCAACACTGCGTCCCTGCCAAACGTAGGCACAACGAGCGTCGCCGCATTGGTCATGGAGATGCCCAACAGCCCCTCCTCCAAGGCCATCATCGCATAGTAGCCGGCGATGCCGTAATGGTTGCTGTTGCGCACGGCTGCGAAGCCCACACCCGCCTCTAGCGCTTTCTCAACGGCGAGTTGCATTCCCTTGACCCCTACAACCTGACCCAGCCCAGCTCCTCCGTCAACGAGCGCCGTCACCGGGGTCTGGTGTATGATGCGGATGTCAGGTTTGGCCAGCATAACGCCATCGCGTAGCCCCTGGACGTACCTTCTTGTCCGGGCCACGCCGTGGGAATCGATGCCTCGCAGATTGGCATCCACGAGCACATCGGCGGTCACCTGGGCGTCTTCCTGTGGCACGCCCATCTTCACGAAGACCTGTACCACGAACTCCTTCAGCGCCTTGTGACTTACTCTGCCATCCATTCTTCCACCTCCCGGGTCCTACGACGATCGGAGCTTTGAGTCCCTTCCAGAAGCTGGGCGCGCGCGTAGCCTGTCAAACCAACAGGTGTGGCACGTTATGGATCACCAGGGCTGAGTGACGCCAAGTCTGGCTAGCTCGGTGCGGGTGAACCGACGCGCGAGCCGCTGCTCTGGGATTATAGCACCACCAAAGGCGACGCGAAAGCATCGGCACTACGAGCATCCTCTCAGAGCTTGAGCAGAAGAGGTCTTCGCAAAAAGGGAACGGTGAATCTCGCACCTGTCTCCGCGGAAACTTCGCCTGGCTATCGGCACATGGGTCGGACTGAACCTGCCTTGTCTGCGCCTTATTCCTCGCCGCACCTCGATGTCACCTCCAGATTCTGCCTGACCTAGAAGCCGAGCCGCCTGAATCCTTCGGCAGCGCGCCTATCTTCATACGGAAACGCTCCGTATGAGAGACCCGTAGGCTTTGCGCCCTTCCGCCCAGACAGCGTTGCCTTTGTCAGGATTTCCCATTGCCAAACAGTCTCCGGTAGTGGCAAGGTCCTTGCGGCCGCGTAGCCCACCAGAACAAGAAAAACCGGCCGCTGCTCGTAGCCGGTCGCACGTCTGGCTCTCCGCCGCTCAGGTACCCAGTCTCGGGCGGCAATTCATCGCCTCTACGTCTGTGGCGAACTGGAGAGCGCCCCTGTAGTCTTTCGCTTCTGTATACCCCGAGTAGGTTGAGAAGAGAAGCCCTCTCTCAGCCTTCTTGGGTTAACGTTCGGTTAAGAAGCCCTTAAGATATCGGTTCACTTGGAGAGTCGCGCCTGAACCTTCGCCGCTCGAAGAGGTAGCCGAACCCCCGCACGTTCAATACGTGAGCCGGCTTCCGCGGATCGGGTTCCGTCTTCCGGCGCAGGTTGTGTATGTGCACCTTCAACAGCTTTCGCGCCTCTCCCGAAGAGCAATCGTAACCGTGAACCTGTCGCACCAGACTCCGATAGCTGAGGGCGCGACCCGAGTTGTTTAGCAGGCAGCGCAACACTTCGAACTCAATAGGGGTGAGTTCCACCGGCTGACCCCGCACCCTCACTTCGCGGCTGAAGACATCAATGGCTAGGGTGCCGATGTCGAACTGTCCGGTGAGGCTGGGTCGCGCCAAGCCGACACGCCGCAGTAGGGCGTACAATTGGGGGAGAAAGATCTGGGGCGTGTAGGGGCTCAATAGGTGTGCATCCGCTCCAACATCCAGGCTGCGGGCCAGAGCCAGTTCCTGCCCCCTTCTGCCAACCACAAGAAGAGGGGCGATAGCCCGTTCCCGTATCTGCCCACACAAATCCGGCTGCCAGCTACCCGGGCCATCGAGATTCACGATCACAGCATCAGGAGGTTCTTTGTCCAGTTGCCGCAGAGCCTCCTGCTTGTTCGCCGCAATTGACGGAGTCATCTCCTCAGCGCGAAGCACTTCGGCCATGCGATCCGCTGTCTGTACGTCAGAGCTCACTATCAAGATCCCGATCAAGGACCGTCCCCTTTCCAACAATCCTCGCCGAGGGACAAGCCAGCCCGCGCTCCCGGCCGTCACCCCTCACGACATGTGCGTGATCGACTCCGCCATCCTCCGCAGTCCGCTGTTGGCTCTTCTGATCAGGGGATAGACCCACCATCTCACGGGAGGGACACGTACATACAGAGTGCTGAGGTATCTCCACACTCGGTTGTCTGGGTCGATCGACCGGCCTGACCGCTCTATGGCGACGATCTTGCCCGCTACGTGAGACTCCAACACTGCAGGATCCGGGCGCCTGGCGGCATCTCCCTTGACTGACAGCACGCGTTCATGCCCATCTCTCCGGATCCCTACGACCCGATGAACAACAATTCCCCTACGATGCGAGCGGTACAGAACGATGTCGCCAACCGCTATCTCACCGTTACCCGCCGGTCTGACGAGCAAGACATCACCGTCCCTCACTAGAGGATGCATACTCCGACCACGAGCCTCGAAGCGCAGATCGTGCCCTGCTTTCAAGACCTCAATGCTGAGTTCCTCGAAGTCCAGAGGACCGCAGATTACCGTCTCGGCATCAGTCTCGCCTACGATACAGATAGCAGCGCCTTCACTGTGATTGACAGTCATGAGCAATGCCCTGAGTCGTCAGCCAATGAGTTTCTTACAACTCTGGGGGTGGCGGCTGGTCGTACAATCCTGCGAGAATTGACGGCCTCCCGCACCTACGTGCTCTCAGGCACGCATCTTCCCCGCACTACGTCCCGTATGAGATCGATCACATTCTCATCCGGCACGAACCCTAGCTGGTAGACGGGCACCCGCGTGACGAGGTCTTCCAAAAGCGCCAGTCCCAAATCGACAGCTCCGGGATCATAAGGTGGCAAAGAGAAATGAGCCATCAGTGAAGTCGCGGCTCGCGAGATGTCCTCTCGCTGCACCACGTTCTCCTCAGCGTGGGATATCAAGAAGATGGCCTCCAACGGCGCTCCGGCGGGCGAGTCCGGACGAACCTCCCCGATCCCGGCGACTGGGTACACCCACCACTGCCGCTCGTTCTTCCGCAAGATGCAGCGATCATCATTCAGCACTCTCACCCCTTGGCAGCCCTCCCATATGCCAGCCAGGGTAGTCTTTCCCGCGCCAGGAGCCCCCGAGAACACGATCCCCTGTCCCGCGTCACTGATGCCACTCGCATGTAGGATCAGTCCATCGTAGAAAGGCAGCATGTCCGTCCATAGCTCGAACAAGAAGAGGCTGAAGGTGAAGGTTGGTCGCTCGGCACCGTCACCTGGAGATACATAGAGGTCACCGACAGTGAAGCGGCGATCAAAGGTCAGCAACTGATGAGGAGGGCGTTGAGGAAACGTCGCTCTATCGTACGGATAGAACTCAAATGCCCATCCGTTCCGGTCCAGGTATACACTCCGCAGCCCTTCAATGCTGTACGCCAGATCCCTCCCCACAAGCTGCGGCGCAATAGGAGCAAGGTGCACTCTCAGCAAGACGCCCGGGGGATCGTCGGTGATGAAGGGCTCGAACAGTTTCCTGTCCGCCCAAACCCAGCCATCGGTTAGACCGCTGACTTCGAAGATGATGTCAGCTATCCGTATCCTCGACTGTGCAACTTCAAACAAGGCCTGATCCCGGCTCACACGACATGAGCAGGAGTCGGTATGTACTCCATCGCCCTCCGCAACAGTAATCGACGATGCGGAGTTCGCGTCTTGTGAGCCTCTGCCAATAGGCTCGCACTCTGCAACTAACCCGGTGGGGCCTTGAGACAGAATTCCGTGGTCCAACAGGCTTCGGCGTCCGGGGCACCTGTGGGGTTCGGAAGACTGCTGTGGCATCCCTGCAACACGTTGTGCTCAACCGAGAGTTTCACCCGGGTCACCACCGGCTTCCTGTAAGGTTTCCTAGAATCTCGTCGTTCCACAGTCACTCTCTTTCTTCTCCCATCACTGGCGGAAGGCCTCTGCTCGCAAATGACCGATCTGGCAAAGGTATTCCACCGGCGTTTCCAAGTCCGAATGCTCCATGTACGACCAGGCAGGGCACTGACCGCATAGGGATATCACGGGACAGGTCCTGCACTTGACCCACCGCTCAGCCTTCAACGAACGCACAGCGGGGATGAAGTCCGACCAAGCTTCCTTCAAAGAACCTCGTCTCAGATCATAGGTGTGGGCACGATTTGTGAAGCACGGCGCAAAGCGACCGTACGGATCTATATGGAAAGATCGCTTCCCCGCTCCGCACAAGTACAGACTATCCGTTGAAGGCGATCCCCACAACTCATCACATACTCGCTCAAACGCCCGGCGACGTTTTTCGTCCTCGATATCCAGCTCCACAAGCTCCTCCGGGGTCAATCGATACCGGTACGGCTGCTTTGAGCCATCCACCCTGGGAATCAGTAGCGCGTCGAACCTGTAGTCTACTCCCAGGCTCTCCACATACTCCTTTGTCTCCCACAGCTCATGCCTGTTTAAAGTCGTCACCGTGGTCTTCAAAGTGAGGGGTATGTCGCGCTCCAAGAGCAGTTCGATACCACGGATGCACCTCTCATAGGAGCCAGGTACACCACTGATCTTCTCGAAAGTCTCTCTGCTGATGCCGTGGAGTGTGATTTCCACCTTGCGAGGTGGCCACTCCGCCAAGAAGTCCGCGGTTTGAGTATCGAGGAGAGTTCCGTTGGTGAACAGGATGACCAGCAGGCCTTTCTTCTTGGTGTAGGAATAGATATCGAGGAAGTCTGGCCGCAGCAAGGGTTCGCCGCCCGTCAACAACAGCCATAGACACCCCTCTGCCGCAACCTGGTCTATGATATCGTAGATCTCCTCGTGGGTGAGTTCTTCGGCCATGGCCTCTCGATCGTTGACAAGAAGATTGCAGTAGCACTGCACGCAGTTGAGGTTGCAGCGGTGGGTGAGCTCCATGGTAACCATAAAGGGGAACCTATCGTCTTCAGATCGAGCAAGCAACGACTTGGTCCACTCATCAAGCCCGATTTCCGGCAAGCCAGGACACTCCACGGCAAAGAACTCCTACGTCGCTTCAGAAACCTGTGGCACCTGCTGCACAAGAGTGGGGTCATCGCCCAGTACGAGCCTTGCACGACCCCTATCTAGCAGCCGACTCCGTGGCGGACAGCGCCTCTGCCTCACTGCCCTTCTGCTACCACAATGCCGCCTATCTCCTCCAGTTGCTGGAGAAACTCAATCAGATCCGCCTCGGCCTCCTCCTGTTCAATCTCGAACTCCTCCACCAGCTTGTCTCGCAGCTCTCGTCCCGTCAACTGGTCATCAAGCATCTCCCAGATGCGCACGCCGGCACCACCAAGGGTGTGTATGGATTCCAGGTCTGCCACATTCCGACGGACGGGAACCAGTATGAACTCATCCCCTATCTGCCGCGACACCATGTTAGTGTTCTTTCGGTACCGCCGATCAAGATAAGCCGATCTCTCCTTGCCCGTCAGCTGGGACAAGACGCCCTCCTCGCAGCGATGCAAGCGCTACGGCCTGCGATCTCAGACCCTGGTGAGCAGTAGACTCGCCGATCCGCCGCAACCCCACCAGGGCTGAGGACCGCGGCTGGCGCGCCGCCCGGCGCCCGAACCTCCACCTGGAATTCGGCTATGTAAGAAATCAGGCCGCCACGGTCACGCAGCGGACTCTTCCTGGGGTCAGGAGGCCGCTGTCCACCCAGCACCCGCCGCTTTGCGAGACCTCTCTCGGGATACTCTGGCTCTGCCCCTTCTAGCCAGATGCACCTGCCCAGACCCAGATGACTGACCCATTATACACCCCGCTATCCAGCCCGTCAAGCAACTTGCGCACTAAGCACACGGGGTTGCGATCTTTCCACAGCCTTGTGCCGAGCGTCGCCGCGCTACGGCGACAGAGCGCGACAGCATAAGGGGCGGCAAGCGCGGGGTCTATCCAACTCAACACCACAAGACGAGTACGGAGTACACTGGGGTTTGGCGCGCCACGTGCAAAGCTCCACTTCTGCACCTGCGGCATATGAGCCTGTCGCAGGTGTGCCCTTGCGCGCATCCAATGAAAACACAGAAGCCCGGTCATTCTCCAACGGGGCTTCTGCGTAAAGTGAATGCTTCACCGGTCTACAGCTACGTCACAAAGCCGGCTTCGGCAGACAATTCGTCGTGTCTACCGCCGCGCAGGGCGCAGTCGCCAAGCCAACACCCCGAGCAGCACAACGCCCAAGACGCCCATGGTTGCCCACGAGATCACCCGCTGTGGGTCGGCCTCAAGACGTCTCGCGCTGAACGAAGCTAGCTCGATGAGCGTTGGAGTCCCTTCGAGCACCCTGAAGTTTACGGTCTTCTGCCCACCGCCCGCGGTAATGCGTGCCTGGGGATTGCCCTGCCACCAAGGTTGGTCCGGCGGAGGAGCCTTAGCCTCCGCGAAGAAGCAGACTCCGGTCCAGACCTTGTTAGGATTCGAATCATCGTATCCGCGGCCTCTCAAGTCCGCGTCAACGACGCCGTCACAGTCCGTGTCGAGGCTGACAAAAAGGGTCGTCACGATCTCGGTACTGCAGTTACCTCCGCACAGTCCCGTCGTCACCACATCTTGCGCCATGAGCACGATTGCGGTCCCGGCAGTGGTGTCCGAGATAGTATCGCGGGCATAGGGCGGCCTGTATTTCTTGTCGTCGTTGTCAAAATCGTTGTCATAGTCACGGTCGCAGTGAGCGAGTTCCCAGAACCGGGTCTCCTGGAACCCGTAGGCGTAGTTGTCAGCAGCGGTATCCTCGTGATAAAGGGCGTAGTCCATTACGCCCTCCCACGGCGTCTGATCTGGTAGCGTGCACCCCCCTGGATACGACTCTCCCACCGGCCATGGGTAGTTTTGCCAGTCGAACCCGAACCCGTCGAAATTGAGCTCGTGCCAGAAGGGCATCCACGCGCTGTTGCGGTAAAGCGCCACCAGTGAGTGCGAGTACATGGGTGGGTTAGACTCCCAGTCCCATGCATCGACCTCGGCGGTCGCCTTCAGTTGGGCCTGGGCAATACCTGCTGCGGCCAACATCAGGCCAGCCGCAACGAGCAACGGAATTCCGAGTCTCTTGGTAAACATTGGCAGTCGCCTCCCTGCAATCTCCTCATCCCCGCGTCAAGCAAGAGGTCTTCGCGCCGAACCGCTGCCTATCGCTTTCCGCCAAGCCGTCAATCGCCCAATTACCTTGACCTATGACGAACCCTCCTGCCTACTCTCTGCTCAAGCCTGCGTAATCGCGTCTCAATCATATCTCAAACACAAGAAAAACGCAAGAGCCGAACCGACAAACCTCAATCCTCGTCGGCTCGGCTCTCGTGGCTGGTGAATCGAAAAAGGAACGTTGCCGCCCAAGATCAGTGACCGTGTCGACCTCGCCCTTCAGCAAGCTTCGCTGCTCGCTCCTACTCGGCCCTGCATCGTCCAGTTGACCTCTGCTCAACTACCCTCTATGATCTGCTATAATACACTCTGTTGAGCCAGCAGGTCAATTCGGCCACTAGCACGATGCGCTTGAGCGGCAACGGAGCGCACTACGACTCCCTGACCAATACTGGAACAGCGGAGCTGCCGTCTGTTGTTCTCAGCCCCGGGATCTTGCGACCGCGTGCCAGCTGGACTCTGTTCCACCCGCACCGGGTACAGATGCTTACCCGGCCGGTGGATCCCTCCAGGTGGCTAAGCTTCGCCCCGCAATAGCGGCAGTTCGTGCTATCAGTCACCCATCCTCCAATGACCGCAGTTCGCCTCCTGCGCCATCCGTTCTCCCCTACTCTCACCACTATCGTACCAACTCGTGATTAAATGCTCATAAACACCCTGTTAAAAGCGCATTAAAACTCACGGCCAGCCAAGACCCCCCTGCCATAACAGCTCAGCCCTCCAGCGGATCGTGGAAACCAAACGCACCTCACTGTGCACCAGATCCCTACGCCCACTATCCGTTACAGAACCAGCTCCTTTTGCTCCCATCCACAGACCGTCAATTGAGACTGCGCGCGGTCGCTGACGAGCGTTATGTAAACCGTATTCGCGATGGCTGAGCGGTGCCCTGGTGCAGTACTCGGGCCCGTGAGGACATGCGATGACCGCGGAGCTTTATCGTCCGCCAGCACAAGGGGGAGCAATGTACGCAAGCGGGTTCCACTGTCTGCCTGAGGACTGGCTACCAAGCTCGTGGCACTAGGAACCGGACGCGGAACGGCGTGGCATCCTCTTTCCTAGTACGATGAAGACGACGATCACAAGGACACCCGCCAGCAGCGCTGCGGCCAAGATGTGGGTAGGTCGGACGCTCTGCCAGGCCTCGCTGGCTTGAGCCACGACCTCTATCGGCCCGTGCATGGTGCTCTTGCCGCCCAGTTCCACCTCCTCCAGCTTGTAGTAGTAGGTGGTCCCCACGGTCACTGTCGTGTCTGTGTAGACGTAGTCCCCGCCAGTGAGTGGATCCGGGGAGACGGGGATTAGGGCCTCGTTCACCTTGACGTACGGTCCGTCAGGGTTCTCACTTCGATAGAGGTTGAAGCCCGCGAGGTCGACTTCGCTCTCGGTCGTCCACTCCACGATCACCGTCCCCGGCTCGGGACTGGCAATGGGTGCCTGCGCCAGTACTGGTTCAGACGCGAGCCAGACCCACAGCATAGCAACGAGGCCAGCAAACAGCCTAGCTAGGCGTGTCTTTCCGAGGGCTCCTGGCTGTCTCTGGTAGCGCTGCATCTCGTAGTAGCCTGAGGCTTTGCGGCAGCTTGCCATGGTGAAATGACTCGCCCCGACAAGATTGTGATGATGAAAGAGGTCAGTATGCCTTCACGGCCATGGGCATGAATGCCCAATGCTGGTGCTCCGTAGGCAGCTGGAGAGCCGGATCACCGAAGAGGACATAGGTGTCAATCAGTTCCCAATGATCGCCTTCCGCATTCTGGTAGAGATTCAGTTTTCCCAGGTAGGTCGCGGGACCCAACTCGTGCACTCCGCGCTTGAAGGCATTGTAGAACCCCTCTTGCAGGTAATGCTGCCCAGCGGCCTCTCCCCCGCTGGTGGGTGACCAACTGGCCAAAGCTCCTTTGCCCTCGACGCGCACAACCGTCTCGCCCATACTTGACCGGTCGTAGTCTGGCGAACTCGGGCTTATGAAGTACCCTTCCTTGCACGCCGCGGGCAACATGACAGGGTACTTCTGGCTGGTCGGAAGAGACGCCACGTCATCAATCTCCAAGAACGGATCATGAGGATAGCCACCCCATTTGTGGAGGGCACCGTGGCCAGCGTAATTGATGAAGAGGCGCCCAGTTTCAAGAGCGCTGGTAATTGCGCACTTGACGTCGCTCGCAAGATTGTACGGAGAGACGCCGTAGTACACCTTCTCCGCGGAGTAGAGCGGCTCGGCCAGCAGATGATTGTCGGCCAGGTCATCGGAGAGGGCTCGAAAATCCCCCGCCTCATCTGGGTCGTCCGCGACGAAGAGCACCTTCTGCATCCAGTTACCCCCAGGCGGACTCTGTTCGTAGGAGATGATCTTGGCCACCATGGCGCTCGCGTGAGCAGCGGTCTGAGCCGGCAGACGTCCTATCTGCATGTCGGCCAGTATGTCATCGCCCGCTACGCAGGCGTAACGGTTATCGGCCGCCGTCTCGCCGACCCACTCGTCCGCGTAGATCAGATAGGGTGGGACGTAGTTGGGCTCATCCCGCCCTAGGTGATTCTTGAAATCGTAGTTGCCGTCGCCAACCAGCAAGACGTAACTGGGCGGTGGGGCCACCCAGTTGTCGTAGGCATATCTCAAGAAGTCGCGGATCGCACGGGGGTCGAAGATCCCGTAGCTGAACTCGTCGTACACATCCTGTATGTCGGCAACCAAAGTGCCAAGGCCTTGACCCTCACGATGGTCTCTCAGAGGCATCACCGCGTCGCGGAAATCGCTGTGGGTGATGATGATGTAGTCAGCCCGGTTGGAGGTGTCCGCTAGACTCGACGGAGTGTCCTCCAAAATGGGCGGCGGGCTCTTGTAGTGATAGGGAGCGAGGGCAAAGTAATGACGTTCTCCCCCGATGGTGTCCTCATACTTGAGGGAGTAGCTACCCGATTCCACCACGGTCGTACTCACCATGCGTGTCACACTGAGCGGATCAGTGATGTCAAACACCTCGAGGGTGTCGGTCGTAAACCCTCCCACTTCGTACTGCCAGGTTCCCGCGCCGTCGCCATCGAACAGCAAGCTATCATTCTCAGTAGTGTACGCCCGATAGTAGTCTATCTCGAAGCTGTCTACGTAAACGAGATCGTACGTCACCGTAACGGGAAGCTCCAGCGGGCACTCCACGGAGACAACGTTGGTGCCATCTACGAGATGTGACTGAGAGACGTCCTCCTGGAACTGGTAAGGAACCAGCCCATCCCATTTGGCCTCATCAAGCAGATACCCGTTGAGGTAGACCTTGCTGTGGTGATCCGGGCTTGCGTCGAATTGGCTACCGCCATGGAGATATCCCCGCACAGTGGCACTATATTGAGGCGGTGAGACTGCCAGATTGTGGAGATCCACTTCGAGCTCCACAGAAGGTGTCGAAGGAGCCACAGCCCAGATGCCAAACCAGTGATCCAGCTCCTCTTCGCTGGGTATGACAGTCGGTCTAGGCATTGTTGTCCGGTACTCGTTGTCCTCCTCCCACCGCCTGGTGGTCTGGAAGTAGGTGAGGACCGTCCCTGCCCCAAGCGTTCCATCTCTTTCCGGCATCCGAAGGACATTGGACCCACCCTCGGTCAACCAGTAGACATTGGTATACGTGTATCTGGTGGTCACCTGCTCGCCGTAGAAGAGGATGTAGTCGTCTGAATCGAAAGAGTTGTCGCCTTCGCCCACCACGCGAATGGCTAGCTCGTGGCCCTGGTTTTCGAGCTTGAAGGTGTGGGGGTCCACATTGTCGACGTCGATACCCGCACCCTGAAGGTCCGCGTAGGTCAGCCGATACATACCATCCTCGTCAACAAAGACCTTGTAGCTGGAACCCCCCTGTCCGAGCCTCGGTGCTCCGGACCCAGTGGCGGCCGAAGAACTCACCCGCCAGTTTCTACCCGAGTCGTAGTTCAGCAAGGCGTGCTGAAGAACCTCATTGAAGGGATCGCTCTGGTCCCAGGCACCGGCAAGTACAAAGCGACCACGTGGATAGCTGAAGCTTAGCTCTACCCGTATGCGTCGGTAGTGTCTCAACTCTCCGCTCGCAGGGTTGTACTGGATGGGAAAAAGCCGCAGCTGAACGACCTTCTGATCCCTGATGAAGGCAGCGGACCCTATCTCAGCGACGCCGGCGGGGTAGTAACTACTCCTGGAGTACACGCTCTCGTCCTTCGTGAACTCCTGGCCAACATAGTCGAGATCTCCCGCCTCATCCCATCTCGGCACAGGCTGGGGCACGGGGTAAACGTTGTAGCGCCCTGGGATGATCTCCTCTTCGACCTCAAGTATGCGCAGACTGTACTCGGCACTTGGCGGCACTGCCAGAAGAGTGCCCTTGAGAGGTAGCTGGGGCCGGCCCACATCGTCCGTCTGCCCGTATCGAGGGATGCTCATCACATGGTAAGCGACACCATCCACATAGGTCTCATCGATCTCGACAGCTGGCGTGCGGAGCTCCAGGATCACACTATCCTCATCTGACTTTATAAGCACCAACTCTTCTTCTTCCGCCGCCGTCATCTCGCCATCCACGGGCGCGAGTTTCCCTGCCGCGTGGCTCGCTCCAAACCAAGCAAGAGAGAGTAGCACACCCACAGATAGGAAGATAGCCCTCAAGACCGAGCTTCTATGCACAGACCGATGTCCTTATCTCTCGGTATCGCCAGTGTGTTGGCAACAACACCCTGTGTCCGCCACCGTCCTTCAGAGCGTCAGCGGAGTGTAGTCTATGCCATGCATGGCAACTTGTCAAACCCTCTCGCCTCAAGTTGCGCGCTGGTGCTTGGGTGCTCTGCGCAGACATCGCCCTCTTCTCCGCGTCCAACGTTGCATGGAGTGGGGGAGGCGTCCCTTCCAGCGGTGGAACGTCACTCAGGAGCCACCAGCCGGAGCGCAGGATCACCGAGGAGGGAGAAAGTCTCGATCACATCCCGCTGATCCTGAGTCTCGACATCCAGGGAACGCTTGGCTTCCATGATCGCCAGTCCCACAGTGGGCACCTCCTTGACAAGGAGCGCGTCGAAGAGAGCCTGGTTCAGCGGCGCCTGGTCGGAAGAAAGAGTGAGACTGCTGGGCGCAAAGACGGCGACAGCTCCGCCGTTCTCGGCAATCAGTAGCTCCTCAGCCATCGATTGCCGCTCAGGATGAGCGAAGAAGCCTAGAAGACAAGACATCATGACTACGAAGGGCTGCCGACCATCATTCTCCAGTGAGGTGATTTGCTCCGATGAGAAGAGTACGTCCCGAGACCAGGTGTCGATGCTGCCGTGGCCGACATAGTTGACGATGAGGCCACCCGCTGACAGCTCCCGCCCTACGCGACTCTGTGGATCTTCCAGAGAGGAGGCATAGATCTTGACCAGGTCATAGCCAGACGGGATCCATTCCCTGGCCAGAAGGTCCGACTGCTCAGCGAAAGTCTCGTCTTGGCCGTCAGCCACCAAGACCACCCGTCTCCTCCACTCCCCCGGTGGCGCGTTCTTCTCGTAGTTGATGATCTTGTCTACCACCGCCCTGGCCTCTTCTACGGTCTGGACGGGCAGCCGACCGATAGCCATGTCGGGAAGGCCATGGCCATCGTCGACGCTGACGAACCAGTTGTCACTGGTGGTCTGGCCACTGTAAGCCGTCTCCGTGAAGGACGATGGGAGGAGATTCCTGTTGGGCCCACCCAAGTTGTTCCGCAAATCGTAGCTCGCATCGCCCACCAGCAGAACGTACTGAGGGGCAGGCCTCGTCCAGGAGCCGTGCGCGTGGCGCAAGAAGTCGCGAATGGCCACCGGGTCCACCAATCCGTAGCTGAACTCGTCATAGACGTCTGTGATGGAAACCACCTTCACCTCGAGTCCCCGACTGGTTCTCCATTCGACCAAGGGCTGGATGGCCTCGCGGAACTCCTCGTGCGTGATCACTATGTAGTCAGCTTGATTCTGAGAACTGTGGAGGTCTGGTCGCTCAACCAAAGGAACGATACTGGACGGCGTCTTCAACCCGTCCTCGCTGATGGCCACATACCGGCGACCCGGCGGTTCTTCATCAACGAAGGAAATCGAGTAGTCCTGCCCGCTCCTCTCCACCGCCGCCCCGGTGACCAGCACCACGCTGAGCGGGTCGGTGATATCGAATAGCCATATGTCGTTGTCGGTGAAGCCCGTCAAGGTGTGAGCGCCGCTCTGCCCTGAGAACTCCAGCCGGTTCTCCTCGGCAATGAATAACCGCGGATAGTCTACTTCGATCCAGTCCACCAGGACGATGTCCGCCTGGGCGCCGGTGTCGCCCACAGCCTCTAGGGTGATCGAGTTCTCGCCCTCCTGCAGGCACGAGGCGGACAGGAAGGTCTCAACCAGATGCTGGCCTTGACCATCCCACGACTCCTCTCCGACAGAGCAATCATTGAAGTGAAGCCGCAAGTGATGGTCGGGACTGACCGGATCGCTCGTATAGCCCAGTAGCGAAAGCCGAAGAGCACCGTCGCCGACGGCCAGATGCGGCAAGGTGACGCCAGTAGTGGAAGTGTCTGGGGCGATGGTTTTCTGCCAATACCAGTGATCCTCCCCCGGGGGAACCTTGGCGGCATAGAATGAGTCCTCCTCCAGACAGATTGTGTGGAGAAACGAGCTAGCAGGGGTCTCGTCTAAGTCAGACGACACCGTCCTCTGGGCCATCACTTTCCCCTCGTCTCTGCCGACCGAAAGCCAATAGACGTTCTCTCGGCTGTAGGGGCCGTCGTTCTCTTCGCCATAGAACATGATCATTAGATCCGCTGCTGGGCCGGCGTGGGCGATGGGAACCTCTTCGCCACGATTCAGGAGTTGGATGGTACCTGGATCAACCTCAGAAAGATCCAGCCCCGCGTCTGCGAGACCGGCGTAGGAAAGGGCATAGATCCCGTCTTCCTCCACCACGATCTTCGCTTCACTGGCCGTTGCAGAAGCACTTGTGGCTGATCTACAACCCGAGACCAGCACAACTAGCAGCACAATGGCGAACAGCAGCAGTAGAGCCAACCGTGGGAGCGGATACATCCCAGACCGTCTGCGGGAACGGAGAGCAGTTCTCTCTGGCGGCATGGACATGACTCAGAGACCCAGTCTCCAGGCCACAACCAGGGCCGCAGCAAGGATCACGACCCCCAGAAAAGAGGTTACTGAGGCCAGCAGGAGAAGCGGACTGATGGACGTTGTGAGTCGAGCCGCTGTGGGCGAACGCGATGAGGTCCCTCCAGCCTGACTGCTCCCTTCCGGCGTCTCGCTTGGTTCAGCGATATTGGAGAGGACCTTGCTCTCTGGGGTTGCCGTCGGAGTGACGTCACCAACCCGCACCGGTGTCACCGTCGGAGACGCAGTGGATGTGGCCGTGGCGCTCACTGTGACGGCCGGACGAGCTGTGGGCGTCTCGGTGAGTGCTAGCGTAGCAGTCGGGCTGGGCACGGTGGTAGGCGTGAAGGTGGGCGTTTCGGTCGCTAGCGCTGTCCACGTAGCGGTTGGTGTCTTGGTGGGCGTCGAGGTTGCCGTGCGTGTGAATGTGGGCACAGGCGTCTGTGACGGTGTCGATGTTGCAGTTGGCGTCGGAGTCGCGCCGACGGTGGCCGCCTCGGGGCCGAACGTGACCGGGCCACCCGTCTCCGTGTCGAGGAACTCAAGCCAGTAATGGTAGGTGACTCCTAGTTCGACATCCGCGTCCATGTGGGAGTACTTGGCACCTATCATATCCGGAAACGACTTGGCCGGGATCATCTGTTCATTAAGCTTGATGGCCTCACCAAGCTCCGGGCTCTCAGCACGGTAGAGGTTGAAACCAAAGGTCGTATCCTCGCTGCCCGTCTCCCACTCTATCAGCACGTCGGTCTCCCTGCCAGTGGCCCGAAGGTATACAAGCTCCACGTCCGCTTGGATGGGCGCGACAGCACTGAACAGGAGCACAAGGGCACCCGCCAGACAAGCCACGGCGGACACAATCAGTGCTAGGTGCTTTCTCTCCACGGGACCCATGTCGATGCCTTTACAGCCAAGAGGGTTCAACATAAGCTTAGCAAATCCCCGCGGGAACTTCAAGCGTCCTGCTCGGAGTCTCGGACTTCAGATGCTGTCGCCCAATACCAGATGCGCAGCGCACACCAAAGGGGTCACGTGGGCGTCTCTCAGGCACTGTCGGACACCAAGACTCACCCCAGAGAAACGAAGAACGTATCCATCAGATCCTGAAGAGAGGCTGCGACGATCGCAGTCGGTAGTGCGGCCGTGGATGCACTGCGTCGCACTCGGTTTGAGGTGATTAGTTGCCCTGTTGACACGAGGAGACAACGCCTCCCTCAGATCTGGAAAAGAGTGTTTCCACATTGAGACCTTGTTCTGTTCCTCTTTACTTGCAATGTGCACTCCGCTTGAGTTTGTCGGCCGGGTGAAGCTAGCATAGCCAGCAAGTCACCAGAGTGCTCTCCACGAC
>CAZNMJ010000031.1:0-20698 GCA_964573815.1 uncultured Anaerolineales bacterium
GAGCTGTGGAGCTGGAGTTTGGCTCCCATCGAGTAGAGTTGGTGTATGCCCGTGTGTCCTTCAAGATAGGTCTTGTCGTTTCCGCCGGTACGCTGATCGCTATTGCCGGTATGGCTGCGCGCAGCAGGATGCGCCGGTCTTGAGTTGTACGGCTCGGCACCTGGCGGGGCTCTCAGGTGATGAGCTTGATGCGTGGACCCACCGCCCCACGCGAAGGAAGAACGCCTCAATCGCAGCCTCGTGCCCCCTTGTGAACCTCCCTCTTGATGCTTGGAGGACTCGAGCCCAACGCTTGGCTTATTGTAGTCAAATAGGACCAAAGTTGTCACAATTACTTGACAAATCGGCCTATTTATGTTATAATGCGAAAGAACAGCAGAACTTAGTCTCTTCCCGGCATCTCTCCACGGGGCACCACTTCGCTGATCCAGGGACGTACCTTGGCTGCACTACTCGGCTACCGTGGCATGCCTCTATACAAGTTGTCGATTTAGCAGAACCTCAAGGCCGCTCCGCCAGATGGGAGCCGCCGAAGTGGGATACCTCCCGGGACCTTGAGAGCGTCTTCGGCAACCCTCCTTCAAAGATACTAGTCAGGCTCTGTTCAAGCAGGATTAAGTAGGGTCAAAACCACGAGATGGATGTCGTGTTGCCTATTCTTTCTCGGTTGAGCGCTGCGCTGCAAGTGAGATACTTCTCGAGAAAGGAGACGAAGCTGTGAATAGATCGTTTGTCTGCAAGGCTGTCTTGGTCGGTTTGGCCGCAGTTGGCCTGAGTCTGCTCTTCTCCGTGGGCCTGGGCGTCTTTCCAGCTAGCGGTTCGGTCGTTGCAGCTCCTTTGCAGGAGCCTACGCCTACAACTGAGCCTGCTCCTGTCCTGACCATCGAGTGGAAAGGAAGACCAGCCTTGGTCGACGATTTGGATGGGGACGGCGTAATCGATCCCGGCGATACCATTAGGTACACCTTTGTGTATTCGAACACTGGTACCGCTGACGCAACCCTGGTCACCATCGAAGACGACTACGACGAAACCTTCATCGTCAGCATTCCCGACATTTCTGATGAGGGCAAGGATGATGGCTATACTATCACGTGGGAGTTCGAACGGGTCGAAGAGGGCAAGAGCGATACAGTGACCTACGAGGCCACGCTAAGAGACGCTTTCCCGCCTGGCCCCAGCAGCTTAGAGGACACGGCCACCATCCGCAGCGCTGAGTTGGCGGACGTCAGTGTCACCAACGCTATTCTCGTGGAAGTGGCCGCTCCCATCCTGGCCATCGACTTGAGAGAGGCACCAGCCTTGGTCGAGGATAGGGATGACGACGGCGTAATCGATCCTGGCGATACGATCAGGTACACCCTTGAGTACAAGAACTCTGGTGATGCTGAGGCCACCCAGGTCACCATCATTGACGACTATGACGAAAGCCTCATCGCCAACATACCCAGCTTCTCTGACAAGGGCCAGGATGTTGACTACACCGTCAGGTGGGACTTTCCGGTGGTCGAAGTGGGGGTCACTGGTTGGGTGACCTACGAGGCCACGCTGAAAGAGAAATTCCCCCCTGGCTCCACCGACCTACAGGACACGGCCACCATCGAAAGCGGTCAGTTGCCCCGCATCGATGTGACCAACGCTGTTCTGGTGAGAGTGCCAAACTTCAGTGCGGAGACGGAAACGGAATTGGTCGGAGATGTGGACGGGGATGGGAACTTCGATCCTGGCGACACCATCAAATGCATCATTTCCTACATGAACGTGGGTGAAGCTCCGGCGACTGAAGCACGCATCGTTGACGACTATGCCCAAGACTTCTTTGCCAGCATAGGCAACATCTCCGGCGAGGGCAGTTGTGATGGCGACACTATTACCTGGGATTTGGGAACGGTGGAAGCAGGGGCGAGTGGTTCGGTGACCTATGAAGGTACGCTGGGCGACTTGTCCGACGGTTCCCATACTGTGCCCAACGAGGCTACCATCTCCAGTGCGGAGATGGAACCAGTGACTTCCGAAGCGAGCTTCTTGGTGGTAGTGCTCCCCCCAGTCCCTCCGCCGGACGACGATACTGGCTTCTTTCTGAAGGAGGAAGCCTGGAAGGTGGTGTTCGTAAGCCTATTCTTAGGAGCGTTGGCTATGGGCGCCATGGCTGTTCTGCTATATGTGGGTGCCGTTGCCGAGTACAGCGCAGATGATGAGGGTGACAGCAAGCGTGAGCTCAGCCGCGAGCGAATTGAGCTGGTCCGCGTAGGGGTCTTCGTGATCTTCATAGTCTCCGGTGTTTACGTGTTGGCTCTAGCCGGCACTGTCAAGGGAGAGGCTGCCATATCCATCCTCTCTGCCATAATCGGATACATCTTCGGCAGGGCAACCAGACGTGCATGACCCCATTTGGTCAATGAAAGCCGACTCACACGTTCGCGCTGCACTTCAGAGACTCGGGGTCCTTTTTCCAAGCCACATTCGCCGCCTGCTGGCGGCAGGGCAGCGGCTGTGGATCGACCACGCTTGCTCTTGGGTGAAGAAGACACGCCTTCCAAGTTCCGACGACTCTCTCTGTCGACCAGAAGAACAGGGTCCCGGCCAGACCGTCGCAGCACTAGTTGTGTATTGCTCCGGTCATGCCTGGCATCCCGGTGCAGACGAGAGACATGCGGGCGACTGCGCAAGCCAACACGTTTGAGGCGGGCAGACTTCTGGGTGCACGAACTCTTGTACGCAGAGGGGTTGATACCAGATGAAGATAGGATTGGCACTTTCTGGAGGCGGATTCAGAGCGACAGTATTCCATCTGGTCGTCTTGTCGCGACCGGCGGAGGAAAACCGCTTGAAGGATGTGAGGTTCCTATCCACCGTCTCCGGCGGCAGCATGTGTGGCGGTCTGGTCTACGCGAAGAGTCATTATCGGTGGCCTTCCAGCAGAGTGCTTTGATCAGACCAGACCACGTGCGAAAACGCAACTCGATCTTATCGGGAAGTGTCTCGGGCGCTGACCAGACGCGCAACCAATCAAGTGGACGGGAGGGATGCAATGTCAACCTTTGGATTTGATCTGGCGCACAGGTTTGGCCCTACTTATCACGCGAGCAGGAATGAACGGGATTACCTCGCTCAACTCGAACCCCAGCTGGAACCGAGCCTGGCCCTGGCTCATCCTCCTTGGAAACCTTACGTCTACTTCTGCGTGGTCGAATTGGGAGCCAGCGAAGGCAATCGAGTCTATGAGATAAACTATCTCACCATCTGGGATTGGGACAGCGGTTCGGTAGGAAGTTTCGGGGCTCATCAATGGGATACCGAGCGTGCGGCGCTATTGGTTGCTGGCCCGGAGGACAGCCAGGATCCTGAGGCATATAAGGTGAGTCAAGCCTATTATGCGGCCCACGAAGGGGTCAAACTCGGGGGACTGCTGAGCTTCGACAACAGCCGCTATGTGAGATATCCCAGGGGGCGCGAGCGCGCCCCTGATGTGTGGTGGTCGAAGGGTAAGCACGCCAGCTTTCCAGACCGAAAGGCGCTTGAGAGCTCAACTGCCCGTGACTCGTACGACGCACCCGGAGAGGTGACGAGACCCGGCAAACCAGGAGAGGCCACCAAGCCCGGAGAGTATTCCCTCGTGGATGTCGGAGCCTTGGAACAACCGTCAGCGGCGGCTCCCTGGATCGCGTACAAGAAGAGCTGGGGTCTGCACCGAATATCTTCGGTTTGCAGCAAACTGAAGGATCGTCTCTGGGATGCGGCCGGCAAGACCTTGCGGGATATCCCAATAGTGACCGAAGACGAGATGAGGCTGGTGCAGTCGGTGTTGCGAGTCCGGGAGAGCGGTCAACTCGACGATGAGACCTTGCAACGGGCCGCTGATATCTTGCCCGCCCGCAGGGTATGGACAACACAGAAGATCACACGGCCCGAGGCGAAGGAACTCGAGGCTGCCTACGGTATTGACGTATCTCCCCTATTGTAGACAGGCGAGTTGCTTTGCCAGTTCATGCCTAGGGATGGCCCCCAGACGCACGACAGACGGCGGAGTCTTGGTCAGGTCTATCACCGTCGAGGGGATGCCACCAGGACAGCGGCCTCCGTCAAGGACCAACCCTATCCGGCTTTCCAGATAGCCCATGACTTCACCAGCGGTCGTGGGGTCGGGACAGCCACTCAGGTTGGCACTGGTGGCGGCCAGTACTCCTCCCGCGGCACGGATCAGCCCCAATGCGAAGGAGTGATCGGGCACGCGAACCGCTATCGTTGCCCCTCCACCGGTCACGATATCGGGCACCTCCGGCTTGCGGTGGAGAACCACAGTCAGCGCTCCCGGCCAGAATCTCTTCGCCAAGGCCCAGGCCACTTCGGGGATGTGCCCAGCGACCATGTGCAAGTTCTCTGCATTGTCAATGAGCAGGGGTATTGCCTTGGCCAGGGGTCTCCCCTTCACCTCGTAGATCCTCTCTACCGCCCTGGGCTGAAAGGCGTCGGCCCCCACACCGTAGACGGTATCGGTGGGGAAAGCCACCAGACCGCCTGCTTTGAGCACTTCACAGGCTTTGTCGATGGCATGCGCGTCCGTTGCTACGATGATCTGGGTCTGCACGTATCTCCCGCAGAGATGGTGTGCTAGGTGGCGATGATGGCTACCCGGTCTAGACCTGCCAGGTCTCTCACCAGCCCGACGGTGGCGTCGGGGAATTCCTCGCGCGCCAACTCGTTCACGGCCGGAGCCTGAGTGGCACCGATCTCCAGGCAGATGATCCCCGGCAGCTTCAACTTGGATGCCGCCTGGGCCAGGAGACGCCTGATATGTTGAAGTCCGTCCTCCCCTCCGTCTATGGCGCTCAGAGGCTCGTACTCGGTAATATCAGGTGGAAGCGTGTTTAGGTCCTCATGCGACACATAGGGAAGATTGGCGACAATGAGTCCTACAGGCTCAGGCAGGGGCTCAAGCAGGTCACCAGGGAGGAGCCGCACTCTGTCCAGCACGCCGTGACGTTGGCAGTTGAGTTCGGCAACGGCCAAGGCGTCCGCGGAGGCGTCGATGGCGAAGATGTTTACAGACGGCAAGTTCGCGGCGAGGGCTATGGCTATCGCCCCGCTGCCCACGCCAACTTCGGCCAAGGGTGAGATGTCTTTCTGGCGAGCAATGCTCAAAGAGACCTCAACCAAAGTCTCTGTCTCAGGCCGAGGGATGAGCACACGCTGGTCAACATGGAGGTCTAGTCCGTAGAACTCCTTGTGTCCCGTGATGTAGGCCACGGGTTCATGCTGCGAGCGCCGGCCCACGAGGGATCTGAAGGTCTCCTCCACTGCCGGATTGGGCTCGCTGTCCAATCGCGCATACAGCTGGCTTCTGGTCAGTCCTAGTGCATGGGCCAACAGGATCTCGGCGTCCAGCTGAGGCGATTCGATCCCCTGCTCCCTCAAGACGGTAATGGCCCAGTTCAGTAGTTCCCGCATGTTGGTTGATCATGCAGCACCGTGGCAATGAGAAAGGCACCCGCCTGTTGTCACAAACGGCTGCCTACCTTCTGACCTCTGCAATCCTCTCTTGGGCTCTTTCTCATCCCGGCTCTCGCAGCTCGGCTGCCTGATCGGCGGTGGCCAACTCATAGATGAACTCGTCAAGATCGCCGTCGAGTATCTCCTCGAGGCGATAGCTGGTCAGGCCTATACGATGGTCGGTTACTCGATTCTGGGGGAAGTTGTAGGTGCGGATCTTCTCGCTTCGCTCGCCGGTGCCCACCTGCGACTTTCGTTCAGCGTCGATTTCCGCCCATCGCTTACTCTCTTCCTTGTCGTAGAGCCGAGCGCGAAGGATGGCCAGAGCCCGCTGCTTGTTCTGAAGTTGGGAGCGTTCATCTTGACAGGTGACTACCATGCCCGTGGGCAGGTGTGTGATGCGGACCGCCGAATCTGTGGTGTTGACGCTCTGACCACCGTGCCCCGTGGACCGGAAAACATCTACCCTGATATCTTCAGGGGCTACGGTGACCTCGACTTCGTCCATTTCGGGAAGCACGGCCACCGTCGCAGCCGAGGTGTGGATGCGTCCGCTAGCCTCCGTGACGGGCACTCGCTGCACGCGATGGACGCCGCTCTCGTACTTCAGGTGAGAATAGGCGTCCTTGCCGCTGACCAAGAAGGCGACCTCCTTGAACCCTCCGATGCCTGTGCGATTGGAGGACATGATTTCAGTGTCCCAACCGTGATTCTCGGCATAGCGGTTGTACATCCGATAGAGGTCACCAGCGAAGAGAGCCGCTTCTTCGCCCCCTGTTCCCGCCCTGATCTCGACGATGACATTCTTCTTGTCTCTTGGATCCTTGGGCAAAAGGAGGATCCTAAGCTTCTCCTCTAACGACTCAATTTCCTGTTCCAAGGACTCTATCTCTTCCTGCGTCAACTCGAGCATGTCTTGGCTGAGTTCCTCTTGCAGCATGGCGCGAGTGTCTTCTAGTTCTCGTCGAGAGTCCTTGTAGCGCCGGAAAGTCTCCACTACCTCTTCCAGGTCAGCTCGTTCCTGGGCGTACTCCGCTGCCCTGACATAATCCGTTGAGATGGCAGGATCGGCGAGCAGTCTATTCAGTTTCTCATACCGCCCTTCGACGGCTTCGAGTTTCTCCAGCATTCTTCCTACCGCAGCCCCATGGCAGACTGATGACACAGCCCCTCGAACCGAGGGGCACAATTATTATACACGGTATTGATGGGCTTGGCAAGGGGTTGTCACAGAGCCGCGATGTCTGTATAATCTCCGAATGACTTCTGAGGGACGCTGGGAATTGCCAGGGTCCACTAGCCTGGATCACTGGGCACCCAGTACGAAGTCGCCTGTCGCGCCGGCTGCGGACGGGATAAGGTGAGAGCTATGGAGTACGAAGCCATCATCGGCATGGAGGTCCACGCCCAGCTCTCCACGAAGAGCAAGATGTTCTGTCGTTGCAGGGCAGAGATAGTGGATCGCGAGCCCAATTCACTCGTGTGCCCGGTGTGCCTCGGGATGCCCGGGGTATTGCCTACCATCAACCGCAAGGCCATTGAGTACTCGTTCATGACCGCCTTGGCCCTCGAGTGTGAGGTCCGTGAGCGCAGGCTCTGGTTCGACCGTAAGAATTACTTCTACCCCGATTTGCCCAAGAGCTATCAGATATCCATGCATAGCTCAGTGGTGGGTCGACATGGACACCTGCTGATCGAGCTAAATGGTACGCGCAAGGAGATTGGCATCGCGGATGTGCATGTGGAAGAAGACACGGCGCGGCTGTATCACCGTGACGACGGCGGTGAGAGATATACCCTGGTGGATTTCAACCGCTCCGGCGTGCCCTTGATCGAAATAGTCAGCAAGCCAGATATGCGTTCCCCAGAGGAGGCGAAGAGATACCTGCAAGAGCTCCGCAAACTCCTGCGCTACCTAGACGTCAGCACTGGCGACATGGAGGCAGGATCATTTCGCTGCGAGGCTAATATCTCTCTGCGGCCGAAGGGTGTTGAAACGCTCGGCAATCGGGTAGAGATCAAGAACATGAACACTTTCCAGGCAGTGGAGCACGCCTTGAGGAGCGAGATGGAGCGGCAGGCGGCAATTCTAAAGGCGGGAGGCAGAGTGGTTCAACAGACCGTGGGATGGCGGGAGGAACTGGGGAGGACCGAGCCACAAAGAGTGAAGGAGGAAGCCCACGACTACAGGTATTTCCCGGAGCCCGACTTGCCTCCCTTCATGGTGACTCAGGGGTGGATTGAGGAATTGCACTCCCGCTTGCCAGAGTTGCCAGGTGCCAGGCGAGATCGCTTCATGAGCGAGTATGAGTTGCCTTTCTATGATGCATATCTGCTGACTGAAGATCCAGCCCTGGCCGACTATTTTGAGGAGTGCGCTCGGCTCTACCCGCGGGCCAAAGCACTCAGCAACTGGATGACCGGTGAGCTTTTCCGCTTGCTGAACGTGAGCGGCGAGGAGATAGGGGCGGTCAAGGTCAAGCCAGGGCAGTTGGCGGAGCTGCTGACAATGATCGACGAAGGCAAAATAAACATCAGTACGGCCAAGACGGTCTTTGAGGAGATGTTCGGCACTGGACGGTCAGCCAAGGAGATCATCGCCGAGAGCGACCTGGTGCAAATAAGCGATGCGGAAGAACTCTCTGACATCGTGGCTCAGGTGTTGTCCGAGAACCCCGAGGCTGTAGCGGACTACTTGGCAGGCAAGACTCAGGTCCTTCGCTTCCTCGTCGGGCAGGTGATGAAGGCCACTCGAGGCAAGGCCAACCCCCAGATTGTGCAAGGATTGCTGATAGAGAGGCTGAAAGCGATGGAGGGAGAATAGGTCACTCCTTTGGTCAGCAGTGGGCGCTGGTGAAGGTGGTGTTGCACCAGAGATGTAATGGAGCTTGGCGGAGGAACGAGTTGCGGAGGCGAGAGATGATTTCGGGCAGAAAAGCCCTGTTGGCAGGGGTGCTTCTCGTTGCGGTGTCAGCTACGGCGCTCGTCAATGGTGGTTGTTCTGTACTGCGACGTTCCAGTGCGGCCACTCCAACGCCAACGAAGACGCCTGTTTCCGCCGCGGCTGAGGAGCCCACTCCCACCAACACCGTAGTGAATTCTTCGCCCACGCCACAAAGATCCTACGATCACTGCCCGTTGACCGGCCTTGAGATGGCGAACCCCGCCTTGGCCATGCGGCGCCCTTTGGACATCAAGATCGACAACTACCCTGGGAGCCGTCCGGCATCGGGCATTCACAAAGCGGATGTGGTGTTCGAACACTTTGCAGAGGGCGCCATCACGCGTTTCAGCGCCATCTTCCTCTGTCAGGATCATGAGCGGGTGGGGCCGGTGCGAAGCGCGAGGCTGATAGATGTTGAGCACCTTGTGGACATGTTCGATGGTGTGCTGGTTCATTACGGAGCGGCGAATCAGGTCCTACCCATGATAAGGGCAGCCGGATTCCCGGACATGGACGGGTACTTCGGAGCAGCGGGGTTTTTCAATGCCGCCGGCAGGGTGAGCCCTTTCAACAAGTACTGTGACACTCAGGCCGTGTGGGCAGAAGTGGAAGCGAACGGGTGGCAAGAGCCGGCCGACAGGCCTGGCTTCCCCTTCAGTGAGAGCATAGACTCGGATGTCCGGGTCAACCAGATAACGGTTGCATATGCGCCTCAGAACAAGGCACGTTGGGATTATGACTCCGAGCGTGGGCTCTACCTCCGCTGCGAGGGAGATGAGGCTCACGTTGAGGAGTCCAGCGGCGAGCAGTTGACGGCATGCAATGTGGTCGCTATTGCCGCTACACACACCACGACGGACATCGATGAGGGCTATGGATCCTTCTCTGTCAGAATCGATCTCCTTGGCGAGGGGCCAGCGCTGGTCTTCCGGGACGGATTGGTTGTGGAGGGGCGCTGGGTGCGCGGAAGTGACACGGAGATGATAAGCCTCCTGGACGGAACAGGGAACTCCATCCCCTTCCGGGCCGGCAACACCTGGATACAGGTGGTGCCGGAGATGGACATGGTGGAGACCAGTTAGGCGGATCGATGTACATTCAGCCAGAGAAGAAAAGAGGTCGCTTCTTGGCTTGGATACTTTGCCTTCTCATCATTCTAGGAGGCTTGGCCATCTTTGCGATCGTGAGGAGGCCAGAGTTGGTGGGTCAGGAGCCGCCTCCAGAGCGGGTGGAAACGGCTGAGGAGCACATCGAGCAAGGAGATGCCCTCTTTAGTGCGGGGAAGATAGATGAGGCTATGTCCGAATACGAGAGAGCAACCGAGTTGGATCCCGAGAACGCCATAGCTCACGCTCGGTGGGGGCGGTTGCTCGCCCTACGCAGGCGCTGTGTCGAGGGCGTCGAGAAGACCAGCAGGGCCGTGGACCTCGATCCCGAGAATGCAGAAGTCCAGGCCCTACATGCCATGACTCTCGATTGGAATGGGCAGTACGATGAGGCAGTATCCGCGGCTCTGAGAGCCATCGAACTGGACCCGGACTACGCCGAGGGTCACGCCTACTTGGCTGAGGTCTATGCCGACAAGGACCGCTGGAACGAGGCGCTGGAGAGCGCCGAAACCGCAGTGCGCCTCGACGGATCAAACTGGGTCACCCATTTCAATCTGGGCTATGTATATGAGACGATGGGGAACTACAGCGAGGCGGTGGCGGAATACGCAGAGGCGAGTCTTCTGCAGCCCAATTTCGGTTATTTGTACATCCGCCTGGCACGGGCGTATCGCGCACTGGGTCGCTACGAACTGGCTATCGCCCAACTTGAGTTGGCTCAAAACTTGGATCCTCACAATCCCGAGATCTATGACACCTTCGGGCAGGTGTATCTGGATCGAGGGGAGTTCGAGAGGGCGGCGGACAGGTTCAGCAAGGCCGTGGAGGAAGATCCCGAGTATGCGAGAGCCCATGGACACCTGGGAGTGTGCTATTTCAGGCTGATGCGTTGGGAGGATGCGATCCCCAATTTCCGGCGGGCCATCGAGCTGGGATCGCAGGCTCCGGAATACTACTATGCACTAGGCTGGTCGTATATCAATCTGTCGGAAGATTGTGAGGCGGCGATACCGTATTTCGAGATGGCGTTGGAGTTGGACATCTGGGCCCAGCCAGCGTGGGACGGCCTAGACTATTGTGAGGAGTAAGAGCTGTAGTCTTGAAATCTCCTCCGCTGGAATGTCTAAACACGGCGAAGTTCATATTAGAGGCTGAAGGGGCAACGGCGCGTCTCTGGCGAAAAAAGGAGATAGCGCGCGGAAAACGTAGATCTGAGTAGCAAGGAGCTGGAAGGTGTACTCTTCCCTTCGCTCAGTAGATTTGCACTTTTGCGGAGAATGGTGTATTATTATAGGTGAATTAGCACTCTGCCCCTAAGAGTGCTAATTTGTGTGAGTTGGGCTGGGTACTCAAAGTAGAACTATGTATGAAGGAGGGTTTGTAAAATGGCGTTGAAACTGAAACCATTGGCTGACCGGGTGATCGTCGAACCCGTTGAGCAGGAGGAGATGACAGCCTCCGGCATCTATGTGCCCGAGACAGCCAAGGAGAAACCGCAGGAGGCCCTCGTTGTGGCAGTCGGCCCCGGGCGGCTGCTGGACAACGGGGAGCGAGCTCCGATGGAGCTCAAAGAAGGGGATCGGGTCGTCTTTGCCAAGTACGCTGGCACCGAGCTCAAGATGGATGACACGAAATACCTCATCCTGGGCGAGAAGGATATCCTCGCGATTGTTGGAGGGAGAAAGGCAAAAGCAAAGACGAAGAAGAAGTAGGACCAGACTAGCTGGTATCCGATGCTTGGCGCTTTTCCACGCACGCCAAACAGATTTGATCACATAGGAGGTTGAGCATAATGGCGAAACAACTGATCTTTTCTGAGGAAGCCCGTCGTGATCTGAAGAAAGGCATCGATACGTTGGCCGGTGCGGTCAAGACGACTCTGGGGCCCAAGGGCCGGAACGTCGCATTGGACAAGAAGTTCGGTGCCCCCACAATTACCCATGATGGGGTTACCGTGGCCAAGGACATTGAATTGGAAGAGCCCTTTGAGAACATGGGGGCTCAGCTGCTGAAGGAAGCGGCAACCCGTACGAACGATGTCGCTGGCGACGGCACCACCACGGCGACTGTATTGGCGCAGATGATCGTGAACGAAGGGTTGAAAAACGTCGCTGCCGGTGCCAACCCCATGATCCTCAAGCGGGGAATAGAGAAAGCCACCAGGGTCGTGGTAGAGGCCTTGAAAGACATGAGCGTCGAGGTAAAGGGCAGGCAGGAGATTGCTTACGTGGCGGCCATTGCAGCGGCCGACATGGAGATTGGTGAGCTGATCGCTGAGGTGATGGACAAAGTGGGAAAGGACGGAGTCATCACCGTTGAGGAAGGCAAAGGGATTGGCTTCGAGAAAGAGTATGTGGAAGGCATGCAGTTGGATCGAGGCTACATCTCCCCGTACTTCATCACGGATCTAGAGCGCCAGGAGGCGGTTCTGGAGGATCCTTACCTACTGATCACGGACAAGAAGATCTCTGCCGCCACCGACATCGTGCCCCTGCTCGAGAAGTTGGCGCAGGTCGGCAAGCGCGAGGTAGTGGTTATTGCCGAGGACGTGGAAGGTGAGGCGTTGGCCACTCTGGTGCTCAACAGACTGCGGGGCGTCTTCAACGCGCTGGCGGTCAAGGCGCCAGGCTTCGGCGACCGGCGAAAGGCCATGCTGCAAGATATAGCTGTCTTGACGGGTGCCACCGTCCTCAGCGAGGAGGTGGGCCGCAAGCTGGAGACGGCCACTATCAACGACCTGGGCAGGGCTGGCAAGATCGTATCCACCAAGGATGACACGACCCTCATCGAGGGGAGGGGTGAAGAGTCCGACATCAAGGGCCGCATCGAGCAGATAAAGGCTCAGATCGAGACCACCACTTCTGACTACGACAGGGAGAAGCTGCAAGAGCGGTTGGCGAAGTTGGCCGGTGGTGTGGCCATTGTCGAGGTGGGTGCAGGCACCGAGGTGGAGTTGAAGGAGAAGAAGCACCGCGTAGAGGATGCTCTCTCCGCCACTCGAGCCGCGGTCGAGGAGGGAATCGTCCCCGGCGGAGGCGTAGCGCTCATCAACGCCATCGAAGCGCTGGACAAGTCCAAAGAGTTGAAAGCGCTCAAGGGTGACGAGGCCACGGGTGTGATCATCGTGCGCCGCGCCTTGGAGGAGCCTCTGCGGCAGATAGTCGAGAACTCCGGCAGGGATGGAGCTGTTGTGCTGGAGCAGGTGCGACGTCTGCAGAAGGAGCAAGACAACAAGAATCTCGGGTACGATGTTCTGGCGGAGGATTTCGGCGACATGCCTGTAAAGGGTATCATCGACCCGGCCAAGGTGACCCGTTCCGCAGTGGAGAACGCGGCCAGCATCGCGGCCATGATCCTCACCACAGAGGCGCTGGTCACTGACATACCTGAGGAGCAGCCGCCGATGCCACCCATGCCTCAATACTAGGCTGAGCAGTCTGGGAGCCCCTCCGCAAGGAGGGGCTTTTCTTTTCCCTGTTCATGGAATTCCGGGGCGGCTTGCAGTATAATTGGTTGGGTGTCGACAAAGCGCGAAGGGAGTGAAACGCATGGAAATTGGCACGGTAAGGCGCATAGACATAGATGAAGAGATGAAGGGTTCCTATCTGGATTACGCCATGAGCGTGATCGTTGCGCGTGCCTTGCCCGATGCGAGCGATGGTTTGAAACCGGTTCACCGCCGTATTCTATACGCCATGTACGACATGGGCCTGCGTCACGACCGTCCTTACAAGAAGAGCGCCCGCATCGTTGGGGAAGTCCTAGGGAAGTATCACCCCCACGGAGATGCCGCCGTGTATGATGCCATGGTACGCATGGCCCAGGACTTCTCCATGCGCTACCGCTTGGTTGACGGTCAGGGCAATTTCGGCTCTGTGGATGGTGACAGCGCAGCGGCGATGCGATATACCGAAGCCCGCCTCGATGCTATTGCCGCCGGTATGCTCGCAGACATAGACCGAGACACGGTGGACTTTGTGGACAACTTCGATGGCACCCTGCAAGAACCATCGGTGCTGCCCGCCACGTTGCCCAACCTGTTACTGAATGGTGCTTCTGGCATCGCCGTTGGCATGGCGACCAACATCCCTCCCCATAATCTAAGCGAGGTGTGCGACGGTCTGATCTATCTGATCGACAACTACGACAGCATCGACGACATCGCTCCCGACGATCTCCTCCGATTGATCAAGGGGCCCGACTTTCCTACAGGAGGGGTGATCCTGGGCGAAGAGGGGGTTCGCAACGCCTATGCCACGGGCAAGGGGCTGGTGGTGATACGCGCTAAGGCCCATATCGAGGAGATGCGCGGGAATCGCCAGCGCATTGTGGTCAGCCAGCTGCCGTATCAAGTCAACAAGTCCAGACTCATTGAGAGGATTGCTGAGCTGGTGCGAGCGAAGCGCATCGAAAGTATCTCGGATCTGCGAGACGAATCTGACCGCCACGGGATGAGCATTGTCATAGAGCTAAAACGGGGCGCTCAGCCGCGCACAGTGCTGAATCAGCTCTTCAAGCACACTCAGATGCAGACTACCTTCGGTGTCAATATGTTGGCCTTGGTCGACGGGGAGCCGCGCGTGCTCACTCTCAAGAGGATGATGGCGCACTACATAGAGCACCGCAGAGAAATCATCACCCGTCGCACACAGCACGACCTGGCAAAGGCCAAGGAGAGGGCACATATCCTGGAGGGTCTCCGCATCGCCCTGGAGCATTTGGATGAAGTCATTGCCACCATTCGTCGGTCTCGCACCGTGGATTCGGCGCGAACCAACTTGCGGCGGAAGTTCAAGCTGACTGAGGCTCAGGCCAACGCGATCTTGGAGATGCAGCTACGGCGCTTGGCGGCCTTGGAGCGCAAACGCATCGAAGATGAATACACCGAGACCATCAAGCAGATCGCCTATTACGAAGATCTGCTGGCCAAGCCCCGGAAGATACTGCATCTGATCAAAGAAGACCTGAAGGCGTTGCAGGCAGACTTCGGCGATGCCCGTCGGACGATCATCAGCCCTGACGCTGGGGGCGATCTGAGTGAAGAAGATCTCGTTCCCGAGGAGGACGTACTGATCAGCCTTACTCAGCGCGGATACATCAAGCGCGTGTTGGCCACGACCTACTCGCGTCAGAGGCGGGGAGGGCGGGGCATAACGGGCGCGGGCACGCGCGAGGAGGATGTGGTCCAACACCTGCTACTGGCGAACACCCTGGATAGCCTCCTTTTCTTCACTGACCAAGGCAAGGTCTATCATGAACGGGCTTATCAGGTTCCCGACGTCGGACGTCGAGCCAAAGGACTGCCTCTCATCAACTTGATAGCGTTGGAGCGGCGGGAGTCCGTGACCGCTGTCATCGCTGTCCCCAGTTTTAAGCACAAGGGGTATCTGGTGATGGCTACTAAGAACGGGCGGATCAAGCGGACCTCTCTCGATGACTTTGCATCTGTTAGACCGAGTGGTCTGATCGCCATCAATTTGGAGGTGGGCGATGAACTGGGCTGGGTTAAGCTGACGAACGGGAAGCAGGAAGTGGTACTGGTCACCAGGGGAGGACAGGCGATACGCTTTCCCGAGGGTGACGTTCGCCCTATGGGGCGAGCTGCCGCGGGTGTGATGGCCATCAAACTGGAGGGTGAAGACCAAGTGGCGGCAATGGACGTTGCCAGGCCGGGTGCCGATCTGTTGGTCGTGACGGAGAAGGGACTTGGCAAGCGCACGCCTCTGAAAGACTATCCCTTGCAGAGCCGATATGGCAAAGGGGTGCTCACCATCGACGTCAAACGGCTCGATGAGGTCGGTTGTATCGTCGATGCTCGGGTGGTAGACCCGAAGGATGAGGTGACTCTGATCTCGGCTAAGGGGATGGTGCTCCGAACGCCAGTGGAGAACATCTCTCAGATGGGGCGGCCCACTCGAGGGGTGAAGGTGATGAACCTGAAGGCGGGAGACAGCGTGGCCTCGATAGCGGTGATCAACCGAAAGCAGAAGAAGTGAGATGGGTCACCCAAGGGAGCGTGCGCGATGAGAGAGCGGTTCATGCTGTGGGGTGCGGCAGCCGGGGGAGCGTTACTGATCTTCGTGGTCGCCGTGGGCGTCTACGCGGCGTACAGCTGGTATCAGCAGCGGTATGGTTCGACGGCCGAAAGAGCGTTGCAGAGGTATTTCACAGCTCTCGGGGATGGCGAGTACGATGTCATGTATGAGATGACGCCCGACGCGGACCTGATGGTTCTGGGGCGTAAGCTCTCACAGAGGGATTTCGCCGCCCGAATTGAGGAGTTGCTGGGCGGAGAAGAGATAGAGATGGAAGAGATCGAGGTGGAGAGGATCGCCCAGCGAGGAGAATACTACTATTTTCGAGTGTCTCTCCACTACCGACTGGGGGGCACGGGCAAAGTGGCCCATCTCTTGGTCGAAGCGAGAGTGGAGGGAGAGGATTGGAGGGTCACCTATCCCTTCACTCCCAGCTTGTAGAGGGTGCCAACTTGGGTGTGTGCATACCGACTCAGTATTGCGTCGTCGGAGTCTGTGAGGTAGATGGGCCGATGCGGCAGGTTGGCATCAATCAGGGCAAATAGCTGAGCATACGGGTTGCCGTCGCCGGATGGGACGACAATCTGGGGATGGTGCCAGCTAAGGTTCTCCTTGTACCACGGATAATGGAAGAGACCCTTGGCGACGACCACTTGTGGCGATTCGGGGGCGACAACATATCGCCAGTACCACAGGGAGAAGATGTGCGCATCGGTGTCGGCGATGATCAGGGCTTCTGAGGGAGTCTCGGAGAAGACCTGCGCGGCGTAGCGGTGGGCGGTCCAGTCGTCCCTCAAGTCAACAGAGGCCCAATTGTCGCACAGAAGCAAAGCTGGAAACAGCAACAGGGACAGGCTGAGGAGGGAAAGGAGATGGGATCTGCCGCGAGCAAGATCCCATCTTTCTTCTATCCAGGGGTAGAGCATCTCATGGAGGCAGTACCAGGCCCCGCGCCCAATCCACAAGACGAAGAGCAGATATGACGGTATGAGATACACGTAGGAATCCGTGGTGTAATACATCAGGGAATAGACTACCACTGCGCCAAAGGACATCATGGAGAACACAAAGTAGTCTCGCTCCTCTTCCCACAGATCCCAGATGCCCACCAGACCAAGGGCCACCCCCAGCCACGTGAATTGCTGGACAAGCATGGTCAGCCAGCTAGAGATGCGCCCGGGTAGATGGGCCAGAGGCAGTGCGAAGGCGTACCGCCCGTAAATCCTTCCGGATACTGCCCATAAGAAGCCCGGTAAGGTGTCAGGAGCCCCCCAGCTGATAGGTGGCTTCTGAGCGGCACGCAGTGGCAGGTAGAGGTAGACGCTCAACCCCAGCAGAAAGCATCCTGCCATAGCCAGCGCACTCATGAGCGGGGGGCGACGTTTTCTCGATAGGAGGAAAAGCACGCCCGGCAGGAACAGGACCACAGAGAGGTGGTTGCCCAGACTCAATCCCAGGACGAAACAAAGGCTCCAGAGCATCCTCTTGTTGGTCCCCCTGAACGTGAAGAGGGTGGCGAGATAGACGAGCAGGGCGACGAGGAAGGCGTTCAAGCTGTAGACTTCGGCGATGACAGCTTGCGACCAGAAGGTGCGCGAGAAACCGAAGAGGAGCGCTGATGCTGCCGCGATGATCACTGCGCTGAGTTTGCGCGGGCCCTCAGGACATTCGGTCAGCACGGTGGCGTAGACGATGCTCACCGCGGCGGCCGCGAAGACTGCTGACATCAGGTTGACCCTGTACGCCACATCTCCTATGGGAAGAAGCGTGAAGGCCCTGCCCAGCAGTGCAAACAGAGGATAGCCGGTGGGGTGTGCTATCCCCAGGGTGTAGGCGGCGGTAACAAGGTCCCCACTGTCGGTCCCAGCGTGCTTCCAGGTGATAGTCGGGGCCAGGGTTGCCCAGTATGCCGTGAGGCACACACCAAACAGTAGGACGCCTACGCCAATGGTCCAGACTCTGCTACTCATAGGAGTGCTTCCCACCTTGGGGGAAGACTGTGGAGTGCGTCGAACTCGGTGCGGCTATCATTTCTGGTTATACAGTATAGCTGGGCACGGAAACCACTTCAAGAGGCACGCGCCTCAGGTCCAGGCTTCTTTGGTTGGGCCCTTTGCACTTGCTGACTCTGAGGAGGTGTGTTTGCGCTGAAGCAAACTTGAACATCTGTGGCTGCGCCGCAATCACACGACATGCGATGGCGCGACGGTATGAATTGGGGAGGGTGGCGAAGGATCCAAACCTGGCCATCCTGTCGGTTCACGCAGCGCGGTCTCGGCATTTACAGCCCGGAAGTGCAGCACAGACAAAGAGACGCCATCAGCTCGATGGCGTCTCTCTCGGTGTCTCTTTTGCTAGTGAGAACCCGCAATGCTCTATCTCCCGGCCTGCTGCGCACAATTGATGCAGAGTCGAGCTTGGGGCAACGCCTCTAGACGTGGCGCGCTTATCTCGCGTCCACACCTCTCGCAGATGCCGTATGTGCCCTCCTCGAATCTCTTCAGAGCTTCTTGCAGGGAGTTGATCTTCCTTCGTGCTCGCCGTCGCAGAGCCATGTTCATCTCCCGCTCGTAGATGATGGGATCTCCCTCACCAAGGCCGTACTCGACCTCGACTTGGAGCTTCTGCTCCAGGCGATCGAGTTCGGCCATCGCTTCGGCAAGCTCTGCTTCCAACCGTTCTCTAGCCGCTTGTTGTTCTTTATCATCCATCGCCGAAGTACCTCGACCATCTCCGCCGTAGATGGATCGGCAGCGACCTAGCACAGGCAAATGATTGCTTAGAGATTCACTACAAGAATCGTACGTAGGGGCACTGTTGCAGGAACCCACGCCGCAGACCGCGTCGAAGTGCTGGAGGTTTGGAGACGTCAGGACTCGTCCTGAGGAACGACGTTAATCGCTTTCGGCCCTCTGGGTTCCTCTATTACATCGAAGCGTACCTTTTGCCCTTCAAACAGGGCTTTGAAATCCTCCCCCTCTATACCCGAATAATGCACGAAGACATCGCCGCCGTCGTCGCGCGTAATGAAGCCGTATCCTCTGCGAATGCTGAACCACTTGACCTGACCAGACAGCTTGGTGGATTCCCCCTTGATCTCCTCGCTTCGCGGCTCGCAGACAGGGCAAAGAGCTGGCTCCTCGACTTCGCCCTTTGCCGCTAGAGCCCTTTGTTGCTCAACGCCGAAAATGAATTCCTCTCCACACGAGGTGCATTTCAGGACTTTGTCCATGAAAATCATCTTCGCCCTCGGGGGATCTTGATCGTGATGAGAAACTGTTCAGGTTCTCTTCCTCCTGAGGCGTTGCCTGGCCTTCCGGACGGCTCTCTTCCGTTGCATCCTACGTTTTTCGCCCTTGGACACGTACCATCTTCTCTTTCTCAACTCTCCTAGGATGCCGCTGCTGGCGACCTGCTTACGGAATCGCCTCAGGAGCTCTTCTTGGGATTCTCCTGGCTTGAGTTGAACACTCATGTGCCACTACTCACCTCCTCTCCTGTTGGATCCGCCGGAGCATACTCAAGATCGTCGTGCTATGGCGGCGCCCTTTCTCCGGGAAGCAAAAAATCTCGGTCGTTATCCTACCGTGCAGTGTGGGGACAGCAACCGAGACCTTCGACAGGACAAACCATACCCTTCAGCTCTAGCCAATCCTGTTCTTCGGGACGGCGATACTGTGAACCCATCAATAATCATAATACATCTATTGATAATTGTCAAGTGTTTCAAGGGCGCGGCATAGGTCGTGCCAGGCGATGATGCTGGATCGCGCTTGACCTACACACCTGGGGCTTCTATAATTACAAACCGGCAACGCCTGGCTTCGTTCCCCAGCACGGACTTGAGGCTGAGAGCGCGGTTGGACTGTCAACATCTGTCGATCTCCGAGGTACGTGGCGGCCTATCTCCCGTTGCTCGTGACAGGGGCCGAGAGATGAGCGTATCAGCAAGAGCCGAATAGCGGGGGTGCTTCGCCACGGGCGCTGCACATTGTCCGATGTGGAGGGGGATAATGAGAATAGTCTTGGATGCTATGGGGGGCGACCATGCTCCACAGGTGACAGTTGAGGGCGGGGTATGGGCCGCCAGAGGATACGGCGTGGAAGTGGCAATGGTGGGGAACCAGGAAGTCCTGGAGACCGAACTGGCCAAGCATGACACCTCGGGATTGAGCTTGCCGGTCATCCACGCCAGCCAAGTGCTGGAGATGGAAGATGACCCAGCCAGTGCCGCCAAGAGCAAGAAAGACTCGTCCATGGTGGTAGGCATGGACATGGTGAAGCGCGGCGAAGCCGATGCATTCTACTCTGCTGGCAACTCTGGAGGGGTGATGGCCGTCGCCTTGTTTCGCCTGGGGCGCATCCCAGGTGCGAAGCGTCCGGCTCTCAGCGCCGCCTATCCCACCACCAAGGGATTCTCTGTCGTGCTGGATGCGGGAGCCAACACCGATTGCAGGCCGGACTGGCTCTTGCAGTTCGGTATCATGGGCGGCGCCTACGCGGAAAGTGTGCTCGGCATCAAGGAACCCAGGGTGGGCATAGTCTCCAATGGGGAGGAAGAAGGCAAGGGCAGCATCTTGGTCAAGGACGCCTACGCGTTGCTCAAAGCCAGCCACCTCAATTTCATAGGCAACGTTGAGGGCAAGGACATTCCAATGGGTCTAGCCGATGTGGTGGTCACCGATGGACTGACAGGCAACGTCATAATCAAGCTCTCGGAGGGCGTGAGCAAGTTTCTGTTCGGTATCGTGCGTGACGAGATCAAGAGTAGTCCGTTGACGACGTTGGGGGGCATGCTGGCGAGACCGGCTTTTGCCAGCGCGAGGAAGGTTCTCGACTACACTGAGGTGGGCGGAGTGCCGCTATTGGGCGTGAACGGAGTAGTCATGGTGGGCCATGGCCGCTCAAACGGCAAGGCCATCAAGAATGGGATAGGCGCAGCCAAGCGAGCAGTGGAAGGCGGAATGCTTGAAGGCATCAGAGAAGGCCTCGCGCAAGTCAACCTTTGAAGGTGCGTTGGGAAAGATACGAGGAGTAGTACATGTCAGGAGTCAGAGAGAGACTGGAACATCTTCCATCCGATGTGCGGAGGGCGTTGCGGAAACAACTGGAAGCTTTAG
>CAZNMJ010000032.1:0-12430 GCA_964573815.1 uncultured Anaerolineales bacterium
TGTCGGACGTCGACAACACGTACGCAGCCTCTCGCCTCAGAGGCCAAACCCCTTCACCCTTTCCTCGATGGGCACATAGTCGATGTCAAATCCGAAATGGCGGGGGCCCAATGCCTCTATGCCTTCCTTTGTGCTATGAGCTTCGTGGGCTCTCCGTCCAATGACGGCCACGTGGTCACCCACGGAGAAATCATAGCTGATGGCGGGCTCACCGGTCTCGAAGTCCACGATGATCATCGAGTCAGGGCTGGCGACAAAGGGCTTGTCATCCATCCAGCTGACATGGTACTCATTCTTGTACCAGATGCTGAACGTGAGGCCTTCGTGGCTGCCGAGGCCCTTCAATCTGTGAGTTCCGAGCCCGAAGGCGTAAGATTGTTCATCCGCTACCTCGGTGGCCGTGATCTCCCCCTCGAAGAGCAGCCAGCCGTTTACCGCCTTGGTCGCCTCAGCCACCGGATCATCGCCCTTCTCCCGAGCCTCTCGGATCACCCTTCCCACATGAAGAGCCTTGCTCAGCGTGTCCTTGGCCACAACGCCCTTCACCTCGCTCGCCTGCAGCAAGTACCAGGAGAAGCCTATGCCCCCGTATGAGGCCAGGGTTATCATGCGCCCGATGCGATCAGCCATCGCCGTACTCACCGTTTCCTTCAGGATCACCACGTCGCCCCAGCGCGTCACGAACGACATCGGGCACACGGGGATTCTTTTGAGTTCCGGTATCGTCTGAGGTACTTCGGGAATGGCCCTCCCCCCTGCGTAGTCGGCATCTACGACGGGTACGCCAACTTCCAGGGCCGCAGCTATGGCCGCAGGAACCGCGCTGGCCCCAGTCTCTCCAGGGACGATAGCTTCCACCTTGGCGCCTTCGCTCTCTTCCAGGGCGCGAACGGCGGCCACCGCCAGTCCGAGAGCATCGTACTTCTCGCTTACGCAGCCCAACGCAGCCAACTCCTCCCCGGAGCCACCCTCGCTGGCTCTACCGCCCATGCCAGCCACCGTGACCGTCCAGGCCTGGTCCGGAAGGCTATCCAGATCCACCCACTCGATCTCTCGACCGGCCTTCAGTTGGCCCAGAAGTAGCTCAAGACCACGGGCCGGACCACCGCCACCCCCTGCGCCCCTGAAGCATAGGCCGCGTACCAGATCCTCGCATTCCTGCCGAGTTCGCAATACCTTACTGCCCATCTCTCCCTCCTCCATTGAATCTGATCTCTACAGCAACCCTCAACAAAACCAAAGGGCCGCCCAGATCTCACCGGATCCGGCCTACGGCCCTACTCCTGCCCAGTATTCCTTCTAAGCGAGCGCTTTGTCATCCAGTCGCGAGTTGACTCCCCTGTTGGCCGCATTATAGCACAACTCGTCTTGGTGGTCAAGGCAGAAGGCAGGGGTGCTTCAAGAGGATATCAGACACGCGTCCGACGTCATTCCGGCTCGCCACGCCGCATCACTCCCTCGATCCTCGATATGCCCCCGCGTCCTTCGATGTGTGCTTCGATACGCTGCTGCCTTTGATGAGCAGCTGCTCAAGATGCGGGGCCACTCTTGGCAGGCGTTCTGCCTTGTGTTAGTATCAGCTTGAGCGAATACACCAAAGTGCGAGAGCGGAGGTCTCATTGGGCCTGCCCAAAGAGCATCGTCCTGTCAAACTGATCGTGGGCATGTTCACAGCTCAGGAGACGCTGTTCGATACCGCGCGCATCGAACTTGCCAAGGCCTACGGCCCAGTGGATCACGCCAGCCCCGTATGGCCCTTCGACTTCACCACCTACTATGCCGAGGAATTCGGGGAGGATCTCCTGAGGCAGTTCATCACTTTCTCGGAGTTGATAGATCCCTCCACGTTGCCGGAGATCAAGCTCATGACCAACGGGTTGGAGCAGAGCTTCGCTGTGCAGGGCAAGCGGCAGATAAACCTGGATCCCGGCTACATTGACCTCTCCAAACTGGTGCTGGCTACTACCAAGAACCATCAGCACCGCGTCTATCTGGGACAGGGCATCTACGCCGAGGTTACCTTGCGCTTCACTCGCCAGAGCTTCCGCCCCTGGGAGTGGACCTATCCCGACTACCGCACGGACCACTACATCGAGTTCTTCAACCGCGCCCGTCAAACCTACCTGGAACAGTTAGGGAAAACCCAGGAAGATCAACCGCGCTAGTTAACTTGGCCAGCAATGACGATCCTTGAGGGATTCGGCTGCAAGTCGAACCGAGCCTGCACCACGCGGCACTCCGCGGTTAGTCAGTCCCTGTCGAGAGTGAGGTGAAAAATGAGGAAGTTGACCAGACGGCAGTTCTTGCGCCTGGCCGCAGCGCACGCTGGCGGGCTCGTGGCGACAGGGGCGCTGACCAGCTGTGCTGTTTCCGAGCCCACAGAACAACCCCAGGCTATCGAGGATCGCGGCGAGGGTGAAATACCCTTGCCCTCGCCCCAGTTGGACGGAGAGACATCGCTGGAGGCAGCCATCGCCAGCCGACGCTCAGTCCGGGAGTTCACTGATGAGCCTTTGTCCTTGGAGGAGATCTCTCAACTGCTCTGGGCTGCCCAGGGGATTACGGATCCAAGGGGACTGCGGGCGGCACCTTCGGCTGGCGCCTTGTATCCACTGGAGTTGTATGTGGCTGCGGCTGAGGGCGCGTACCACTATCTCCTCCGTGAGCACGCCCTTCAAGTCGTGTGGGAAGAAGATCGTCGCAGCCACCTTTGGGACGCAGGACTGAGGCAAGGAGCCCTCCAGCAGGCGGCCGCCATCTTCGTCGTCACAGCCGTGTATCAGCGCACAGAGGCCAAGTACGGAGACCGGGCTGAGCGGTACGTCAAGCTGGAAGCCGGCCACGCGGCGCAGAACATCCTCCTGCAAGCGGTGGCTCTGGAGCTTGGAGCGGTTCCTATCGGAGCGTTTTACGACGATCAGGTCCAGGCTGCCCTGGGTCTGCCCTCCGACCACCAACCCCTCTATCTCATCCCTGTGGGACGCCCTGAGGGGTAACCCACAGCCGGAGGCCTACTCCCACTCGATGGTGGAGGGGGGCTTGCTGGTGACGTCGTAGACCACCCGGTTGACGCCTGGCACCTCGTTCACGATCCGGCTGGAGATACGGGCCAGAACCTCGGCGGGCAAGGGGGCCCAGTCGGCGGTCATGCCGTCCTCGCTGTTGACGGCGCGCACCGCCACCACGTACTCATAGGTGCGCCTGTCCCCCATCACTCCTACGCTTCTCATGGGAGTGAGGACGGCGAAGCACTGCCATACGTCCCGGTATAGCCTCGCCCTTTCGATCTCATGCACCACTATCTCATCGGCAGCACGCAGGATAGCCAGACGCTCTTCGGTGACTTCTCCCAGGATTCTCACAGCCAGGCCGGGGCCTGGGAAGGGGTGACGATAGACGACCTCCTCGGGCAAGCCCAACTCCAGCCCGACCTCCCGTACCTCGTCCTTGAAGAGATAGCGGAGTGGTTCGATCAGGGAGAAGGCCATCTGTGCTGGCAGCCCACCCACGTTATGATGGGTCTTGATTCGGGCCGCGCTCTGGGTGTTGACGCCGGCGCTCTCGATGACGTCCGGATACAGGGTGCCTTGAGCCAGGTACTCAATGGGGCCCAGTTTGGTCGCCTCGTCCTCGAAAACCCGGATGAACTCCTCGCCGATGATCCGTCTCTTCTCCTCGGGATCTTCCACGCCCTTCAGCTTGTGGAGGAACCTGCGGCTGGCTTCCACGTGGGTCACCGACAGCCCCAGCTGGCGACCGAACAGGTCACGATTCCTCTCGACCTCTCCGGCACGGAGCAGCCCATGATCTACGAAGATGCAGGTCAATCGGTCCCCAATCGCCGTATGCGCCAGCATCGCCGTCACTGTGGAATCAACGCCGCCTGAGAGGGCACAGAGCACTCTGCCCGACCCCACTCGGCCTCGAATCTCGGCGATACTGTGCTCGATGAAGGACCGTGCCGTCCAGGTTTCTTCGCAGCCGCAGATGCGATGCACAAAGTTGGCAAGAATAGCTGCGCCGTAAGGGGTGTGTGATACCTCGGGATGGAACTGAAGACCATAGAGCCGACGCTGGTCATCACCCATGGCGGCGAAGGGCGAGTTGGGCGTGTAGGCCAGCGCGCCGAAACCCGGAGGTAGCTGCTCTATCCTGTCCCCGTGGCTCATCCAGACCGACTGCGAGAAGGGAAGGCCGGTGAAAAGAGGAGAGGACAGGTCGCTCAGCTGCAACTCAGCGAGGCCGTACTCCCTCTTGTCCGCTCCTCCTACGACGCCACCCATCTCGTGGGCCAGTAGCTGCATCCCATAGCAGATACCCAGTACCGGTAGGCCGCTGTCCAAGACATAGCGCGGCAGGGCGGGCGCACCATCGTCGTAGACACTGGCTGGGCCTCCCGACAGCACGAAGCCTTTCGGCTCAAGACTCTGCACTTGCTCCTCGGGCGCGTCATGGGCAGTCAACTCACAATAGACTCGAGCTTCCCTTATCCTCCGTACGATGAGCTGGCTGTACTGGGAGCCGAAATCAACAACTGCTATCGACTCGCGTGCCGTCCCCGCCATATTGCTGGCCTATCTGATGACTATCTTGTCATCCTCCATGCTCTCGATGATGACGACAGATTCGATGGGCACACCAAGGCGGGCCAAGTAGTCCCGCCCGCCCTCGAAGGCCTTCTCGATAACTGCACCGATACCCACCAACTCAGCTCCGCTCTCCTCGACAATGCCCACGAGCCCCTCGATGGTCCGTCCTGTGGCCAGGAAATCGTCGATGATGAGCACACGATCTCCCTCGTTCAGGAAGTCTGGTGCCACAATCAGCTGAGCCATGCCTCCTTTAGTATGCGAGGGAACCATGCGCTCATAGGAGTCGGCCGGCAGGGTGATGGACCACACTTTGCGGGCGAATACCACCGGGACTTTCAAAGCAACACCCACTTCCAAGGCTGGCGCAATGCCCGAAATCTCGGCTGTCAGGATCTTACTCACGTTGTCGGAGGCAAACCTGGCGGCCAACTCCTCACCAACGCGGACCATCAACTCACAATCCACTTGATGATTCAAGAAACTATTGACGTTCAAGATACCTCCGCCGAGGTTCTTACCTTCGGCCAGGATCTTCTCCTTCAACTCCTCCATCTCGCCGCCTCCTCGGTTGGCTCTAAGCGCATCGGCGCCCTCCAGACTCGTAGCTCTCAATCATCGCCGACTGTATGCGTTCTCCGACGTAGGGCCTTGTTCCTCCTGCGCTTCCCGTGGGACTACCAAATGCATAAGGACCGGATTACAGCCTCGACCAAGTCCGGTCTGAGCACAATTGCCCGGACCCTCGTTGCCTAGAATGGACTGAGCAGATATGCGAGCAATGATGCCAACGTGGGAACTGATGTGCGGCGAGAAGCACCAAGAAACAAGTCGGCAGACCAGGCCCAAAGCCGTTTCTGGGCCCACAGGATTCCACCATCAGAATCCTTGTGGCCAACGCCGCCGACAACGCTGTCAGTATGCCTGTTCGCCATGACAGTGGAAGTTTCGAAGCTCGTCTGGCAGGAGCCACGTATCAATTGTGAGCACCCTGCCGGCACTTACCAAGCTGACTCAGGGCGACTGGGTCAACTCTGTCCAGACGCTGTTCTACGTCCCTGGGCCTTCCTCGTCCTATCGGGGGGTGGCTTAGTCAGAGCAACCGGTAACACCTCGTCCATCCTGTCCACGAAGATGAACTCGAGGTCCTTTCTCACCTTCTTCGGTATCTCTCGCAAGTCCTTCTCATTCTTCTTCGGAATGAGAACCTTCTTCAGACCGGCGCGATGGGCGGCCAAGACCTTCTCCTTGAGACCACCGATGGCCAGAATCCGCCCTCTCAACGTGATCTCCCCCGTCATCCCCACCTCACGATGGACGGGTCGTCTCGACAGAGCAGAGACGAGGGCCGCAGCGATGGGAACACCTGCTGAGGGGCCATCCTTCGGAATGGCACCCTCAGGTACGTGGATATGAATGTCAAGTTTGTCGAACTGCTTCTTCCTGATGCCCAGGTCAGTGGCATGGGATCTGGTGTAGCTCAACGCCGCCTGCGCCGACTCTTGCATCACATCGCCCAGTTGGCCGGTGAGGATGAGGTTGCCCTTGCCCTCCATCAATGTCACCTCGACCGCCATTGTATCCCCACCACCAGGGGTCCAAGCGATGCCCGTGGCCAGACCCACTTCGTCTTTCTCCTCCATTAGTCCATAGGAGTACTGGGGAGGGCCAAGGAATCTCATCAATGAATGCGGAGAGATCTTTCGCGGAACTCTCTTCCGCTCGGCGATGGCCCTGGCGGCCTTCCGACAGATGGTGGCAATTGCGCGCTCCAGGTTGCGCACTCCTGCCTCATAGGTGTACTCACGGATCAATTTGCGTAAGGCCTGGTCGGAGAACTTGAGGTCTGTGAGGCCATGCTCCTCGAGTTGGCGCGGGATCAGGAATCTCTTGGCGATCTCCAGCTTCTCCTCTTCGATATAGCCAGGGAACTCAATGACCTCCATCCGATCCTCCAACGCCGGAGGAATGGGATCCAGTATGTTGGCCGTCGTGATGAACATCACCTTGGACAGATCATAGTCGACGTCCAAGTAGTGGTCCGAGAAAGCGTGATTCTGTTCGGGGTCCAGGACTTCGAGCAAAGCGGCGGAGGGATCGCCCCGAAAGTCCGCCCCCACCTTGTCGATCTCATCGAGCATGAATACCGGGTTAACACTCTTCGCTCGGCGCATGATCTGGATAACACGGCCTGGCAGAGCGCCGATGTACGTGCGCCGATGTCCTCGTATCTCCGCCTCATCCCGTATGCCACCCAGGCTGACCCGCACAAAGTTCCTCCCCAGTGCCTTGGCTATGGATCTGCCCAAAGAGGTCTTGCCCGTACCGGGCGGGCCGACGAAGCAGAGTATGGGGCTTCGCATCTTCTCGCCAGCCAGTCGCCGCACCGCAATGTACTCCACGATGCGCTCTTTGGCCTTCGGGAGACCATAGTGCTCATGATCTAGAAGCGCTGCGACCTCAGAGACATCCGAGTTATCCGTGGTCTCGTTCACCCATGGCAACTCGATCAGCCAGTCCAGATACGTGCGGATGACACCCGTTTCCGGAGACATCGGCGGCATCACATCCAAGCGGGCCAATTCCTTCTCGGCTTTCTCCCTCACCTCATCGGGCATCTGGGCTGCGGCTATCTTCTCCCGAAGTTCGCCTTTCTCCTGCGTCAGAGGATCCATCTCGCCCAGCTCGCTCTGGATGATCTTCATCTGTTCCCGCAGTACGAACTCCCGCTGGGTCTTGTCAACCTCCTCCTGAACCTGAGAGTGAATCTGATCTTCAAGCTCCAGTACATCCAGTTCCTTGGCCAACAGGACGCTCAGCTTCTGCAAGCGGATAACAGGGTCCAGCGTCTCCAGGATGTCTTGCCTCTCACTCAGATCCAGGTTGAGATGCGCAGCTATGACATCGGCCAGCCAGCCTGGGTCCTCGGCGTTCATGGCGCTGACATAGGCGTCCTCGGGAAGAGAGCGACTCAGCTGCACGCATTTCTCGAATAGAGCCAAGGCTGCCCGCATCAGAGCTTCAGTGAGGGGCTGCGAGTCAACAGATTCGATGATAGGCATAGCCCTCACTCGGAAGAAGCTCCGCGCCTGCGTGTACTCCACAATCCTTGCCCGCTGCAAGCCCTCGACCAGGATGCTGGTTGTCCCGTCCGGCATCCGTAGCATGCGAGCGATGGATGCCAAGGTCCCGACGGTGTAGAGATCCTCAGGAGTCGGGTCTCGGATCTCTGCCTCTTTCTGAGTGACGATAATGATGTGGTGATCGGCTTCCAGGGCTTCGTCCACAGCCCTCAAGGAGCGATCCCGGCCCACGAAGAGGGGAATCATCATGTGGGGGAACACCACTGCGTCTCGCACCGGCAACAGCGGGTATTCAACCACATCAATTTCGTCGTCAGGGAGCTTGACTTGATCGTGCTCCATGCCTAGGCCCTCGAGATCGAAGTTCATCTGTGAAACATAGTATACCACACCACTTTCGCACTTTTCAAGTACCCTTCCAAACGATCACAGATAAGTCCCATCATGGCGACGTAATGCGGACACTAATGTGGCAAACGATTTCGCCGCCTCTCTACTCCTTGACAAAGGCACGGCTGCTAACATATGCTTCACGCGGGAGGCGAGGGCTGGTGGGCACTTTGTACATCGTGGGCACGCCCATAGGAAACCTGGATGACATCACAATTCGAGCCCTGCGCATCCTGGAACAGGTGGGACTCATCGCTGCTGAAGACACCCGAGCCACTGGCAAGCTCTTGAGCCGCTATGAGATAGAGACGCCTCTGACCAGCTACTGGGAACAGAATAAGCTAACGAAGTTGGAGTACATCCTAGACGCGCTTGAGCAGAAGGACGTCGCCCTGGTCTCCAAGGCTGGAATGCCGGGCATTTCCGACCCCGGGTACGAACTTATACGAGCTGCACTAGAGCGGGCCATCGACGTGATACCTGTTCCCGGTCCGTCTGCTATCACTACTGCCCTGGTAGTGTCCGGCTTGCCCACCGACAGCTTCCTCTATCTGGGCTTTCTGCCTCGGAAGAAGGGGCAGCGGGCGCGTTTACTAGCATCCCTGGTCGCCGAGGAGCGAACCATTGTGGCCTTTGAGGCACCCCACCGCCTACTGGCTGCCTTGGCGGACATCAGGGACACGCTGGGCGATCGGCGCATGGCGGTCACCAGGGAGCTGACCAAGCTCCACGAGGAAGTGGTTCGAGGCGCTGTCAGCGAGGTCATCCAGCGTTTTGAGGAAGTGCCTCCCCGGGGCGAAATGACCTTGATCATCCAAGGGGCGGCGGAAGCAAGTTGGGACCAAGGAATGATCGAGGAAGCGCTGGTGAGACTCAAAGACGAGGGTATTCCGGGAAAGGAAGCCGTCAAGGAGGTGGCCAAGGTGGCCCGCCGTCCTCGAAACGAGGTGTATCGAATCTGGCTCTCGATGGAGGATGCATGAGCAAGGTCAATCTCGACGACAGCACCTACTTGCAGAGCATAGACCCCTATGACATGGGGACGCGGATCTCGGAACTTCCTTTGCAGTGCAGGGAAGCCAAGGCCCTGGCAGAGGAATGCTCCCTGCCCATGGAGTACAGCCTGATGGATGCGATAGTCATTCTGGGCATCGGTGGCTCGGCCATCGCCGGCGACCTGGTGCGCACTCTGATAGGGGAAGAGTGTCCGATACCTATCTTCCTCAACCGTGACTATGACCTCCCAGCCTTTGTCAACAACCGCACCATGGTGATTGCCTCCAGCTACTCCGGCAACACCGAGGAGACCTTGACCGCCTTCAGCGAGGCGCTGGAGCGGGGGGCGTGGCCCCTGGCTATCACCTCCGGAGGACAGTTAGCAGAGATCTGCAGAGAGCAACGCTTTCCTCTCATTTGCTACGAGTATGAATCGCAACCCCGCGCTGCCCTGGGCTACTCCTTTGTGCCGACCCTTGTCGTCTTGCAACAGCTGAACTTCATCACCGATAAGTCGGCGCAGCTGGATGAGGCTATCTCCCTGATGGAGCGCCTACAGACCCAGATTGGAGTAGAGGTTCCAGAGAAGAGCAATCCAGCCAAGCAACTGGCTCGCAAGCTCGAGGGACAACTGCCCGTGGTCTATGGCGCGGAGCACCTGTCCGAGGCGGCACGCCGCTGGAAGTGCCAGTTCAACGAGAACAGCAAGGGGTGGGCCTTCTGGGAGGTGCTCCCCGAGTTGAACCACAACGCTGTGGCCGGTTATGAGTTCCCCACAGCTTTGGCGAAGAAGATACGAGTGCTCGTGCTATCCTCGAAACTGTACCGACCCATCCACCGTTTCCGCCTGGACGTCACTAGAGAGATCCTGGAACAGAAGGGCATCGCCCATGAAGTGATCCAGGTCCAAGGGGAGAGCCGCTTGGCTCAGGCGCTATGGGCGGTTCATTTCGGCGACTATGTCACCTACTACCTAGCTGCTCTGAGGGGCGCGGACCCCACGCCTGTCAGCACAATCGCCTACCTCAAGGAGAGACTGGCAGAGGTGTCGTAAGCCCCACTTCTGGCCCTCAGGGATGCGTGCCCGTGATGACTGACAAACCGGACAGCAGCATCGAGCTCGTGCGCTCAGTCCCCTACTTCGCCCATCTCGATGAGACGGCCTTGAGGGCCGTAGCTGCAGGCGCCATCAGTCGCCGGTACGGCGAGGGTGAAATCATCTTCCTGGAGGGGGATCCCTGCGCAGGGCTGTGCATCGTCGAGAAGGGACGGGTCAAGCTTTTCAAGGTCTCCCAGGAAGGCCGGGAACAGATTGTCAAGCTGCTGGGACCTGGCGAGTTCTTCAACGAGGTCGCCGTTCTCGATGGCGGCCCCAATCCGGTAAGCGCCATGGCTGCCTTGGAGTCGACCCTCCAAGTCATTGGTAGAGATACCATGCTGGATCTCCTCGCCTGTCACCCGGCTATTGCGGTGGGCGTCATTGAGAATCTGGCGGCTCGCGCGCGTCACCTTCTCTCCTTGGTGGAAGACCTGTCGCTGCGCACCGTAAGCTCCCGCTTGGCCAAGCTACTGGTGACCGAAGCAGCTGCAGACGACAAAGCGCCACGCCGCATGACGCAGCAGGAGATGGCGGCCCAGCTGGGCACGGTACGGGAGATGGTGAGCCGGGCACTCCGCAGCTTCGAAGAGGAGGGACTAATCCGCTTCGACCGGCATCGCATCGTTGTCCTGGATGCGGAAGGGCTGGAGAGGAAGGCGATGATGTAGGCCCTCGTCACCGATGAGACTTTTGTCACAGACAAGCGGTCGGCCTTGGCCTATAATGAGGGTGTCAAGGGGCTGATCGCTTTTCTTTTCCAAGGGTATGAGGAGCACACAAGAACATGATTACGCCAAGCATAGACCGGGAGCAATGTACGGGGTGTGGCGAATGCGTGACGGCCTGTCCACGAGGGGTCTTGACCCTTGAGACGGGGTACGTGGTCATGGTCCATCCCGAGCACTGTGAGTATTGCGGCGACTGCGAGCAAATGTGCCCCGTGGGAGCCATCTCCCGCACCTTCGAGATCATCCTTTGGGACAGAGACGATCGTTCAGGGAGGCAATGATGATCACGCGTCAGATAGTCAGAATCGATGAGGAGTTGTGCAACGGTTGCGGGCTATGCGTCATCCCCTGCGCTGAGGGGGCCATAGAGCTCGTGGAAGGCAAGGCCCGGGTGCTGAACGACGAGCTGTGCGACGGCGCGGGGTTCTGTCTGGGCGTTTGCCCAACCGGAGCACTGAGCATAGAACAGCGCGAGACGGTGCCATTCGACAAAGCCGCCGTGCAAGAACGGCAGCGCGAGCAGGCCCGGCAGTACATCGCCCAAACCTGCTTTCACTGTGGAAGCTCCGAAGAAGGAGCGGTATTGCTTCCCTGTCGCAAGGAGGGCCAGAGCCTGTGGGTCTGCACCCGCTGTTTACCCGTCCTGATCCACGGCTAGAAGGAGGAGATGATGTCCCTATTCAGAGGATGTCCAGGAGCGATCAACATCAGGGAAGTGAAGCCAGAGGAGATCAAGTGCCCCGAGTGCGGACACGAGGTGGAGATCTGGTCGGACGAACTGATGGCGCGATGCTCCAATTGCGGTGCGAGTGTCAGCCGTGAGCAGGGGCCTTCGTGCATCGACTGGTGCTCCTTCGCTGAGGAATGCATCGGCACCGACAAGTATCGGCGGCTGAAGAACGGCGGCACGACCAAGGAGCAGGCTTCATGAGCGACGTCGCCCTGTGGGATACGTTGAGCGTGGACTACGACCGCTTCGTGAATTGGGAGGACCGGCTCGCCCGAGAGATGCCGTTCTTGGACGGCTTCCTCTCCCAACGTGGGGCACACCGTGTGCTGGATGTGGCCTGCGGTACCGGTCACCATGCCATCGCGCTGGCGAAGCGAGGGTATGAGGTGTTGGGAGTCGACATCAGCGAGGGCATGATCGCCAAGGCTCGCGCAAACGCCCGGGCTGTTGCAGCCGCTGCCAGTTTCGAGCGAGCGGGCTTCGGCGAGCTACTCCACGTAGTCACGGAGCCTTTCGACGCGGCGCTCTGTCTGGGGAGCTCCCTTCCCAGCCTGCTCACTGAGGGGGAGTTGCACAGCGCCCTGGCTGACATGGGCGAGGCGTTGGTGTCCGGCGGCTCGCTCATCATTCAGAATCTGAACTACGACCGTGTGTGGCCGAGGCGGCAGCGGTTCATGCCCCTGGAGACCCATCGCCATGGTGATGAGGAGTGGCTCTTCTTCCGTTTTGTGGACTTTCATCAGGAAAGGCTGACTTTCAACATGGTCGTCTTGCACGGGCGAGATGGAACATGGGATTACAGAGCCGAGGCCACC
>CAZNMJ010000032.1:12530-20418 GCA_964573815.1 uncultured Anaerolineales bacterium
ACTAGGACAGATTGCACAGCATTTCAGAAACTCAGAGAGCCATTACCTGCGGGAAGAGAATGTCCTGTTCCCCTATCTCGAGAAACACGGCGTCACCGAGCCTCCGGCCATCATGTGGATGGAGCACGACAAGATAAGGAGTATCGAGAAAGGCCTTTACGGGCTGGTCGATAGACATCAAGAGATGGATCGTGGGGATTTCTTGAATCAGCTACGCCAGGTGGTGACATCGTTGGCCGACATGCTCTCGAACCACTTCCACAAGGAGAACAACATCCTTTTCCCCACCGCGTTGAGAGTCATCAGCGGTGAGGAATGGGAGGACATAGCAGAGCAGTTCGACGAACTTGGCTACACTCCATTCATGCCCACCATGTCGACGACGCACAGAGAGGAGGCAAGGGTAGATACCCGGGAGTATGAAAGGGCGGGCGTGATGGATTTTGCCGTCGGTGCTATGTCAAATGAACAAGTCGAAGCCGTTTTCAATGCTCTGCCGGTAGACATCACTTTCGTGGATCACGACGACAAAGTACAGTACTTCAACCAGTCCAAGGAACGGATCTTTCCCAGGACGAGAGCGGTGATTGGGCGCAGCGTTCAGCAATGCCACCCGGAGAAGAGCGTACACGTCGTGAACCAGATACTGGACGACTTCAAAAGCGGCAGCAGGGATGCAGCCGAGTTCTGGATCGACCTCCAAGGCAGGCTGGTCCACATCCGCTACTACCCTGTTCGGAACGCGACAGGCGACTACCTGGGATGTTTGGAGGTCACGCAAGACATCACAGACATCAAGGGAATCGAGGGCGAGAAGAGACTACTGTCAGGCTGACGCCGCGGCACACCAGGAGAGCGTCATGCGCCTTGTTGAGGAACTCATCCAGGTTCTTGAAGGGAACCTTGATAAACGAGACCTTGCGCAAAGGATTGGAAGATGATAGCTAGTTTCGTAATCACGTTTAGGGAGACATTGGAAGCAGCGCTGATAGTCGGCATTGTCCTGAGTTACCTCGCCAGGACGGAACAGACCAGATTCAACCGTGTCGTCTATCTGGGTGTCGCTGCGGCCATAATTGCCAGTATCGCTGGTGCGTTGCTGTTCACCAATCTTGCCGGAGGATTTACTGGAAGAGCGGAAGAGGTTTTCGAAGGGGTTACCATGCTGATTGGTGCAGCGCTTCTCACGACCATGATCCTCTGGATGATGAAGCAAAGGCACATCGCGGCGGAACTGCAAGACAGGGTGGCCACCGAAGTAGCCGAAGCGCACAGACTTGGCTTGTTTTCGCTGGTCTTCGTGGCTGTTCTGAGGGAAGGCATCGAGACAGTAATCTTCCTGGGAGCGGCAAGCCTGGTTTCCACGAACAACAGCCTGATCGGAGCAGCAGCAGGCATATTGGCCGCCATCCTGGCGGGCTATGCCATATTTGCGGGCTCGATGAGACTCGATCTGAGGAAGTTCTTTACCATCACGAGTATCCTGCTCATCCTCTTCGCCGCTGGGCTCGTGGCCCATGGGGTTCACGAGCTTCAGGAAGCCGGCGTGCTCCCGACGCTGGTGGAGCACGTGTGGGACATCAACCCGCCAGTAAACGCTGACGGCACATACCCGCTCCTGCACGAGCAAGGCTATGTGGGTAGCATTCTGAAGGGGTTGTTTGGTTACAACGGAAATCCATCGCTGCTCGAGGTACTGAGCTATCTCGCCTACCTTGTACTAGTGGCTGTGCTGTGGAAGAGGATGGAGAGCGGGCACGATACCAGTGAAGTGAAAAGCGCGGACCGCGCCAGAATCGGTGACCGGCAGAGAGCTTGATAGCAGTGGCAGTGCTATGTTAGCCACAGAGAGCTGATCAGAAAGGAGCAACAGCAATGCAAGGGTACAACGTGCCGCAGATATCCCAAGACGTACACTACGTAGGAGTAAAGGACTGGAATCGGAGAATGTTCGATGCTCTGATCCCCCTTCCGCAAGGGACAACCTATAACTCCTATCTTGTGCGGGGCGAAGAAAAAACTGCCCTAATCGACACAGTGAATCCAGGGTTCGAACACGAGTTGGCCGACAAGGTCAATCAGGTGGTTAACCTGGCTGATTTGGACTACCTGGTTATGAACCATGCGGAGCCGGACCATGCCGGAGCGATACCCCACATCATGGGGCTTAGCAAAGACGCACGGCTGGTCACGACGGAAAAGGGCGCGAAGATGGCGGAAGTCTACTACAAGGTGCCCCAGGAACGCATAACGACGGTGCAAGACTGGGACATCATCGACCTTGGCGGCAAGACCCTCCAATTCATCGAGGCGCCCTGGCTCCACTGGCCCGAGACCATGTTCACCTACCTGGTCCAGAACAAGGTCCTGTTCCCCTGCGATTTCCTGGGGTCTCATACTGCCTCTGGCTTCTACGACGACGAGATTGAAGAGCTCATCCCCTTTGCACAGAGATACTTCGGCGAGATAATGATGCCCTTCAGAAAGATGGGTGCGAAGGCCCTTGAAAAGATAGGGGAGCTGGATATCGACCTCATCGCACCCAGCCACGGCCCCATCCACAGAAACCCTGACAAGATCCTGGGGGCTTACCGCAGATGGACCGCCGGGGAGACAAAGGAGAAAGTAGTCGTGGTCTACGTGACGATGTGGAACTCGACCGAGACGATGATCAAGACCATGGTTGAAACACTCCTGGCGGAGGGCATTGAGGTCAGCCTGCACAATCTCGTCCATGCAGACATCGGTGATGTGGCCAGAGACCTCGTCGACTCGCGCGCCATCGTGCTGGGGGCACCGACAGTGTTGGGCGGAATGCATCCCCTCGCCATATACGCATCCCATCTCGTGAGAGCGCTCCGTCCACCCCTGAAGTATGGCGTCATCCTCAGTTCCTACGGCTGGGGCGGAGGAGCCCTGAAACAGGCGTCGGAAATCCTCGGACCCACCAAGATCGAGGTAGTAGGAGCCCTAGAGGTGAATGGCCCCCCGTCGTCTGCTGACCACGACCAGATCGTTCAGATTGGGAAGCGACTTTCCTCCGAGATCAGGTAGTGAGACGGTGACGTGGAGCGAGACGCTCGCAGGTATCCATGATCAGCCAGCCGAGAAGCTAGGGGCCTGCGAAACGAGGTCTACCATGCGGTGAGGAGCGTTCAACGGCTCCTCACTGCTTTCTCCGACGAGTCGAGTTCCGGATTGTGCCGAGACTGCTCCGTTCGTCAGTGGCACAAGGCTATGCTATCATATGTGTGAGCCGCACCAGGACACTGGATGCAGCCTCGTAGCAGCCCATAGAGGATGATCAGGAGGGAGGAGCATGCCCAAGATCGATCTCAAGAAGGAACTGAAGCATTTGTATCAGCCAACTGCGAAGGAAGTGGCGGTCGTGGACGTGCCGGAGATGAACTTCCTCATGATCGATGGCGCTGGTGACCCAAACACATCGCAGGAATACCAAGACGCCATCGAAGCGCTGTATGCCGTCGCCTATACCCTCAAGTTCATGGTCAAGAAGCGAGACCCACAGGCGGACTACGTGATTCCTCCTCTCGAGGGGCTGTGGTGGGCTCAGGAGATGGATGCGTTCTCCATGGAGGACAAGGATGCCTGGAAGTGGACGGCGATGATCATGCAGCCCGAGGTGGTGACGCGAGAGTTGGTGGAGGAGGCCATACAGGAAGTCGAGCGAAAGAAGGATCCACCTGCTCTTCCCAAGATCCGCTTCGAGAGCTACCCCGAAGGGCTCTCGGTACAGATCATGCACATCGGTCCGTACTCGGAAGAGGCGCCCACCATTCAGAAGCTGCACGCCTTCGCCCAGCAAAACGGCTACCAACTGAGAGGGAAGCACCACGAGATATACCTTAGCGATCCTCGCCGGACAGCACCCGACAGACTGAAGACGGTGATCAGGCAGCCGGTGCAATAGGCGTGCAGCTCCACGGCGAAAGAGTCAACTGGGATGACAGCGGCAGCTTGTATGCGAGAAACTTGCGATGGTTGCCCCATAGAAGGCAGACTGTTGTGCCTGCACACCCCTCGCGACGTTCTCGATTTCGCGGTTCTGGCCATTGGTTTCTTCATCCCCTTCCTTGCCGGCATGGTCATTGGCGGGTTTTGGCTCGGATTGGCTCTGTGGGTAGTCCTGGCCATCATCTTCTTTGTCTACGTGGAGGCGCTGGTCCTTTGCCGGCACTGCCCCCACTACGCTGAGGAAGGGTTCACCCTCAGGTGTCACGCCAACTACGGCCTCCCGAAGATACCGCGCTTCAGCCCCCGCCCCTTGAGCCAGGTCGAGAAGATCATCTTCCTGGGGTACGTCGCGGTACTGGGATTGTATTACGTCCCCTTCTTCGTTCTGAGTCAACAGTGGCTCCTGCTCGCTATCACCACCTGGGCGGTGATCACCTGGGCCTGGACACTGCTCCGCACACAGTGCACACGATGCTATCACGTCTCCTGCCCGCTCAATCGCGTACCAGCGAATGTTCGAGAGAAGTTCTTCAACAACTATCCCGCCTTTTCCGAGGCCCGCATCGAGCGCCAGCCATGAATGGAGGTAGCTGATGACAGACAACGAGAATCTGCGGGTGGTGATCGCTGGAGCAGGCTTCGGAGGGCTCTCCGCTGCCCGTACCCTGTCCCGCTCGCCCGTAGACGTGATGATCGTCGACCGCAACAATTACCATACCTTCCCGCCCCTGCTCTATCAGGTGGCAGCCGGCGAACTGGAGCCCGGGGACATCGCCTATCCCGTGCGCACCATTCTGCGGAAGATCCCCAACGCCCGCTTCACCATGGCTGAGGTGAAACGAGTGGATCTGGAACGCCGAATCGTCGAGACCGAAGGCCCAGAGCTCCCCTACGACTTCCTCATTCTGGCCACCGGCACTGTGGATCACTTTCTGATGGTTCCCGGTGGCCCGGAACATGCGTTCTCTATCAAGACCCTCGAGCAAGCCATCGCTCTACGGAACCACATCCTCGGCTGCGTGGAGCAGGCCGACTACGAGGCAGTCGAGGAGCGACGTCGGGGGCTGCTGGCCTTTGCTGTGGTGGGGGGAGGACCTACTGGAGTGGAGACCGCTGGCGCTCTCGCCGAGCTGATCCAAGGCCCGTTGATGAAGGACTGTCGGAGCCTGGACTTCGATGAGGTCCGGATCGTCATGATCGAGGCCACGGATAGGCTGCTGCCAACCCTTCCCGAACCCCTCGGGATCTATGCGGCCAAGCGGCTCCGTGAGATGGGCGTTGAGGTAAGGCTCCAGTCCCTGGTGGACCGCATCACGCCAGACTCTCTGTACTTTCAAGATGGCGCCGTTATCCCCGCCTGCACCACGGTATGGGCTGCGGGCGTCCGTGGCGAGCCACTGGCCCAGGCCTCAGGACTGCCAACCGCCCGGAGGGGACGCGTGGCAGTTCTGCCCACGCTCCAGGTGCCCGACCACCCAGAAGTGTACGTCATCGGCGACTTGGCCTACTTCGAGCAAGATGGGTCGCCGCTGGCCATGGTCGCTCAGGTGGCCCTTCAGGGCGGAGCGACGGCCGCGCGCAACATCCAGCGGCAGTTGGCGGGGCAGGAACCGCTGCCTTTCCGTTACCACGACCGTGGGACCATGGCCACCATCGGGCGCAACCACGCCGCCGCCTACGCCTTTGGCCGCAACTTCACCGGCTTCCGAGCCTGGATACTCTGGCTCACTATCCACCTCTGGTACCTCATCGGCTTCCGAAACCGGCTGCTGGTGCTCATCAACTGGGCCCGGCACTACTTCTTCCGTGAGCATGCGGCGTGCCGTATCCTGCCGTCGGAATTGGTGCCACTCAGCAGAGTGAGTCAGCAGGTGAACAACCCGACTGGCGAGGGGCACTAGTCGACGGACTGCCGCGCAAGGAAGATGCGCAGAGTGGGAACTGTCTGTGCTGCTACTTCTTCCCGTAGCCGATACTTCCCACCGCTTCTTCGATCTCGCCGACGATGGCGGGATCGTCTATCGTCGAAGGGACGCGATACTCCTCCCCGTCAGCAATGCTGCGCATGGTGCCTCGCAGGATCTTGCCGGACCGGGTCTTCGGCAGGCGGTCCACCACCACCGCTTGCTTCAAAGAGGCGATAGGACCCACCTGCTCCCGTACCATCTGCACCAATTCTGCCACTAGCTTCTCTTCGTCGCGACTTACTCCGGCCTTGAGAACGACAAAGCCCACAGGAACCTGGCCCTTGAGATCGTCGTGTACCCCCAGCACCGCGCATTCAGCTATGTTGGGATGCGTGGCTAGGACCTCCTCCATACCCCCGGTGGAGAGCCGGTGGCCAGCCACGTTGATCACATCATCCGTGCGCCCCATGACCCACACGTATCCATCTTCGTCGATGAACCCGCCATCGCCAGTGAGGTAGTATCCAGGGTAGGGATCCGTGTATGATTCCCCGAACCCCTCGTCGTTCTCCCAAAGGGTGGTCAGATTGCCCGGGGGAAGAGGCAGCTTGACGGCGATGATGCCTTCCGTGTTTGGTCCCACCGGTTCGCCAGTGACCAAATCGAGAATGGTGACGTCGTATCCAGGCATGGGCAGTGAAGCCGATCCTGGCTTGGGCGGGAAGAATTCCAGGCCCCGGAAATTGCCGGTGATGGCCCAGCCGGTTTCCGTCTGCCACCAGTGGTCGATGACGGGCTTCTGCAAGAGGTCCGTGGCCCAGTGATAGGTGTCCGGGTCGGTTCGTTCGCCAGCCAGGAACAGGGTGTCGAAATGGGACAGATCGTACCCTTTGAGATACTCCCCGTGGGAATCATCCCTCTTGATGGCCCGGAACGCAGTGGGCGCTGTGAACAGAGCTTTGACCCTGTGCTGCGAGATTACCCGCCAGAAGGCCCCTGGATCGGGGGTGCCCACCGGCTTCCCTTCGTACACGATGGTCGTGGCACCTTTGAAGAGCGGAGCATATACGATGTAGGAGTGGCCCACGACCCAGCCCACGTCAGAGGCAGCCCAGTAGACGTCTCCAGCATCGATGCCGTAGATGTGCTTCATCGTCCAGTGGAGGGCCACGGCGTGGCCGCCGTTGTCGCGTACCACGCCTTTGGGCATGCCTGTCGTCCCTGACGTATAGAGGATATAGAGAGGATCGGTGGCTTTGACAGGAATGCATCCCGTTGGCTTGGCCTTCTCTTCCAACTCTGACCAGTCCAGGTCTCGAGGACGGACCAAATCAGCCTCCACCTCTGGCCTCTGCCAGACGACGCATCGTTCTGGATCGTGCCTGGCGATGGAGATGGCCTCGTCGAGGAGGGGCTTATAGGGGATGATCCTCTTGACCTCAATGCCGCATGAGGCAGAGAGCACCACCTTGGGCCTGGCGTCATCGATACGGATAGCCAACTCCCTCGGCGCGAATCCGCCGAAGACCACAGAATGGATGGCGCCGATGCGCGCACAGGCGAGCATGGCCATGGCGGCCTCGGGAATCATGGGCATGTAGATGACGACGCGATCCCCCTTGCCAACGCCGAGAGACCTGAGAAAGCCAGCTATCCTGGACACCCGGTAGGTTAATTCGGAGTAGGTGTAGGTGCGAATGGTATCGGTGACAGGGCTGTCGTAGATGAGGGCGGGCTGATCGCCGCGCCCAGCCTCGACGTGGCGGTCCAGGGCATTGTAGCAGGTGTTGAGTTCACCTCCCACGAACCAGCGGGCGAAGGGCATGTTCGAGACGTCCAGCACCTGGGCCCACTTCTTGTACCAGGTAATCTCCTCGGCGGCCCGGCCCCAGAACGTATCCGGGCTTTCCAGGGACTCTTTGAAGGCGTCCCTGTACTTCATAAACTGCCTCCCATTGTCCGGTCTGATCCAAGCAGACTCGAGATGATGTCGAAATGGCAACTTA
>CAZNMJ010000033.1:0-7593 GCA_964573815.1 uncultured Anaerolineales bacterium
CCCACGATCAAGAGACCAAGTACGCCGATCACTACGATGGTGGCGAGGGCAGCTAGGCTCAGTACGATCCTTCTCTTCCAGACGAAGTAGAGTAGCAGGAACACAGGTATGGCTTTGATCATCACGGCCGATCCCAGAGCCACGCCAGCCGCGGCATCCAATCCCCTGCGATATAGCCAGTAGGTCAGGGCCAGCAGCAGCAATACTACGATGTTGACCTGACCCTTGTGAAGGTTGAAGAGAACTGGCGGGAACAGGAAAGCCAAGATCCAGAGAAGAGGGAGCATGCGCGTGAAACGACTCAGCTCTAGCGACTGGCAGATGAATACGAGCGCGATTCCGAACAGCACCAGATTGAAAAAGAACCACGTCTGCGCAGCCGTTTCCATCGAGAGAGCTGTGAGAGGAAGAAAGGCCATGGCGAGGAGAGGGGGATAGATGTAGTAACTCTCGTTGAGGGGCAGTCCCCTGGCCAGCACCTCTACGGTCTGCAGTTCCACGTCATAGAAGTCTCTTCCTGTCCGTAGCATGTCTGCAGCTATGTAGTAGGCTTTGAAGTCTATGCCACCCACTGTGCCTGTGCGGTTCGCATGATCGAAGGAGGCATGCAACCCCTTGTCGATATACAGGGGCAATACCAGAAGGATGAAGACGACGAACAGACTGATGTTCAGGACTTTCTGCGGGGAGACGCGCTTCATTCTCACATCCCTACTATGCCACCCAACCCCACATGGCGAACTGGCCACTCAGATACAGCAACAGAGCCACGGAAGGATAGACGATCAGTCGTTGAACGCGGGGATTCCTCCCCCAACGTCCCCAGATCATGAAGGCTGGGAATAGGATCAACACGTATCGAGACATGCTCACCAATGGTTGCAGGGTTGTTCTCCTCAGCAGCAGGGCGAGCATGGAGACGGCCATATAGATTCCATACCTTCTCGGCAGCTTCCGACATGAGACGACAGTCATCGCCAGAAACACACAGGCCATGCTCAGGTTGAGAACACTGATGAATGTGCCTTCCGGGGAGAGTATCTTCTGGCAGATGGCCATGATGTTCTCCCAGGGCCAAACAAACTGCGCGTGCAGCTGCGTTTCGTAGGTGGTCACAAGCGGTGCCGAGCCGACGACAAGCTGTTGGTGGGCCAAGAACAGGCCAGCCCCTGCGGGGATGAGGATGAGCCCCAGCAGATCTGGGCCCAGTTCTCGCAGGCGCCACTGTCTGTCCCGCACGTACATGTACAATAGAGGCACAAGGAGAACCACACCTTGCAGCCTGGTCAGCGATGAGAGGAAGCCGCAAGCACCTGCCAGCCACCAACGAGACCTATCCGCGCACAAGAAGGCGGCCAGGGTCAGGAATAGAAAGAGGGATTCGGTGTAAGCGGCAAGGAAGAAAAACGCGGTAGGAAAGATGGCCAGGTAGAGCACACTTCGTCTCGCGGAGGCACTGCCAAACTGCTTCTCGGTGAGTTTGTATAGGCAGACCAAGGCACCTATGTAGGCGACATTGGAGATGATAAGTGCTGCGGGCAGGTAGTTGCCGAGGAGAGCCTTCCCTAGAATTCTGACGAGAAATGGATACAGCGGGAAGTATACTGTGCTTCCGTCGCTCGGGGAGTAACCCTGGCCAGCGATCCGCAGATACCAGAGGGCATCAAAGCGCTGCCAGACACCCAGGAAGAGCTCGGCCGGTCCGCCAGTGATCGGTTTGACGCCTTGATAGGGACGCAGGATGTCATCCGGCGTCGTAGGTGCGCCGGTCATGGCCAGTACGAGGGCCATCCAAAGGGAAACCACGACTCTCAGCACCAAGAAGACTAGCACAGCGTATCTGAGTGCGGGGTCAGACACGACTCGCTTGGCCCATGCCAAAAAGAGGTTGCCAGCTCTGGTCGACATCGTCCTGGTGAGAAGTGCTACGCCTCGCTTTGGAGGTTCACCCGATATATGGTGACCGAAGAATGGTGGTACACGGGCGTCAGATACGACACCCCAGACGGATCGAACCCTCCCAACTGCCGTTCTGCGGGACCATGAAACACATGACTGATCCTGTACTCGCTGAGCAAATCCAATCGAGAATCGTGGCTCGCGGTGCCTTGAAAGAAGTTCTCAGCCAACTGCTTCTTCCGATCCACATCCACGGTTTCGTGGAAGTGGCCCATGAACACTGTGTTGCCAGCCCGTGCGGGAATATAGCGGCCAATCTCATACGAGGCCAAGACGGCGTCACTGCGGTCGGTGCTGTCGCGCAGCCAGTCAATCGCAACCACTTCGTCTTCCCGGAAGAGCAGTTCGGGATGTGCGCTTAGGGCGGACCCGCTGTACGCAGCTACAAGATACAGGTTGGACGGGATCGTGGCCACGACGACCGTGAATAGGAGCAAGCGACGAAACCCCGTGCTCCCATATCTCCGCCAATGAGCGTATCTGCGGAGCCATCGGGAAGCCATGGCCGACGGCAGGACGTACGCGAATAAGCCTATGGTCGCGAGGACGCATAGAGGGATGTGTAGACCCTCCACCATCCGACGCTGCAGTGAGAAGGGCATATACAACAGCGCCAGGGCGGCGATAACCCAGGCTACGAGGAGCAGGCGTCTTTCGTTCGGGCGCCGCACGACGTGCGCTGCTCCGGCCACGGCCAACAGGACCACGACGCCGTATCCCAATAGGAGGTGGCCTATAGGTGGAGATGGAAGCAGATTCTGCGCGGCCCAGTTCTGCAGCACGGGGTCACTCGCGAATACTCGGAGGTAATAGAGTAGGAGTGGTACCGGAACAAACGACCACATGGCGATAGCGGCAGCTTCACGACCAAGGAACCTCCTCCTGTTCAGGGAGAGAAGAATCCAATAGACTCCGAGGATGCCGTCAATCAGAAGAATGGTGAAAGGGTGGATCACACAGATCGGCACAAGAACAACACCGGCCAGCAGAAGCCCCCGCAGTCTGTATGTCTCCAGGTGGTTCAGCGCTAGCATTAGAAAAAGTAGAAGTAGGCTGACAGCCATGGCTGAGTGGGGGAACGTGAAAAGGATGAAGAACGTGTACGCGTCCATGAGCCAGAAGTCTATGGGGGAAAGTCCTTGCAGCGTAGTGGAGCCGCTTAGCAGAACCAGCCACCCCAATCCAGAGGAGAAGGACGTGAGCAGGTAGGCGACCAGCCTGGGACCCTTGCGTCGCAGGAAGTGTGAGAGGAACACATACGCGGTGACCAGCAGCAAAAGGCCGCAGGTGAGACGAGCCAAGTGATACGTCTGAATCAAGGACAGGCCGAGCAGTGAAGACAGCTTGCCGAGACTCAAGTAGAAGGTGTGTAGATAGGTTCCAGGGTGCTCCTCGGGTGTGAACAGGATCCGATATTTCCAGCCGCCATCGAAGCCTTGCCGCATCGCCGCGAGATAGCTGTAGCCGTCATCCAAGTCGACGAGCAGGCCCCCAAACTCCATGCCCGCAGGGGCAAAGCCATATCCTAACCCATAGGGTATCGATGAGACGGCCAAGACCAGCAAACCGATGCCGATGACTCGTGCTATCTCGCGCCTCGTCAAGCTTGGCATCATTGCTCCTTAGGATGCTCCATAGAGGTAGACGCTCAAGTCGCTGAATGCGTCGACAGAGATGAGGCGGTAGTGACCGGCCAACCACGCTTGGCTGTGATTCGCCTCCCCGAGTTGGCGGCCCGCCGCCGCTATTCTGTTGGTATGTTACGGAAGAGTAAAAAGTGGTGAGGGGACAGGAAGGGGAGTATCCTTGCAAGTACTCTGGTGAACTGGCAAGTCCACCGGGACAGGTGGTCAAAACCGGCCGACGATGCTATGGGTTTTCAAGCCCGTCATTCTGTTTGGCCGTCTCTCGACTCACCAGGTTGGGCTCCACCCCGAACAGGTGTGTGTCACATCTGTCCTCCAACCTGTCCCTCTCACCAAACTCACGAAAGGAGAAGCCGGGAATGAGTAAGCGCTTCTTCGGCCTCGATCTACGCAAGAAGTATGCCACGGTTTGCGGAATCAGTCAACAGGGGAATGTGGTGCTGAGAGAAGATCGTCTCCCTCTTGAGCAGTTGCTCACCCGGGCGGCTCGTACGCTCACTGCTGATGACGCTGTGGCTGCAGAAGCCACGGGCAATACCTGGTGGGCGTATGAGTGTCTGGCTCCCCTTGCTGGTCGGGTGTTCGTGGTGAATCCCATCAAGACTCGTCTCATCGCCGAAGCACGCATCAGCACCGACGAGTTTACTGCTGACGTCCTGGCTCGCCTATTGCACAGCAATTCCTTCCCCGAGGGGCGGGTGCCAGATGAGCGAACGCGTCGCTACCGCCAACTGATCAGCCATCGCATCAGGCTTGCTCAAGAGGCGACACGCCTCAAGAACCGCATCCACGCCAGCCTGCACCGTCAGCAGATCCGTTGTCCCTACCGGCAGTTGTTCAGTCGTACGGGAAAGGGGTGGCTGGAAAGCATGGACCTGCCTGAGAAGGAAAAGCTGTTGGTGAGACAGAACGTTCAACTTCTGAAAACGGCCGAAGAGGCTCTCGCTGAATGCGAGCAGCTTCAGGCTCGCATAGCACAGCGGGATGAGCGCATCGCGATCCTGATGCGCATTCCGGGGATCAATGTCTCTGGAGCCCTGGCCATCCTGGCTGAGATCGGGGAGATCACCCGCTTCGCCAACGCCAAGAAGCTATGCGGCTATGCCGGGCTGGTTTGTTCCATTCATCGGTCAGGGCAGAACAACAGCAATGGTCCCATCACGAAAGCGGGACGGTCCAAACTGCGTTGGGTGATGGTGGAGGCTGGTCATGTGGCCGTGAGGCACGATGCTCAGTTGGGTCGCTTCTTCCGCCGTCTCAAAGAGAGAAAGGGGAGCAACGTTGCGGTGGTCGCCGCCGCTCGTAAGATGTTGGTCATGATCTGGCATCTGCTAGGTGGGGACGGTGTCTCCCGTGGCCGTAGGGTCGAGATGGTTGCCCGCAAGTATCAGGAGTGGGGCTGAGCAGTGGGGGAGAAGGATCGCGCTGGCAGCAACAAGCACTTCATCTTGGAGCGGCTACGGCTCATCGCTATCTACGATCTAACCCGCTTCAGACGTGGCAAGGATGTGTACTATCTGGCCGCGGGCTCCTGAGCTTATGTGCCTGACAAGGGGCTGTGACCGTGGAGTACCGTAGCGATCCACAGCACCAAGGCCGTGACTCTACCCAAACATCGGTAGCATCCGTACTGGAGGAAATCAACTTTGTTTCCGGTTGAGATGCGTGCTAGAATGATTGGAGCGCATGATGCATCGGAGTCGGAAAGACCGAGAGCAGCGGAGCCAGACGGTCACAGCCGCCGCTGAGTTGTGCAGGTGTGTCCATGAGTTGGCTGAATGCGGCGAGCACTTTGCTCTCGTGATCAGAGATCTGTGACAGGATGAAGAGAGTTCCCGTACTGCACCCATTTCTTCTTGCCATAAATCCAGTCCTGTTCCTCTTTGCGCACAATTTGGACCAAGTCCGGGTGGAGATGATTCCAGGCCCGATCGTCGTCTTGACGGTCATCGCGCTGCTCCTGTGGTCTTCCCTGAGTCTTGTGCTGAAGGATCGAAAGCGGGCAGGTCTAGTTGTCTCGCTTTTCTTCTTACTCTTCTTCTCGTACGGGGTTTGCTACCTGGAGTTAGAGGTCTTCACGTCGGCACTTGTAGGCGATGGCCCGATTATGACACCTACATATCTACTCGGTGCATGGACGGCCGTCTTCGCACTGGGGACCTATGCCTTTATGAATACGCGTAGGAGCCTGGATAACCTCACCATGGTGGCCAATGTCATGACTGGCTGCCTGGTGCTTCTGTCAGCGATACGAATCGGAGCCTACCAACTGGGGAGCATGTCAGCCAGGCGGAGTATCATGATCACACCGACCATAGAGACGAGCCCCGTGAGAGATGCAGCCGGTCCGTTACCCGACATCTACTACATCATCTTGGACGGATATGCGAGGGCTGACATCCTTGCAGATCTGTATGACTACGACAACACTGAGTTCGTCGACTACTTGACCGCGAAAGGCTTCTACGTGGCTCATGAAAGCCGGTCCAACTACTGCCAGACCCTTCTGTCATTGGCGTCATCCCTGAACTTGACCTACCTGGATGAGTTGGCACAGCAAGTCGGTGCGGAGTATTGGGGGGGCTGGCCGGCAGCCGACATGATTGCCAATAGCGCGGTGTTGGATTTCCTGCGAAGCTACGGCTACGAGATTGTGGCCTTTGCCTCCGGGTACCCTGGCACGGAGATCCGGAGCGCCGACAAGTACCTGGCGCATCGCTGGTACCCGAACGAGTTCCAAGTCAGCCTTATGAACATGACGCCCCTTCCTCTCGTGGCGAACAGACTGTACGACATGCACGAGTGGCACAGGGAGAGGATCTTGTACACATTCGAGCACCTTCCTGACGCATCTGAGGCGCCAGGCCCTACCTTCGTGTTCGCGCATATCATAACTCCCCACCCGCCTTTCGTCTTCGGACCGGGAGGAGAGCGCATCGAACCTGGGCTACAGTTTGTGTTCGCTGATGGAAGCCATCTGATAGGAGAGAGAGGGATCGCCAGAGACGAGTACGTGGCTCAGTACCGTGGGCAGCTCGTGTTCGTCAACAGCCAGGTGCAGGCGACTGTAGACGAGATACTATCGAAATCCCAGAGACCAACCGTTGTAGTTTTGCAGGGAGACCATGGCCCAGGGTCCATGCTCGACTGGAACAAACCAGAGAACACCAGTTTCGAAGAGAGGCTATCCGTGTTGAACGCATACTATCTGCCCAGCGGTGGTGAGACACACCTGTATCCTGGCATAACGTCTGTGAATACTTTCAGGCTCATATTCAATCACTACTTTGGCACAGACCTGGAACTGTTCGATGACAAGAGCTACTTCTCAACGGCGGATCGTCCTTATGCCTTCACGGACGTTACGGATGCCCTGGGTGCTGAGACCGATACATTCCACGCGGAATGAGGGTGGCGCCAAGCGACCTGAGTACCTATACATGGCATCACGATTTCCGCCTGGTCTGGTTCTACTTCCACTGTTGTGAGAGCATCCCGGCGAGCGTAGTGGTGCGTGAGGTGCTATGCATGCAAGCGCCCTACAGGCTGCGCCGAAGAACAATCGCCTATTGGCACCTCTCGACCCGTAAGACGTGCCATTCGAATGTCCCTCTAGGCCACCCAACCCCGCATGGCCAACTGGCCACTCACATACAGCAGCAGGGCCACGGAGGGAATTCGCCTACCGGAGGCCGTGCCCAACTGCCACCGAGTGAGTCTGTATGGGCAGACCAAGGTGCCTATGTAGCCCATATTGGAGATTAGCGGCGCTGCCAGCGAACACTTGCCCAGAAGAGCCTTCCTCAGAAGTCAGATAAGGAGTGGATGCAGCGGGGAGTATACTGTGCTTCCGTTGGTTGGGGGGTAACCTTCGCTAGCGATGCGCAGATACCAGAGGGTATCGAAACGTTGCCAGACCCGCGCGAAGAGTTGGGCCGGTCCGCCAGTAATCGGCTCCACACCTTGATACGGACGCAGGATGTCATCC
>CAZNMJ010000033.1:7693-10620 GCA_964573815.1 uncultured Anaerolineales bacterium
GATGCTGTCTCGCTCCACCTTCACGGGCAAGTGGCAGTGCCCCGTGAAGACCCTGTTGTCGGGTCGGCTCGTCATGTAGCGACCTGTCCTGCATCGCGTCCTATCAAGTCTCGTATAGTTGTTCCTCATGGCGATTCGTAGAGGTAGATGTTAAGGTCGCTGAACGTCTGCGTAGCGGTCAAGCGATATTCACTATCCAACCAGGTCTTGCTGGGGTTCGGCGCCCCCAATTCCTGGGCCTCGTCGAGGGCGCGCTGGAAGGCCACGAACCATACCCTTGGCGTTCCGTGTGTCGCCTGAGCGATGTCTGGTTGCGCCAGCAGCCCCAGAGCTTCCTGAGTGGGCAAGGCGAGCGTGTCGCTGGGCGATCCCGGAGCATCGCCGATGTATTCCTGATCGAGGCCACGGTCGTAGTAGTGACTGGGGAAGAATGAAAGCTTGTTGTCGTGAACGATAACGTCCCCGGTCCTATGGCGCTCCCGCAAGTACGCATTGGCCTGCCGGAAGGGAGAGCGTGGGAACTCTGAGTAGTTGTATTGGTACCAGAGCGAACCTGCCAGCAGAAGGGGCACTGGCACCAGGGAAGCGATGACAAAGCGCGGAAGTCTCCCCGCCAGAGTTGCCTGAGCAATGGTGAGATAGTAGGCCAGGGCGCAGACGAGCACGGCGCGTTCGATGTAGACCGCTTTGACTTGAGACACCAGGAACATCGCCATCACAGGGATGAAGGAGAGGCTCACGGTCAGGTACTTCGCCCACTGGCCTCCCTCTTTCGGTACAACACGTGGGCGGAAGGTCCGATACAGAGTCAGGAACAGGATCAGCAGGCTGAAGAACAGTGCAAGGGGCAGCAGCCAATCTGGCACGGGCAGGTTGAATGTGAAGACTATGAGTGTGCGCACCAGTTCGGCGGGGCCGGGCTCGGGTATCCAGTAGGCCTGTCGCACTTTGGCGAATTGACCGGGCACCAATAGCAGCCACGGCAGGAAGAGCAAGGCAATTGCTATGTGAGAGAGCAACAAGGGTCTCAAGAGCCTCCATCTTCTTTGCAGCACCACGAAGAGATCCAGGGTGAGCAGTACCAGAAAGGCCAAGTTGTGTGCGTAGAGAGACAGAGCGGTGAAGATGCTGAAGGCCAGCCAGTACACCCACCTCTCTTGCTTCCAGCCCCTGACGAAGAAGTAGATGGAGAGAAGGGTCGCCAGGCAAAGGAGGCTGTACATCCTGGCCTCCTGGGAATACCAGATATGGAATGGGGACACGGCTGTCAGCGAGGCGGCTATGAGTCCGGCTTGAGTGCTGAATAGCTCCTGTCCCAGCCGGAAGACCAGACAAATGGTCAGCAGGCCAAAGATGACCGAAGGGAAGCGCACGACAAAGGGGTTTTGACCGAGGCTCATCCAACGATGTAGGAAGAAGTAATACAGTAGGGGGTGAATATCTGCCGCTGCGCCCTCGACCGGGGTAACGGTACCGTAGATGATGGCCTCGATGTCCTTTTCGGCGTAAAGGACGGCGAAGGCTTCGTCGTACCACATCTCCCTCTCTTCCAGGCGGACGAGGCGAAGGGCGAAGGCTAGAAGCAGTATCAAGATCAGCAGACAGCGTTTGCGGGCTGAGTTGGACATCGGAACGTCCCCTGCAACGGTTCTGAGACCAATAAAGCTAGACAGAACAAGAAACTACCCTGGGTTCTCAGCTTTGCTTCCACCTCTATGCCGCCTGGCCAGTGTCCTGGGATAGGCAACCCAACGCAAGAGCACTTACGATGGTGCCGAGGTAGAACATGCTGAAGAAGCGGGAGAAGAAGCTGAAGCTCAGGAGTAGGAGGCCGTATCCTAGCCAACATCGTCCCACGGTATTGTCCGCCAGCTGCCTTCTCAGCAGAACGACCAGCAAGGGGATACAAAAGGCAGCTTGGAATAAGATGAAAGGAAAATAGGCGGTCTTGTCTCTTATGAGCCCGAAGGCCACAAACAGGCCGCCGAAGCCAGGACCTCTAATCGGGTAGCTCGATTCCGCCTGACCCGAAAGGTACCAGTACGTATCATCAATAAAAGCGGCCGCGTCCCAGAGGAGAAATGGCAAGATCAGCAGCAGTGGCACTATGAAAATGGGATAGGCTTTTCGCAAGGAGGCCAATTGCCTGGGAGGTGGAGTCTTACCCCACACATAGGTGAGGAAGAAGGGGACAAAGAGCCAAGCTGTCTGTTTACTGGCACAAGCGAGGCCAAGGCTCAGTGCAGCGGCATTAGTCCTATCTCTTTGCAGGAGATACGTGCCCATCAGCAGCCAGAACATCACAAAGACGTCGTTTCCGCCCCGAATGGTGTAAGAGACCGCGAAGAAGTTCAGGCCGAAAACGATCAGTAAGCTTAGCTTCCTAGTTTGTGTCGTAGCGTGTTTCATCAAAGGCCACAAAGTGCACACGAACAGGAGTAGATAGACCAGGCGTTGGTCATACCATCCTGTCACCTGTTTGATGACCACGTAGAAGGGAGTGGAGAAGAGGAAGATGAAAGGTAGATAGGCGTTATGGTACAGGGCGGGGTTCTCTCTTATCCCTTCTTCAACATACTCCCATTGAGCCAAGGGCGTCCCTAGGTAGTCCTCAGTGTAGGGGTTTTTTCCCTGCAGCAGATATTTGATGGACTCTTCGATCTGTATGGCTCCATCATGGATGTATTGCCAGGGCGCTGTGGCTTGCCTCATGATCATCCAGGATATCGTCGGGAGCACGACGACTAGGAATATGGCCAGCGTAACCAACGTGAGCTTCAGGCCGAAGAGCCTTCGCACTGATATGCTGAGGACCTTTGACCAGGCCAGCGCGTCGAGAACGGCGTAGGCGCCTACCGTTAGGACCAGCAACGCGCCGGCAACATCGCTGGATTGGACGACGTAGAGTGTACCGAGGACCAGTAGGA
>CAZNMJ010000033.1:10720-19996 GCA_964573815.1 uncultured Anaerolineales bacterium
GGATAACCGACCGATGGAGAAGCAGTAGAAGTGGTCTGTGTGGTTGGTTGAGAAACCGCCAGGGGTGTGGTTAAGCAGAATACTCGGCCCAAATGAGATGAATAGGGTCAGAATAGATGGAAAATCAGAAGGCGCTGGCAGCCCGGCTCTCACTTCTGTAGCTCCAAGGGGGTAGGTTCCGAGAAATAGGCCAGGCCAAGAGCGCTGACTACTAGGCCCAGGTGGCTATCGTTGAAGTAGCGGGAGAAGAAAAAGACGATCAAGAGTAGAATGCCATATCCCAGCCAGCATTGCTTCACCGTATTGCTAGACAACTGGCGCCTCAATAGGAAGATCAGTAGTGGCACGCAAAAGACGGCCTGGAAAAGCGCGAAGGGAAAATAGCTGTTCGGATCTCGTATGAGTCCCAAAGCCACGAGGAGGGCTCCGAAGCCGAGACCGCTAATTGGGTAGGACGACGCTGCCTGACCTGACAGATACAAGTAGGTGTCATCCACGAATGCGGCTGCGTCCCACAGGAGAAAAGGCACAATGCACAGCAGTGGCACGGCCAGAAGCGGATAAGCCTTTCGCAGGGAGGCCCATCTGCCTGGAGAGGGAGCCCTGAACCATATGTAGCTGAGGAAGAAGGGGACAAAGAGCCAAGCCGTGTGTTTGCTGGCGCAAGCCAGGCCGAGGCTCAGGGCGGAGAGAGTTATTCTGTCCTTTTGCAGCAGGTAGGTGGTCATGATCAGCCAGAACAGCACAAAGCTGTCGTTCACTCCCCAAACCGTATAGAAGGCGGCGAAATAGTTCAAGCCGAAAACGATCAGCAGGCTTAGCTTCCTGATTGGTGCCGCAGCGTGTTTCATCACAGGCCACAGGGTACACACGAATAGGCATAGATAGACCAAGCGTTGGTCATACCAGCCCGTCATATGTTTGACGACTAAGTAGAAGGGGATGGAGAAGAGGGAGATAAAAGGTAGGTAAACGTTGTGATACAGGGCGGGGTTGTCTTCCTCTCCTCCAAAGGCATACTCCCATTGGGCCAAGGGGGTTCCCAGATAGTCTTCAGTGTAGGGGTTCTTGCCCTGTAGTAGGTACTTGATGGATTCCTCGATCTGTATCGCCCCATCATGGGTGTATTGCCATGGTTCGGCGCCTTGTCTCATTATCATCCAGGCCATCGTAGGAAGAACGACGATCAAGAATATGGCCAGCATGACCAACGTTAGCTTGAGGTTGAAGACCTTTTGCGTCGATATCTGGAGCATGCTTGACCAGGCTACCGTGTCGAGGAGAATGTAGGAGACTACCGACACGGTGAGCAAGGTGGCGATGACTTCAGTGAAGCGCATGATATGGAGCGTAACCAGGATCAGGAGCAGCACTGTATCGATCGGTAGCGCTTTTGATTGGTGCATTTTGCTGTCAGAGCGAGAAGCCGTGTCCGCTTTGATTCTCAAGTGGAGGCCAAGCGTGACAATTCTAGCTTAACGATGTGTAAACATCAACTTTGATTTCCGCTCAAGTACGTGTTAAGATTGTGACGCGGCATTCACTGTCTGCGCCGAAGCATCGGAGATCAGCGAACCGTGGTGAGAAGATCCCTGGTACGTGCCTTGGTCGTCGTTTTCTGCATAGCCGCTCTTTACTTCTTGAACTCCTACTTTGAGCCTCATTTCGATTTCAACTCCTTCTGGGGGGCGGGGAGGGCTCTTCTTGAGGGTCGAAACCCCTACGACTACGCTGTAATCCAGGAAATCCTCGCCCCCAGAGCGACGGCGAACTTCAATTATCCTCTGTTCATCGCAGTGCTGGTTGTACCCCTGGGGCTCTTCGATCTGGAGACAGCCAAGAACATCTGGCTGACGCTCTCAGAGATAGCCTTGATCCTGTCGATATACTTGATCATCGGTCCAAGGCCCAAGGCCAGGGACTTTGTTCTCTCGACTCTCAGTTGCGCGGCTTTCGTGCCCAGCCTGATCACATTCTTCGATCAACAGACCTCCATGTTTGCCCTCTTCCTGCTTTCCCTCGTTCACTATGGTCTGAGGAGAGACCGGCACGTTCTGGCCGGGGCTGCCCTTGCCGCAGGTTTGATAAAGCCACAGACCATGGCGTTGGTGCTACCCGTCACTCTGTTCCGGCTGCGCCGAAAAGGGCTTCTCGCTTTCGCGGTAACGTTCGTCTGCATGCTGGTGGTCGCCTTCGGCTTGATGCCCGACTGGACTCTCCATTGGTGGGCCAGCGCGAGTTGGATCACGCGCGAAGCCGGTAGGGCGATCCCCACAGTCTGGGGTCTGTCTTGGGCGCTTACCTCCCAGTATTGGTTGGGCGTTCTCCTCTCCTTGGGTCTGTTGGCCACATTGCTCCTGAATACCAGGTTCGACTTCGTGCTCACGGTGGGCATATTCCTGCCCGTTTACATGAAGCCTTACGATCTGGTTCTGCTGTGCATCCCTGCTCTTTCCACACCGGGAAGAAGACTGCTTGGGGTTCTGGTGATCGTATCATATCTACTACTGTTCTGGGCCGCGGTGTCAGGAAGATCAGGGGATATCTTCGTACTGTTGACGGTGATCACTTTCGCCTGGTTGGTGTTCCGCGACAGAGACTCGATGGCGGAACGCATCGGCAACTACCGGTCTCGGCTCAAGCAGCGTCTATGACAGTGATTCCTCACCGGGCTGTGCCCCCATCCTCGTAGCGGCGGACATTGATGCCCTCGAAGTCGTAGCTCTCAATGACGCTGCGATGGCTATCGAACCACTCCGCCAATTCCATCTGGAACTCAATGCTGTTGTCCAAAGCGACTACTACCCAGAAACGGGAGGTCGGCAACTCCTCCTTGGCGATGATCTCAGCGCCGAACAGACGGTAGACGTCCACCGGTATCCCAGGGTCAGGATCACCTTCCAGCAAGTAGCCACTGCAGTCTTGAGCATAGTGCGCGAAAATGAGAAACCCGGCGTCGCTGGTGTGTAGAACTGGCTCGCCACGCTCGGCCCTGTCTCGCAGAAACTGGGCCGCAGTGCGGAAGGGAGGCTTTGCAAAGTTGGGATCGAAGTACCAGTTGTATAGCCCGTCCACGGCGAAAAGGGTCACCAGAAGCGCTAGAGCGACGTTGACATAACGCTCCTTCGTTCGCGTCATTCCCCAACCGAGTAGAAAGTAGAGCGCTGGAACTGCCACTATTAGAGTGCGCTCTAGGTAGACAGAGCGCCACTGCGATATGACGAACGCAAGCAACAAGGGGCTCCAGAAGGCGTACAAGGCGAGAGTGAGTGCGGCGCTGTCACTTCCGCGACTCGCGAGTTCGCGTGCGATCTGTAAGTGCGTCACTATAACGAGGAAGAGAACAAAGGCGAAGGCCATGGGCAACACGCTCTCGCTGACGTGCTGGCTGAGTGTGAAGGCATGCGGCGCCGAGAAGAGCTGCGCCAATGCGGGTCTTGGGATCCAGAAGTCGCCGGTCACTCGCCGTGCCTGGGCCATGAGGATGCTGAATCTGGGCAAGAAGGCAAGAATGACCACCCCATCGCTAATGGCGAGTCGGCGCCACGATTTTCGCGCGGGTGTTCCGTGTATGAAGAAGTGAAGATGAAGGCTCAATAGCAGGAGCCCACTGAGCAAGTGCGTATTGAGGCTGAGAGCTGCTAGTGAAGTGTACGCGGCCCACCAGCGTCGTGAGTCGGTCTGCAACACGCGGGCGTAGCTCACCAGGAGCATGCTGCTCATTAGGAAGAGTAGAGCGTACATGCGAGCTTCCTGGGAATAGAAGACGTGGTAGGGAGCGATAGCGGTGATGGTCGCGGCGACTAGGCCGACGGTGTCGTCGCACAGGGCCTTGCCCAGGGCGAACATGCCCGCGATGCCCGCCACTCCCAGCATGGCGGAGAGCAGGCGGATGGCGAAATCGCTTTGGCCAATGGCGAGCCAATAGTGAAGCGCCAGGAAGTACAGCGGGGGGTGAGGTGAATAGAAATCGTTCCTGAGAATCTGGGTTACACTCCCCCTGCTGATCCCTGCACTCATCGCTTCATCATACCAGAAGCTCTGGCCGTCCAAGTGAAAAAGGCGCAGGGCAAAACCCAATGCAATGACTGCCAGCACAAGGGTCGCTGGGCGGATCAGACGCTTTTTCATCTCAGTGGCTTGCCGAACCAGGCGATGGCCCCCATTACACCTCCGAATACGTTGAACACTAACAGGATCAGGAGGGAATAGCTGACAGCTAACTCGGCTGTGACTCCCAGGGGCAGCAGAAGGGCCAGGAACGTGGCGTCGCGGACGCCAAGACCAGAGACGGATATCGGCAGCAGGGCCACAAGGCTCGCGACCGAGACACAGAATGCCATGTAGAAGTAGGACAACGGCAAGCGCAGGGCACCAGCTATCAGATAGCATTGCAGGTAGAAGACGCCGTACGCGGCCACCGTGACCAGCAGGGGCAGGAGAAGGCGTAGGTTGAGCAGTGATTCCATCCCTCTCTGGAAACTGTCCAGAGTGCGTTCGATATCTCTGTGATACTCCCGCATCCCCAGGCCGGTCAGTGCGCCGGTGAGAAGGACTGCTACCCTGCGAGTCGCAGCAGGGATTAGCGCCACGAGTGGAGCAAGGGCAACCAGGAACAGGGCGACCTTTGGGACCAGGGACAGCTGTTCCGGTAGCGAGATTGTGAGCATTCCCGCACACGCGATGATGACTAGGAGATAGAGGTCAAACAACCTATCCATCACCACGCTGGAGAAGCCTTGTCCAAGGGGGACCCCTTTGTCTTGACGAAGGTAGAGCGCCTTCACAAACTCCCCTAGCCTTCCCGGGGTGACGTAGCCAAGGCCGAGGCTGCTGTTATAGACCACAAATGCTGGTACGAGACCGTAGTCGGTCTGTTGTTGACGCAGAAGTATGCGCCAGCGCCACGTCTTGAGCATTATCAAGCCAGGGTAAAGCAGTAGGGCTCCCAGGAGGAAGTCGGCCCTTGCCGAAGCAATAGTCTCCAATACACCTCTCACGTCGATCCTGGAGAGAATGAGCAGGAACAGCAACGGACCCAGCAGACGGATCAGCTTTCGGGCTAGTTTCACACTCTCTCCAAACACGTACTTGAGTTGACGCCCTGTCTACCCAAGGAAGACAGCCTAGCCAGCCACGTCGAAGGCAGCCGCTGCACCAGGCGCCTCACAGTGTTGTTGCCCAGAAGGAGTATCAGCGCCAGCAGTAGTGACTGCTGTAACCAAAGGCTCGTGCCTAGTGTCGGCCGCTTTAGTTCATAGCTCAAAGGAATGCTCAGCCACCTCTGGCGAACGAAGTATCCTTGCTTCTTGTAAGCGAAAAGATGGGCATGCGAACGGAGGATATCTTCGCGACTGATCTCCTCCAATCTGATCGCTCCAGCGAGAGTCGCTTTCTGGAGGACACTCAACCCGCTAGGGCTACGAGCGATGACCGTGGACCAACCGCCGGCATATTCCTCTAGCCAGACATCTCCCACTGAGATGTCAGCCAACTCGTTGGTCAGGTCCGGGCACGCCAAGCATCGGCGCGGCGCGTACATCAAGTTGACATAACCATACGAATCCTTGGGTATGAAAGCTTGTTCTCCGTCATGCGTGTGGATAAGGAAGCCGCCGGGCCAGTCTCCTCCTCGATACTCGAGGTGAACTACTTCTTCCTTGGCGAAGCCGAGCTTGGAGATAAGGTGCTCTGTGGCAGTGGGTAGGAGATTGAATCCACAGAACAGCCCAATCGCCAAGGTGAACTTCTGTCGGAAGGACCCCAACCGTTGGAGCCGTCGGAGTCCATGCACATGGCAGGGGAGCCCCACAACCGCGAAGGGGCCCTCCTTCTGCCGAGCCATCCTCAGCAGCGCATCCAGGCCAACCAGGCTGTACTTCGATTGAGCCGCGCCTCTCACCTCCTCCCCGGTGGTGAGGAGACTGGCTTGGCACTGCCAAGGCCTTTCCTCACTCATGGTGACAGCTAAGGCGCCCTTGATACTCCCTTGCTCAAGTAGGTGGGTCAAGAGCGCTGTGACCACTCCTCCGGACGCAGCGCCTCTTCTTGTGATCTCATCAGTGGCCTGCGCGACTCCCAGAGAACGGTAGAAGCCAAGAAGAGCATCCTGCGGATGAGCACCCAAGTGGGCCTTACTCAGAGCGTCGAAGTCCATCTCCCTGCCCGGGCAGAACCGGTAGCAGAGGCCGCAGCCGATGCACTCGCCACACAGGAAGACACTGTCTCCTTGCACGGCTATGACGCCTGCTGGGCAGATGCTGGCGCAGGCACCACAGCGAGTACATACTCTGGAGTCTATATCATCGAAACTGTGCCTGGCTTTCAAGGCTCGTAGAACCGCGTCTATACTTTGTTTTTCTTCTGGATCATGTCGGCAATCATAGCCATGACGGTGATCTGAATGGCGGCCATGGTGAGGATAATGACAGTGATGTCCATGACGCGACCCTGTGTCAAGAGGCTGTAGACCCCGATGATCACCGCCAGCAGAAACAGAGCAAAGCTGATCGGAAGCAAGACCTTCAAGGGTCTGAAGTACATGATCGTGCGCAATATGAGTTGCACAAAGTTCAAGGTATCCTGTATGGGGCTGATCTTCGAGTTGCCCTCTCGCTTGTGATACTGGATTGGGACGAACTTGACCAAGTAGTGATCGCTCAAGAACGCAATGGTGATGGTAATGGTGAACGAGAACCGCGACGGAAGAATGTTGGAGTAGCTCAGGGCAATGTCTCTCCTGAAGACTCGAAGACCGGAGTTCAGATCCGGTATCTTGGTCTCGGAGAGATACTCCGCCAGCTTGGCGATGAACCACTTGGCAGGCCTTCTGATGAGAGGGAAATCTCGCTCCGACCTGGCTCCCACGATCATGTCGTACCGATCCGTTTCAGCTACGAGGGACGGTATTGCCTCGGGTGGGTACGTGCCATCGGCGTCAATTATGGCTATCCACTCGTGGTCTGCCTGGCGGATACCAGTCTTGATTGCAGCCCCGTAGCCTCTGTTGGTGTGATGCCGCACGACGCGCACACCCTGGTGCAGCCGAACCAGATCCGCAGTCCTGTCGGTGGAACCGTCGTCCACCACGATGATCTCGTACTCCACATCCTGCTGGTTCATCACCGCCTTGAGTTCTACCAGGGTACTCTCGATACTCTGCTCTTCGTTGTACGCAGGGATGACGATGCTCACCGACGACATCCTGCACCTCCGTCTGTCTCACTGCAACATTCATGCTCTTGCCAGATGCTATTCTGACAGTCCGCCCGCCCGGCCCAGCTCTGCCACTGCCAGTGCTGCCGGCGCTGAGACCTGAAGGAGCAAACCCTTGCAGTGAACCTGCTGGGTTCGAATCGAGGGCCCGACGCGGGGTTCCGCACTTGTCTCACCGATCTACCTCAACCGATAGACCACATAGGAATCCGATATGTCGGTCAGCGGGTCCATGTACTCGTCCAGTAGAGCGTCCAACATTGCGACATCACTTGGCAGAATGGGATCGAACTGAGCTGCGAGTATGTGCTCGAAGCCGGCCTTGTAAAAGAGGACATGGCTTACGCTCTGGGCGCGGAGGTATTCTGCGATGCCTTGGGCATCCCCATGGTGGTAGCTAAGATGTTTGAACCTGTCGAGAATGGCGTCGGGCCAGCAGTCCTTCTCACAGTAGTAGCTACGAGGTTCCCACAGGAATAGCACTCTTGCAGAAGGCGGCAGATCCTTATTGATGTAGGAGACAGCTAGGTAGTAGTCGCCTAGATGCCTTTGCAGATACTGTTCGCGTGTTTCCAGGCCCACGATATATGGCAGAGGCGAGTCGGCTACGAAAGAGAGGATGAAGGAGAAAGCATTGAGGCCGAGAGCGAGTAGTAGGACCATCAAGAGGAGTCGCCGTGGGGAAAAGCCTTTTGCGTCCCAGGCGCCCAGTTCTTCCACTGCGATACCAGCCAGTACAGCAAGGAGGGGGAAGATGGGGAGTAGAAGGCGCGTCTGCCTCAGGAGGCCCGATTGAGCAACGCCGTACAGCCAGAATAGGTAGTTGGCGCCGCAGGCAAGGAGAGAGTAAGCCACAATGGAGGTACGATGTCTGTCGCTGTTCCGCCGGATCAGCACAAGGATCAGGAGAGGCAGGCAGACCAGGAAGATGGGACCGATGTTGGCTCCGTATCCGGCTTTTCCCTCAACGCCCATAATGGTCATCTCCCAAGGGGCGAGGAACAGGCGTACGGGCTCATTACTCAGTCCAGTGCCAAAGCGACTGAACCACCAGGCGCGGAACTCGTCCCAAAAGGGACCGCCGAAGAGAAAGGGGTAGAAAGGATTGCGCCACAAGGCTAGGTTCCTCAGATACCAAGGGCAGGCGAAGAGAATTGTTGCAGCGCAAAAAAGCAGCGAGTTCCGCACTACGCCAGCGATGCGCTGCGACCAGCTTTCCCAAATCACTATGAGGACCAATATCAGCGGCGTGACGACAGCGGTGTACTTCACCCCCAACGACAGACCCGCAAACGCGCCACTGAGGATCAACCAGGCCCGCTCCCTCGACTCTGTCCAGACCATCAGGCTATGGAAAGTCGCAAGGACGTAGAAGGCCAGTCCCAAATCCACGTAGGCCCAGGTAGAGATGAGCACCAAGGTTGGGGCGGACAGATAGATCGCTGGCGCCAGCAACTGGGTCTTGGGGTGAAGGAATCTGCGCGCAAAGGAATAGAGCAGTCCGACTGTGAGGAGGCCGCAGCCGAGGTGCATCAGCTTGGGCACGATGTCGCTTTTCAGTAGCATGCCTGCCAGAAAGAGCATCTGTAGCAAAGACGGGAAACCCAGATACGGGAGATCTATGCCCCCCACGATCTTGCTTCGTTCGATGTAGAGTTTGGGGCCGGTGAGATGATAGACTTGACTATCCCATGCTATTGGGGGCGTGAGGCTTGCCAGGACGGTCAGGCAAATGATGATAGCTAGGTATGCGGCCAGAAGGCGGTCGGACAGCGATGTCAGCGGGGGCCTCCTGCAGCTACGAAGACGTCGGAGGATGGTCCTGATCTCTCCGAACAGCGCCACGTAGCCCACGAGAGCAAGCCCGAAGAAGAGCCATCGAGACAGCAGCCCCGCCAGGCCCAGCCCCAGAGTGAGCAAAGAGATCAAACCCAGACCCAGGCCAGCGGATAAGCTCAATTCCTCGAGCAGTGAGTCGTAGGCCAATCCGCGCAGTAGGCGGTGACCGAGACCAGTGGCCAGTAGCACCACGCCCGCCCACATCGTCAGGTCAGCCAACCG
>CAZNMJ010000034.1:0-19871 GCA_964573815.1 uncultured Anaerolineales bacterium
CTTGTGGCCGAGGCAACACTCCATCTCGCAACATTGCGAGTCGCGGCGGATGGCGTCTTTGAGCTGTCTTAGGCCCTGCCCCCACGGCCTTGCCTAGCGTAGGTAGTTCTACCGGCCCGAAGATAGTTGGTCATGAAGATGACCAAGATGCTACCTTTTGCTGGACTTATCACTGAGAACCACTCTGAAATCGCTACGAATCCCCAGTAGACCTACAGAATCTCAAGGCCTATCAGCAAACCCGGTGGCATAGCGAGGCTATGAGAGCCCTCGTCAGAACGAGAATTGGCACTATTTGCATTCGATCTCCCGTGCAGGATGACCTTGACAATCAAGTACTTTCTCACTATACTTGATACCCCGGGAAAAGAGAGGATAGATGGGCGAGTAAAGGTCTATGTCCGAGCTGCGGACGCGTGACATGATCGCTGGTAGGCGGCTGAAGTTCGTCATTGGGGGAGCCCTCATCTTGCTAGTCCTGGGATGGCTCATCTTCAGCAACATCGAGGGAGCCAGCGCCCGCTATTTGACCGTAGATGAGCTATTGGCCGAAGGACCGTCGGATCGCATGGTGAGAGTCTCTGGGATCGTGGTCGGCGAAAGCATTGACTGGAATCCCCAGCAGCTGATTCTCCGTTTCGAGATCGCCGATGAAGGCGGGAGCCTACCTGTGATGTATGAGGGTGTCCGTCCCGATATGTTCCGGGACGGCGCTCAGGCGGTGGTAGAGGGAAGATACACCTCCAACGGTCTGTTCGAGGCAAGCACCCTGCTCCTCAAATGCCCCTCCAAGTACGTCGAAGAATAGCCCACTCACACCTCTCCTCCGCCAGGAAACAACAATGTCTGATATCGGCCATGGGATCGTTGTCCTCTGTCTTGTAGTCTCGCTGTACGGAGCCGTAGCTGCCTTCATCGGCGCCCGTCGCCCCTCCCGTCAGTGGCTGCAAAGCGCGAAGAATGCACTGGGGGTGGCGATGGTTCTGGTCACCCTTGCGGCAGCAGTGCTCTTCTATCTGCTGCTCACTCACGATTTCCAGGTAACCTACGTCTACCGTTACACAAGCACGCACCTTCCACTGATCTACACTATCTCCGCATTCTGGGCCGGTGAGGCAGGCTCCTGGCTCCTCTGGCTCTGGTTCCTCACCATCCTGACGGGGATAGCTGTGCGATACAGTGACAGGTGGGGGAAGATCGGACCGTACATTCTGGCCACCCTGGCTGCCAACGAAGCCTTCTTCGCCCTGGTACTGATTCTCATCAGCAATCCTTTTGAGACCATGCCGTTCAAACCGACCGAGGGCGTGGGCATGCTGCCCCTACTCGAGAATCCAGGCATGGTCGTTCACCCACCGATCCTCTTCCTTGGCTACGCCGGATACACTGTGCCCTTCGCTTTCGCCCTGGCCGCCCTGATGAGCGGCGAACTGAGTAGCGACTGGATAAAGGCCGTCAGGCCCTGGAATCTCTTCGCCTGGCTCTCTCTGGGAATCGGGATCATCATAGGGGCGTGGTGGGCGTACGTGGAACTCGGCTGGGGTGGCTATTGGGCCTGGGACCCTGTAGAGAACGCTTCCCTCATCCCATGGCTGACGGGGACCGCCTTCTTGCACTCGGCGATGATGGAGGAGCGGCGGGGGATGTACAAGCTGTGGAACATGGTGTTGGTCACCCTCTCCTTCGTCTTGTGCCTGTTTGCGACGCTTGTGACCAGAGGTGGCATCATCGTCTCCGATCTCCATGGCTTCTCGCGCAGTCTCCAGCCCATCGCCTATCTTCTGCTAGGCTTTATAGCCATCATCTTGGGGCTTACCTCCTACCTTATGTACCGTCGACGCCACCAACTCAGGGGCGAAAGGGAGATGGAGAGTCCCCTCTCGCGGGAGGGCGCGTTCCTCCTCACCAACGTGCTCCTATGCGGTATGGCGCTGATAGTCTTCGTAGGCACCACGTATCCCACCTTCGCTCAGGCCTTTCGGGGGATTCAGATCAGCCTCGATGCCTCCTTCTTCGATCGAGCTACCGGGCCCCTCGCCCTAGCGCTCATCTGGCTGATGGGTATCTGTCCAGTCATCGCCTGGCGACGAGCAACCAGAGAGAACCTGCGGACCCTTCTTCCCGGAGCCATCGGAGGTCCTGTCATCGCCGCTGGACTGTTTTTGCTTGGCGTGAGGGATCTGCTCCCGCTCGTCTCTGCCGCCGTCAGCACCTTCGTTGTCTTGTCACTGCTGTCAATCTTGGCACGGGACCTGACGACTCGGCGCCGCTTAACGGGAGAGGCCTATCCACGCGCCCTTCTTTCTCTGCTCTCCAGGGCTCGCCGCCGCCACGGCGCCTACCTGGTGCACCTGGGTATCGTCTTCATCACCATCGGAGTGACGGGCTCAATGACCTACAAGAGCGAGCAACTCATCGCTTTGAATCTGGGCCAATCCACTACCATCGCCGGCTATGAACTTCACTACATCGACTACGCAGCTGAGTCATTGAACCCCGAGCCTGAGACGTATCAGAGCAGAGTCCGTTTCTCCACGACATTGGACGTGTATGGGGGGGATTCCAAATTGGCTACCCTGGTCCCGGAGAAGAGCTATCATTATGCTTTGGAAAACCCATGGGTAACGGAAGTGGCTATACGCAGCAACTTGAAGGAAGACCTCTACGTGATCCTGGCTAGCTTGGATGAGGATGGCCTGGCCGCCTTTCAGATAGTGATCAACCCTCTGGTCACTTGGCTCTGGATCGGCGGCGGAGTGCTGCTCGCCGGGACAACCATAGCTGCTTGGCCAAGAAGACGACACACGGCTGGGCAGAGGTAAGATGCGCATTCGGTTGACCATCCTCACGGCAATCCTCCTGCTGCTGACCACGACAACGGGCGCTTGGGCCCAAGGGTCCGGTGTGATCGAGGGTCAAGTATTCGACGGTACGTCAAATGGCGGACCGCTTGAAGGGCTACGTGTAACCCTCTGGGCCTTCGCTGGCTCAGAGCCTGAGACTTCCTTCGAGACGACAACCGACGAAGAAGGGAAGTTCCGCTTCGAAGGCCTCGAGACGGAAGGATATGCCTATCAGTTCGAAGTGGAGTATGTGGGAGTGCAGTACGGGAGCGAGGTGGTGGCCTTTCCAGAAGGAGAGAACCTCATCTCCGTACCGTTCACCGTCTACGAATCGACCACCAGTGACGAAGATCTATCGGTGGAACGAGCCCACCTGATCGTCGATTTCGAGCCAGGAACCATCCGCGTGCAGGAGGTACAGATCCTCCTAAACCGCGCAGTCAAGACGTATGTCGGCCCGACAGGGGAAGAAGGAGGAGCAACAGTGCACTTCCCTCTACCCCAGGGCGCTTCCGCAGTCCAGCTCATCGAGGGATTGATGGAGTGCTGCGTAGTGGAGACCGAGACAGGTGTCGCCTCCACTCGACCGATCTTTCCCGGCTCAAAGCAGTTTGTCTTCAGCTACGAATTGCGGCACGAGTCACCGACGGACAGCCTTTCCCTAGGAATAGCGTATCCCACCAGCTCGTTGGATGTTCTGGTCGCCGATGTGGGGGTGCAGGTAACTGCGCCCGGGCTAGTCGAGGGCGAGCGTCTCTCTCTTGAAGGCGGTGATTATCTGCACCTGACCGCACAGAACTTGACTCCGGCTGATGACGTCTTGCTCCACTTCACCAATCTCCCCATGGAGGCTGCGCCCGAGCCACCAGCGTCCCCCACGATGGCTTCCCCGCTCCTCACCTGGGCTGTGTTGGGGGGCGTCATCTTGGGTGTCTTTTTCGTGCTTGCCTACCCCTTCTTCAGAGCGACCCAGGGGGAGAGCGGGTAAATGATCCAGGTCCAGGGCTTGGTGAAGTCGTTTGGTCACACCTATGCTCTCCGAGAGGTCGATCTGGAGGTAGCGCAGGGCCAGTTCCTCACCATTGTGGGCCCCAACGGCGCTGGCAAGACGACTCTGCTGCGTATTCTGGCGACATTGCTCAAACCCACCAGCGGCCTGGTGCGTATTGGTGGCCTTGATCTGCGTTCCGGCAATGCCGACATCCGGCGGCGTATAGGATTTGTCTCCCACCAGTCCCTCACCTACTCGAAACTGACGGTGGAAGAGAACCTGACCTTCTATGGCCGCATCTACGATGTGCCCGGTCTGGGAGAACAGATAGACACGCTCTTGAACCTGGTGGGGCTCGAAGCACGCCGCCACGACCCTGCGCGCACCCTTTCTCGGGGCATGAAGCAACGCCTCTCCATTGCCCGAGCCATCATCCATCAACCGTCGCTCATGCTCCTAGATGAGCCCTATACTGGTCTCGATCAGCAAGCTGCCGAGATGCTACGACGTCTGCTCCAGACCATTACCAGCGAGTCCCGCACCGTGATCATGACCACTCATAACCTGCAACGAGCCGTGGAGCTATGCGATACCGCAGCTATCCTGGCGAAGGGCAGGATCGTCTATCAGGCCGAAGGCGCCTCTCTGACCCCAGACGCTTTCACGCAAGCTTACTGGCGTCATGTGGGAGACAGATCGACAGAGGAGCTAGCCGCCACATGAGCTTCTTGAGGAAGGTGCTAGCTATCGTGTGGAAGGACGTCCTGGCAGAACTGCGCACCAGGGAGATGTTCAGTTCCATGCTGGTCTTCGCTTTGCTCGTCATCGTCATCTTTAACTTCAGCTTTGAGCTGCGAGTGGAGAACATAGCGCTGGTGGCGCCGGGAGTCCTGTGGGTGACCTTTGCTTTCGCCAGCACCCTGGAGTTGAACCGCTCTCTGGCGATCGAGATGGAGAACGATTGCCTGGACGGACTATTCCTGGCCCCCATGGACCGTGGTGTCATCTACTTCGGCAAGATGCTCGGCAACCTCATCTTCATCTCCATCGTTGAGGCCCTGATGCTGCCGGTCTTCTCGGTTCTCTTCAACCTCAGCCTTATCAGACCTTCCTTGCTGCTCACCATCTTCCTGGGTACCGTTGGCTTCGCCGCTGTGGGCACGCTTCTCTCTGCCATCGCAGTCAACACCAGGGCGCGAGAGGTGATGTTGCCCGTTCTCCTCTTTCCCATCATCCTGCCGGTGGTCATCGCCGCGGCGAAGGTCACTGGAGGCATTCTCGACGGCGTGCCCCTGGGCGAGTTGGCCCACTGGCTGAGGGTTCTCGCCGCCTTTGACATCATCTTTCTGGTAGTCTCCTATATGACCTTCGACTTCATAATAGAAGGGTGAATCCTGCCACACGAAAGGAGTGTCGATCATGAGCAGGAAATTCCGGAGCGGAGATCTGCTCAATTGGCTGAGCGGGTTGAGCATGATAGCGGCACTCTATCTGGTGTTCCTATACGCACCGACAGAGGCCACCATGGGGCACGTGCAGAGGATCTTCTACTTCCATGTTTCCTCGGCCTGGGTAGGCTTCTTCGCCTTCTTCGTCACCCTGGTGGCCGGCATAGTCTACCTCCGTACAGGGAGCCGAGACTGGGATGTCATCGCCCTGTCCTCCGTGGAGATCGGGATGACCTTCACCGCCATGGCTGTGATCACAGGGTCCATCTGGGCCAAGGCCACTTGGAACGCCTGGTGGCCCTGGCAGCAAGAACTCCGCCTGGTCCTGGTCTCAGTCCTCTTGCTCCTGTACTTGGCGTACCTGATGCTGAGGGCTTTCATTGAGGGGGAAGAGCGCAAGGCCCGCTTCGCTGCGGTGTACGGTATTGTGGCCTTTGCCAGCGTCCCCTTCACCTTCATGTCAATCCGTTGGTGGCAGGGACTTCACCCGGTGATCTTCAAGAAAGAGGGCATTAACTTGACGCCGGCCATGCTGGTCACCTTTCTCTTCTGCCTCCTGGCCTTCACGATCCTCTACTTCACATTGCTAATTCATCGCATCCGCTTAGGGAGACTCGCGGACCAAGTAGAGGGACTGCAAGAGAAACTCCGTTCTGGAGAAGGAGGATAGTATGTGGTACCTTTTCGCGGCTTATGCCGTGTTCTGGGCCCTGACCTTCGCCTACGTGTTCACCATCGCTTCGAGGCAGAAGAGACTCGAACGCGAAATCGACACGCTGAGAAGGTCAACTAAGAGCGAATAGCCAGAGCGAGTTAGGACCCACAGCCCACCTAACCGAGGAGTCACCCTGTCCGTCCGCCCGAATGCTGCTTGACCGAGCAAGAACAGCGACATGGGCACAGCCCCACCACTTGTCGTCGCCGCCCTCCAGTTGATCCATGCTCCGTGCATCAAGCTCACAGACGATATGATCGGGTCAAAGGTGGCTTGCCGCCTGGCAGCCGCGCACCCAGCGAAGCGATGACGCACTATAGGCGCACACGACGAAGGCCCACTTCACCCTATGGGGATGAGAGGGCCTCACCTCGTTAAGCAGGCTCGATTCTCCCTGTCTGCCCAGTACTCCGTTCTGCTATTCGATCATCAGAAACGCGTAGCGGTTCATCGCCTCCGAGTAGTCCTTGAGAACCTCTATCGGATATCCATACCGCCTCACCGTGGAGAAGACATCCACAGCCATTGCTTCAGGCGCCGGACGCGAGAGCTTGGGTCTCTTGCACTCACCCCGCACTCCTGTACATTTCTTGCATATGGAGCAGGAATCCATGAAGAGCAGAAAGGCCCTGTGATGGCCAGACAGGAAAACCTCGCGCTCCAGCTCCAGAAGGCCCAGGTTCACCTCCCTCGACCACTCGTGGCGATCTTCGGGGTCCTTCACCGCCTTCTCGAAGTGAAACACCGCGGCTGAGCTGTACTCGCTGAAGAACCGCTGGCAGTCCGAAACCGCGGGCACGTTTGGTGGGCACGATGCATTTTGGCCGTACTCATTGCAGCCGAACGTGCATTTCATGCGCACCCACTGGGAGACGACGATGTCCTTCGGATCAATCCATTTGAAATCTGTGTAGCCGTGCTCTTGAAACAGTGATTCCAGTTCTTCGCACTTGTTCGTGCTCAAGTCGATTACCTCCTCAGGCGCACAAAGTCCAGGAGATCAGCCACGACGCAGCTTTGACACCAGTGGTGCTACGAAGCTACGCCTTGAATTGTATACCCGCTGTCCAATAGAACACCCTTGGCCTTATCCAGGTCCCACTCCCGCACGAGAATGTAGTCAGAGTCGTACGTGGAGATGGCAAAGATGCTGATGTCAGCCTCTGCCAGCGGCGAGGCGAGGGAAGCGAGAACTCCGGTCAGGCTGAAATCCAAAGGGCCGTGAACCTTGAAGCAGCGCCAGCCCTTTTCCGCCCTCCGGCCGGCGGGCGCACCCTCCTCGGGGGCAACACAAGGGAGAGTTCCTCGTCGGTTCGAGTGACGGACCAGAAGCTATGCCCCGACAGCCGGTCAGGGATCACATCGTCTGGATGGAGCCGGCAGACGGCAAACCGTTGCGGCAGAACAGAAAGCACAAGTTGCTTCACAGGCCAATTCCCTCGCTGGATCCACAGGGTCTTCTCACCGTCAGTTTGAAACCTCCGGGAGGGTCAACAGCTACGCGGCCTCCACCCGCACGGCGCAGACCTTGTACTCTGGAATCTTGGCCGTGGGGTCCAAGGCAGGGTTCGTTAGCACGTTGGCGGCAGCCTCAGCGTAGTGGAAGGGGGCAAAAACCAAGCCACGCGGTACCCGATCGGTGACCCAGGCCTTGGCCTCAATCTGGCCCCGCCGGCTACTAACCCGGACTTGCTCTCCATCGCCAACGCCCAACTCCGCGGCGTCCTCCGGGTTCACCTCCACGTATCCCTCCGGCGACTCCTGCTCCAGCTTGGCGGTCCGCCGCGTCATGGAGCCGGTATGGTAATGGAAGATGTTACGCCCCGTCGTGAGGATGAAGGGATACTCCTCGTCGGGCATCTCCGCCGGATCCTGGTGCTCCACAACGTGCATCTTCCCCAACCCGCGCGTGAACTGCCCCTCGTGTAGGAAAACGGTACCTGGGTCCTCCGCTGTACGGCATGGCCACTGCAGGAAGCCCAGATCCTCCAGACGCTCGAAACTCACACCACCGTAGATGGGCGTAAGGCTGGCTATCTCGTCCATGATCTCCTCGGGCGATTCGTACTCGAACCCCGAGGCCCCCATCCGCTGGGCCAGGTCGCAGATGATCACCCAGTCGGCCTTGGAGTCCCCAATCGGCGCGATAGCCTCGCGCAGCATCTGAATACGCCGATCCGTTCCAGTGAAGGTGCCATCTTTTTCGGCATAGCAGCAGCCCGGCAGGACCACATCTGCCAATTCTGCCGTCTCAGTCAAGAAGATATCCTGGACTACCAGGAGATCGAGGCCCTGCAAGGCCTTGATCACATGGTTGCTGTCCGGATCGGAGAGCACAGGATTCTCCCCCATGATGTACATGGCCTTGACTTCGCCCGTCTCGGCGGCGTCTATCATCTCGGTAACGGTGAGACCTACCTGGTCGGAGCACTCCGTCACGCCCCAGGCCTCCTCGAACTTCTGCTTGAACTCTGAGTTCGTCACCGCCTGGTAGCCGGGATAGACGTTGACCAAGGCACCCATGTCACAGGCGCCTTGAACGTTGTTCTGGCCTCGTAAGGGATTGACCCCCGTTCCTGCCCGTCCCAGATTGCCCGTGATCATGGCCAGGTTGGCACAAGCCTTTACATGGTCTACACCACTCGTGTGCTGGGTGATCCCCATGGCATAAACGATGGCCGCCCTCTCTGCCTGTCCATACATCAGTGCGGCCTGCCTCAGCTCCTCCTGAGGGATGCCGCTGATGCGCTCTACCACGTCAGGGGTGTACTTGGCCACCACCTCCTTGACTTCCTCGAACCCCTCGACGCGGTTAGCGATGAACTCCTCGTCGATCAGGCCGTCACTGATGATGACGTTCATCATGCCGTTGAGCCAAGCCACATCGCTGCCGGGCCGCTGGCGCAGCCATAGGTCCGCATGAGTCGCCATCTGAATGCGCCGCGGGTCAGCCACTATGAGCTTGGTTCCCCGCTCCTCTTGAGCCCTCAAGATGCGGGTGCCGATGATGGGATGCTGCTCTGTGGTGTTGGACCCCGTGATGAGGATGCAGTTGGCTTCCTCCAGATCGGGGACAGAATTGGTCATCGCCCCGCTGCCAAATGATGCGGCCAGACCGGCCACGGTGGAGGAGTGTCAAAGGCGGGCACAATGGTCAACGTTGTTGGTGCCCAGGACAGCGCGGGTGAACTTCTGTAGCAAATAGTTCTCCTCATTGGTGCACTTGGCCGAGGACAGCACCGCCAAGCTGTCAGGACCAAACTCCTGTCTGAAGGAAGAAAACTTGTCGACGATGAGATCGTAGGCATCGTCCCAGGTTGCCTCGCGAAACTCGCCTGTTTCCTTGATCAGCGGCTTGGTGAGCCTGTCGGGATGATGGATGAAACCATGGGCATTCCAGCCCTTGATGCAGAGTGCGCCCTCGCTGATGGGATGGCCCTTTACCGGAAGGGTGCCCACCACCTTCCCATCGAGCACCTGCAAATAGAGGGCACAGCCCGTTCCGCAGTAAGGGCACGTGGTCAGGACATTTCTGTATTCCATGCTACCCTTCCACCTCCATCGGCAACACCAGAGGAGGCTGAGCTTCCAGATCCGCCCCTGGTTCGTAACCAAACATCTCTGCCACCTCCTGCCGGATGAGGGCGTACAACCTGGTCAAGGTAATGTGGGCAGGACAACTGAGTTCGCACTCCAGACATCCCACGCATTTCCCAGCCGTGTGCATGGCTCTGATGAGATGGAAGCTGGGGAAAGGCGGCGGCACTCGGCCCGTCTCCACCCACAACTCCTCTTCAAGCGCACATTCGGGGCAGAAACACTGTGGACACGCGTTGCGGCAGGCGTAGCACTTGATGCACTTGTCGAACTGACTGCGCCAGAATGTCAGCCTCTCGGCGACCTCCTTCTCACGGAACTCCTCTATCAGCTTGTCAGCAACAGCCTCGGTTCTCTCACCCACATGGGCCCCAACCAGCACACTGGGATAGGGCTTCGCACAGCGACATTCCTCCGCCTCTTCCGCCGTGCACGCCAATCCGATGACACGGATGTGGTCAAGGTTCACTTGGTTGCGTTTGGCCATCTCGATCAGACCCCGCTCCTCGCACCCCCGGCAGACTATGGCCAGCTTGGCCTCTGGGTGCGCGGTCTGAATGATACGCAACGTGGACGGCAGCGGATACTTGGGAGAGATGGCTAGCTCATCCAGTTCATCACGCTGACAGAAGAGGTGAGGGGCAACATGTCCTGAAGTAGTGCGCAGCAGCGCCACCACCCCCTCCACTTCCTCCAAGAGTTCCTCTATGGCTTTCTTCAGGGGTTCCACTCTATTCATGCTAGCACCTGCCTCATCGGTTGCAGCTCCCGAATAGTCTCTGTGAACTCGTCGACTACCTGGGCGAAGCGCTCTCCCTCCGACGCGGAGACCCACTCCAGCCGCAGCCGCTCCGGCTCGATCCCACTGAACTCCAGAATGCGCCGCAGCACGGGAATACGCTTGGCCGTGCGGTGATTCCCGTTGATGAAATGGCAATCGCCGAAATGACAGCCCAGCACCAATACGCCATCCGCACCCTCGCGGAAGGTGCGCAGGATCAACTCTGGCGAGACACGCCCTGAGCATAGCACCCGTATGATGTTCACGTTCGACGAGTACTTGATGCGCGACGTGCCGGCGAGATCAGCGCCGGGGTAGCTGCAGTAGGTGCACGCATAGGCAATGATCTTAGGTTCGTACATCAAGCCACCTCCAACATCCGCAGAGCTCCCTCCATCTCTGCCAACAACTGCTCATCTTTGAAATGCAAGACTGTGATGGCCTTGGAGCGACAATGGCCGACACAGACGCCGCAGCCTTTGCAGGCCGTCTCTTCCACCTCTACGTGTCCCTCGACCAGGTCCAGCGCGCTGTAGGGACAGGCCAACACACATTCGCCGCAGCCAGTACAAAGTGCAACCTCCACCTGGGCAATGGAGGGCTCCAGGGTGACCTTTCCCTTGTCCATCATGGCTATGGCGGCCGCCGCCGCCGCCCCGGCCTGCGCTACGGTGTCCGGTATGTCCTTCGGGGCCTGGCAGGCGCCCGCGATGAAAATACCGTTAGAAGCGGTCTCCACCGGTCCTAGCTTGGGATGCTTCTCCAGGAAGAAGCCATCTGCGCTGCGACTGAGGCCAAACAGGTGAGCCACCTCCCCAGCATCCCGTCGTGGCTCCAAACCCGCACTCAGAATGACCATGTCCACAGGAATCTGAACCAATCGAGCGAGATTGGCATCCTCTGCTTTGACTACCAACCGACCGTTGTGGGGAACTATCTCGGCCGGCCTGCCCCGGATGAAGATCACTCCCTCCTCCTGCAGGCGCTCGTAGAACTCCTCGTACCCCTTCCCGGCGGTGCGCATGTCGATGTAGAACTGATAGACCTGCGCATCCGTCGCATCCTTGACGAGATGAGCCAGCTTGAGGGAATACATGCAGCAAATCCGCGAACAGTACCTGTTGTAGTTCTTGTCCCGGCTGCCCACGCAATGCACGATGGCTATGCTCTCCGGCTCCCGACCGTCCTTCAGCACAATCTTGCCCCGCGTAGGCCCGCTCGCATCCACGAGCCGCTCGAATTGCAGGCTGCTCAGCACATTGTCATACTCGCCATACCCATATGACGTAACGCGGGAGCAATCGAACAGATCATAGCCGGTGGCCACGATGATGGTGCCTACCTCTAGCTCCACCAGGCGATCTTCCTGCTCGAAGTCAACCGCGCCAGTGGGACAGAGCTTCTCACAGACGCGGCACTTCTCAGTCTGCAAGTAGCGACAGTTCTCCTCGTCGATCACCGGCACCCGAGGTATGGCCTGGGCGAAGGGAATGTAGATCGCCGTCCTCATCCCCAGTTCGGCGTCGAATTCACTTGGTATCTTCTTCGCTGGGCATTTCTCCTGGCAGAGGCCACAGCCCGTGCATAGGTCCTCGTTTACGTAGCGGGCCTTCTTGCGCACCTTGACCGTGAAGTTGCCAACGTAGCCAGCAACGTCTTCCACCTCGCTGTAGCTGAGAATCTCGATGTTTTCGTGCTGTCCCACGGACACCATCTTTGGCGTCAGTATTCAAGCCGAACAGTCCAAGGTGGGGAAGGTCTTATAAAGCTGCGCCATGTAGCCGCCGATGCTGGGCTCCCTCTCCACCAAGTAGACCTTCTTTCCCGAGTCTGCGATGCGAAGCGCGGCCTCGATACCGGCGATACCCCCACCCACTACCAGGCACGCGGGCGCCACAGGAACCTCCTTGACAGATAGCGCCTCGTGATGGGCCACTCGGTGCACCGCCGCAGCTACCGCCCGTTTCGCCCTCTCGGTAGCCTGGTCCGAATCTTCCGTCACCCACGAGACCTGCTCTCGGATGTTGGCCATCTGGAAGTGGAAGGGGTTCAGCCCGGCCTTCTCCACTGCGCGTCGGAACGTAAGCTCGTGCATGAGGGGAGTGCAGGAGGCCACCACGACCCGGTTCAGATTCGACTCCTCGATCTCCTGCTTCAGCAAGTCCTGACCGGGGTCGGAACACATGTATTGGTAGGTCCGACTGACTGCCACCCCAGGTAACCCAGCGGCGTACTCTGCCACCGCCTCCACATCGACCTTGTCCGCGATGTTGGTCCCGCAGTGACAAACGAAGACCCCTATTCTTCTTGGTCTATCAGTCATGCCTCTAATCTCCGTAATATCAACCTTCGACGTTGCCGATGGATTCTAGAACCAGTTCGCTGATGTCGAAAGTCCGCATCCTTATCTTGGCTTGACGGGCCCCAGTGAGCAGGGTGCGCTTGCACTGCTGGCAGGCCGAGACAACCGCCTCAGCACCCGTCTCCTGCGCCTGCTCCATCCGCAGCACCCCGACCTGGCTCGTCACCTCCCGGTCGGAGATCTCAACGTCACCCCCACCACCGCAGCACATGGCGTCCTCTCCATGGCTCGCCATCTCCCTGAACTCAAGCCCGGGAATGGCCTTGAGGATGGCGCGGGGAGCATCGTATACGCCGCTCTTGCGACCCAGGTCACAGGGATCATGGTAGGTCACAACCCTCTCCACTGGACCTAGCTGAATCTTTGACTGCTCCATCAATTGGGACAGATACTCGGTGGCGTGTAGCAGCTCCAACTCAGGGGGCAACTCCTTCAACTCGGGATAGACATGGGTCCAGGCATAGTAGCAGGAAGGGCAGGTTGCCACCAACTTCGTAGAACCCAGTTCCTTGGCTCGCTCCATGTTGTGGCTCGCCAACTCGGAGACCAGGTCCTTCATGCCCGCGCCATACAGGGGATAACCACAGCACCACTCCTCACCACCCATGGTGGTGAAGTCAACGTCCGCAGCTTCCATGATCTGCACCATAGCCTGAGGTATGCTGTAGGCTTGGGGATAGAAAGCCGAGACACACCCTACAAAGTACAAGACCTCCGCCCCTTGCTGGGCCTCGATGCCCCGAGGCATGTGCTCCAGGTTCTCCGCCCAGATCAAGCGGGTCTCATTCTCGTCCCCGGAGATGTTGTAGTTCGTGGTCACTGTATCACGCAGGACACCGATTCCTTCAGGAATCTCCAGCCCCTCTCTGACGGCATAGCTCTTGAGCATCAACATTGTCTCGGTGAGGTCAATCCCTCGTGGACACCGGACGGCGCAGGCCTTGCAGGTGGTGCACAGCCAGAAGGTACGGCTGTTCACCACCTCATCCTTCAGGCCTAATTGGACTAGCTTCCACAGCTGCCGCGGAGTGTAGTCCATGGCGTAGGCAGTGGGACAGGAGGCAGAGCACGTGCCACACTGGATACATGTGCGTAGCACATGCAGATCCGGAGTGACCTCCTCACCGAACTCGAAGTCAAGCTCTCGAGTTCCGAAATCTAGGACTTCTCTTCCCATAGCCGATTATCCTCTGAAGGCTCGCTCTGTCGTCCGCTATCTCACAGCGCTACCGGAAACTATGTCAACCACGAAGGCAAGACTCCCTCCTGGCAGATGTCTCGAAAAGAGAACATTGGCCTGCATCTGTCAAGCCACCTCCAGTATGCGCAGTGCGCCCCGCACCTCGGCCACCAACTGGTCATCGGTAAAGTGCAGCAGTGTGATCGCTCTGGACAGGCAGTGGCCGACACAGGTTCCACAACCCTTGCACGCGGTCTCCTCCACCTGTGCACGCGCGTCGACCAATGTTATGGCGTTGTACGGGCAGGCGAGAACGCACTCGCCACAACCCGAGCAGCGCTCAATGTTCACCTCGGCGATGGAAGGTTCCAAAGCCACCTTTCCCCTGTCCATCATGGCCAGTGCCGCCACCGCCGCCGCCCCGGCCTGCGCTACGGTGTCCGGTATGTCCTTCGGGCCCTGGCAGGCGCCAGCGATGAAGATGCCATCGGACGCGGTCTCCACCGGTCCTAGCTTGGGATGCTTCTCCAGGAAGAAGCCATCTGCGCTGCGACTGAGGCCAAACAGGTGAGCCACCTCCCCAGCATCCCGTCGTGGCTCCAAACCCGCACTCAGAATGACCATGTCCACAGGAATCTGAACCAATCGAGCGAGATTGGCATCCTCTGCTTTGACTACCAACCGACCGTTGTGGGGAACTATCTCGGCCGGCCTGCCCCGGATGAAGATCACTCCCTCCTCCTGCAGGCGCTCGTAGAACTCCTCGTACCCCTTCCCGGCGGTGCGCATGTCGATGTAGAACTGATAGACCTGCGCATCCGTCGCATCCTTGACGAGATGAGCCAGCTTGAGGGAATACATGCAGCAAATCCGCGAACAGTACCTGTTGTAGTTCTTGTCCCGGCTGCCCACGCAATGCACGATGGCTATGCTCTCCGGCTCCCGACCGTCCTTCAGCACAATCTTGCCCCGCGTAGGCCCGCTCGCATCCACGAGCCGCTCGAATTGCAGGCTGCTCAGCACATTGTCATACTCGCCATACCCATATGACGTAACGCGGGAGCAATCGAACAGATCATAGCCGGTGGCCACGATGATGGTGCCTACCTCTAGCTCCACCAGGCGATCTTCCTGCTCGAAGTCAACCGCGCCAGTGGGACAGAGCTTCTCACAGACGCGGCACTTCTCAGTCTGCAAGTAGCGACAGTTCTCCTCGTCGATCACCGGCACCCGAGGTATGGCCTGGGCGAAGGGAATGTAGATCGCCGTCCTCATCCCCAGTTCGGCGTCGAATTCACTTGGTATCTTCTTCGCTGGGCATTTCTCCTGGCAGAGGCCACAGCCCGTGCATAGGTCCTCGTTTACGTAGCGGGCCTTCTTGCGCACCTTGACCGTGAAGTTGCCAACGTAGCCAGCAACGTCTTCCACCTCGCTGTAGCTGAGAATCTCGATGTTTTCGTGCTGTCCCACGGACACCATCTTTGGCGTCAGTATTCAAGCCGAACAGTCCAAGGTGGGGAAGGTCTTATAAAGCTGCGCCATGTAGCCGCCGATGCTGGGCTCCCTCTCCACCAAGTAGACCTTCTTTCCCGAGTCTGCGATGCGAAGCGCGGCCTCGATACCGGCGATACCCCCACCCACTACCAGGCACGCGGGCGCCACAGGAACCTCCTTGACAGATAGCGCCTCGTGATGGGCCACTCGGTGCACCGCCGCAGCTACCGCCCGTTTCGCCCTCTCGGTAGCCTGGTCCGAATCTTCCGTCACCCACGAGACCTGCTCTCGGATGTTGGCCATCTGGAAGTGGAAGGGGTTCAGCCCGGCCTTCTCCACTGCGCGTCGGAACGTAAGCTCGTGCATGAGGGGAGTGCAGGAGGCCACCACGACCCGGTTCAGATTCGACTCCTCGATCTCCTGCTTCAGCAAGTCCTGACCGGGGTCGGAACACATGTATTGGTAGGTCCGACTGACTGCCACCCCAGGTAACCCAGCGGCGTACTCTGCCACCGCCTCCACATCGACCTTGTCCGCGATGTTGGTCCCGCAGTGACAAACGAAGACCCCTATTCTTCTTGGTCTATCAGTCATGCCTCTAATCTCCGTAATATCAACCTTCGACGTTGCCGATGGATTCTAGAACCAGTTCGCTGATGTCGAAAGTCCGCATCCTTATCTTGGCTTGACGGGCCCCAGTGAGCAGGGTGCGCTTGCACTGCTGGCAGGCCGAGACAACCGCCTCAGCACCCGTCTCCTGCGCCTGCTCCATCCGCAGCACCCCGACCTGGCTCGTCACCTCCCGGTCGGAGATCTCAACGTCACCCCCACCACCGCAGCACATGGCGTCCTCTCCATGGCTCGCCATCTCCCTGAACTCAAGCCCGGGAATGGCCTTGAGGATGGCGCGGGGAGCATCGTATACGCCGCTCTTGCGACCCAGGTCACAGGGATCATGGTAGGTCACAACCCTCTCCACTGGACCTAGCTGAATCTTTGACTGCTCCATCAATTGGGACAGATACTCGGTGGCGTGTAGCAGCTCCAACTCAGGGGGCAACTCCTTCAACTCGGGATAGACATGGGTCCAGGCATAGTAGCAGGAAGGGCAGGTTGCCACCAACTTCGTAGAACCCAGTTCCTTGGCTCGCTCCATGTTGTGGCTCGCCAACTCGGAGACCAGGTCCTTCATGCCCGCGCCATACAGGGGATAACCACAGCACCACTCCTCACCACCCATGGTGGTGAAGTCAACGTCCGCAGCTTCCATGATCTGCACCATAGCCTGAGGTATGCTGTAGGCTTGGGGATAGAAAGCCGAGACACACCCTACAAAGTACAAGACCTCCGCCCCTTGCTGGGCCTCGATGCCCCGAGGCATGTGCTCCAGGTTCTCCGCCCAGATCAAGCGGGTCTCATTCTCGTCCCCGGAGATGTTGTAGTTCGTGGTCACTGTATCACGCAGGACACCGATTCCTTCAGGAATCTCCAGCCCCTCTCTGACGGCATAGCTCTTGAGCATCAACATTGTCTCGGTGAGGTCAATCCCTCGTGGACACCGGACGGCGCAGGCCTTGCAGGTGGTGCACAGCCAGAAGGTACGGCTGTTCACCACCTCATCCTTCAGGCCTAATTGGACTAGCTTCCACAGCTGCCGCGGAGTGTAGTCCATGGCGTAGGCAGTGGGACAGGAGGCAGAGCACGTGCCACACTGGATACATGTGCGTAGCACATGCAGATCCGGAGTGACCTCCTCACCGAACTCGAAGTCAAGCTCTCGAGTTCCGAAATCTAGGACTTCTCTTCCCATAGCCGATTATCCTCTGAAGGCTCGCTCTGTCGTCCGCTATCTCACAGCGCTACCGGAAACTATGTCAACCACGAAGGCAAGACTCCCTCCTGGCAGATGTCTCGAAAAGAGAACATTGGCCTGCATCTGTCAAGCCACCTCCAGTATGCGCAGTGCGCCCCGCACCTCGGCCACCAACTGGTCATCGGTAAAGTGCAGCAGTGTGATCGCTCTGGACAGGCAGTGGCCGACACAGGTTCCACAACCCTTGCACGCGGTCTCCTCCACCTGTGCACGCGCGTCGACCAATGTTATGGCGTTGTACGGGCAGGCGAGAACGCACTCGCCACAACCCGAGCAGCGCTCAATGTTCACCTCGGCGATGGAAGGTTCCAAAGCCACCTTTCCCCTGTCCATCATGGCCAGTGCCGCCACCGCCGCCGCCCCGGCCTGCGCTACGGTGTCCGGTATGTCCTTCGGGCCCTGGCAGGCGCCAGCGATGAAGATGCCATCGGACGCGGTCTCCACGGGCGCCAGCTTGGGGTGCTTCTCCAGGAAGAAACCATCAGCGCTGCGACTGAGGCCAAACAGATGAGCCACTTCCACCGCATCATGACGCGGTTCGATGCCCGTGCTGAGGATAACCATGTCCACCGGAATGCGACGCAGTTCGCCCAGCAAGGTGTCCTCGCACTTGACGATCAGTTTCCCTTCCTCTTCGGGCGTCTCGATCACGTCGCTGACCTCTGCACCCTTGCCGCGGATGAAGATCACCCCCTCCTTCAGCAGCCGTTTGTAGAACTCCTCATACCCCTTGCCGAAGCTTCTCATGTCGATGTACAACTCGTAGACCTTTGCATCCGTGGCCTCCTTGACCAGGTGAGCGAACTTCAGAGACCACATGCAACAGACTCGGGAGCAGTAGACATTGTACTTCTCATCTCGGCTGCCGATACAGTGCAGAATGGCTACACTCTCCGGTTCCCGACCATCCCTCAGGAGCACCTTCCCGCCGGTGGGCCCACTGGAGTTGATCATGCGCTCGAACTCCAGGCTGGTGAGAACATTGTCCAGTCTGCTGTAGCCATACTCGGGGGCACGGATGGGATCGAAGAGGTCGAACCCCGTGGTCACGATGATGGTCCCCACATCGAGTTCGACGATCCGATCCTCCTGCTCGAAGTCAACGGCACCTCTCGGACACAGTTTCTGACAGGCGCCGCACTTCCCCCTCTGGAACCAGATGCAGTTCTCGGTGTCGACAACAGGCACCCTGGGCACGGCCTGGGCAAAGGGCATGTAGATGGCCTTGCGGTTGCCGATCCCAGCGTCGAACTCGCTGGGGATATTCTTGGCCGGGCACTTCTCCTGGCACAGGCCACACCCCGTGCACAGGTCTTCGTTCACGTAGCGGGCTTTCCTGCGAACCTTCACTTTGAAATTACCAACGTAGCCCGCAACGTCTTCTACCTCGCTATAGCTGAGGATTTCGATGTTTTCGTGCTGTCCCACGGACACCATCTTCGGTGTGAGTATTCAAGCCGAACAGTCCAGGGTGGGGAAGGTCTTGTGGAGCTGGGCCATGTACCCGCCGATGCTGGGCTCCGTCTCCACAAGGTAGACCTGCTTGCCCGCATCGGCGATGCGCAGAGCGGCCTCAATGCCGGCGATGCCTCCACCCACGATCAATACGGCAGGCTGTACAGGAACCTCCTTGACCTGGAGAGCCTGGTGATAGGCGGACCGGTACACGGCAGCCGCGACTGCCCGTTTGGCCCTTTCGGTTGCCTCGTCCGGATCCTCGGTGACCCAGGAAACCTGCTCGCGTATGTTGGCCATCTGGAAGAAGAAAGGATTCAGCCCCGCATTCTCACAAGCTCGGCGAAAGGTGTTCTCATGCATAAGAGGGGAACACGAGGCCACCACCACCCTATTCAGTCCCAACTCCTTGATGTCTTCTTTGACCAACTCCTGTCCGGGATCTGAACACATGTATGCGTAGTCCCTCGCCACCACCACGCCGGGCAGTCCGGCGGCGTACTCGGCCACCGCCTCGACGTCGACCTTGCCGGCGATATTGGTCCCGCAGTGGCAGACGTAAACTCCTATCTTATCCACCTCAAGTACCCTCCTATGTGCTCGCTCCAAGAAGCTCCTTGCAGCGGGTCATGTTGTGTAGGGGGCCAGAAGGTCTTTAGCAGAGACCAGCTCCATCCCCAGACCCAGTTCCTCCCTGCCCAATCCCATACTGACGCCCAGTAATTGCGTGAAGAATAGAACAGGGATGGAGAACTCGGTTCCATATCGAGCGTTCACCTGTCCCTGATACGCCTCCACGTTGAGGTGACAGAGAGGACACGCCGTGGTGAGGCAACTGGCTCCCCTTCGTACCGCATCGGCCAGGAGATCGCGCACCAGCTTCAAGGCTACATCCTTCTGGTCACTCATCATCAGGATGCCGCCACAACAGGCCGCTTTCAAAGGGTAGTCTACGACCTCCACTCCTGCCCAAGACAAGACGTCATCCAAGGCCGTGGGGAACTCCATATCGTCGATCCCGCCAGGCCGGCTAAACGCGCAACCCAGGTAAGGCGCTACTCTGAGTCCTTCCAGAGGACGAGCCACACTCTCGCGCATGACCTTTTGACCCACGTCGTTGACCAGCACCTCG
>CAZNMJ010000035.1:0-19751 GCA_964573815.1 uncultured Anaerolineales bacterium
AGCGGCCGTCGAACTGGGGGACCGGGACCTCGCCTCGCGATATGGAAAGCAATTCCACGATCTCATATTGCACAAGGCGGAGAACCAAAGGCTGCAACTCATCGTCCATAACCTGGATGACCACCTTCAGCGCTATCGGTTGCTGTCCGATCAGATCTCGGGTCGTCTGGAGAAGTCCCTGGGAGAACATAAGCGCATCCTGGAAGCGCTGGAGCAGCGCGATCCCGACCTGGCCGAGCAAGCGCTGAAGTACCATCTGCATAGCGTACTGGAGGAGCTTTCAGGCGAGCAGACGCTGGGCGAAGAACAAGTTGGAGAGGAGCAGGTTTCGTGAAAGTAGCCGAAGCCATCGTGCGTCTCCTGGAAGCCTACGGTGTGGAGTACATCTTCGGCGTACCCGGCGACACAAGCATGCCCTTCTATGATGCCCTGTACGATGCACCAGGTGACGTCAGACACATTCTGGCCCGAGATGAGAGGTCAGCCTCCTTCATGGCAGACGTCTATGCCAGGCTGAGCTTCAAGCCGGGCGTCTGCGAAGGGCCGAGCGGAGGCGGCGCCACGTACATCGTGCCTGGTGTGGCGGAAGCTCATGCGTCCTCGATCCCCCTCCTCGTCCTCACCTCCGACACACCGTTGTCCGGCGACGACAAAGGGGTGCTCACCGAGTTGGACCAAGAAGCCCTCTTCGGCCCTGTCACCAAGTGGCGCACAAGGATCAAGAAAGCCGAGAAGACCCCCGAGATTATGGCCAGGGCTTTCCGTTTCGCCACCAGCGGTCGCGCCGGAGCCGTGCAGATAACGCTTCCTCACGACGTCCTCGACGAGGACCTCGGAACTTTCCAGTTGCACACGCAGCAGGAGTGCGCCGCGTATCCCGCGTACCGAACGCGCCCCGATCCCCAGGCGGTGGAGAGAGCAGCGACACTGCTCTTGGAGGCCCGACGCCCGGTCATGATCGCCGGCGGAGGAGCGGTCATCTCCCAGGCCTGGAATGAGATCACCGAACTTGCCGAAGCGCTCACCATGCCCGTGGGCACCTCCATCAATGGCAAAGGCAGCATAGCTGAAGCCCATGAGCTTAGCATCGGAGTGGTGGGCGGCAACGGGGCGCGTCCCTACGCCAATCGCGTGGTGAGTGCCGCCGACCTGGTTCTGTTTGTGGGCTGCAAGACAGATTCTGTGACCACCCTCAATTGGACGCTCCCTTCAGCCGCCTCTGGAGTGACTATCATCCATGTCGACGTGGATCCCAAGGAGATTGGCAACAACTATCCCACAGCGGTGGGCATGGTGGGCGATGCCAAACTGGCCCTCTCTGACCTTTTGGACGCGGTGAAGGCCAGAGTCCAGGGAAGAGAGGCAGACGAAGCTCGACAAAAAAGTATCTCCAAGGAAACCGAACTCTGGTGGCAGAGCGCACAGGCGAAGATGCTCAGTGACAGCATCCCCATCAAGCCTCAGCGCGTGATGAAAGAGCTGAGCGATGCGCTTCCTCCTGATAGTGTCATTGTGGCCGACGCAGGCACCGGCACCCCTTTCACCTCTGCCTTCTATGAATCCCCAGCGGGCAGATACGTCGTCATACCACGGGGGTACGGTGGGCTGGGCTACGCCATCCCAGGTGTCGTCGGTGCCAAACTCGCAAGGCCGGAGGCCACTGTGGTGGGCCTGATGGGCGACGGTAGCTTCGGCATGTCTGCCGGGGAACTGGAAACCATCGCCCGCTTACAGTTGCCGGTGACCATTCTGCAGTTCAACAACTCCTGCTTCGGATGGATCAAGACCCTGCAGGCCTTGTACTACGATGCGCGATACGTCTCGGTGGACTTCTCGGCAGATACCGATCACGCGGGCATAGCGCAAGGTTTTGGCTTGTTGGGGGTGCGCGTTGACCGCCCGGAAGCTCTTGGACCTGCCATCCGACGGGCCATACAGAGCGACAAGCCCACCTTTATAGACGTAATCACGGAATCGGAAGAGACCGAGCTCCCCCCGGTTCACAAGTGGCAGCAGACTGCCGAGGAGCGCGGCGGCAAGCCTTAGCTAGATCGGTTAGACAAGGTCACCCTTGCCAGGACAGTTGTGCTGCCCACTGCCACATGGACGCAGCTTGACGAAGACTGAGCAGAGGCGTTAGATGGTCTCTATCCCACTCGTTGTTAACGGCGAGAAGATCGAAGCCGACGTGCCGCCCGAGACGACCCTGCTCAGGTTTCTTCGGGATGAACTGAAGCTGACGGGCACCAAGAATGGCTGCGGCACCAACCACTGTGGGGCCTGCACTGTGCTCGTGAACGGTAAGGCCAGCAAGTCTTGCCTCTTGCCAATGCGGAGACTCCGTCACTCCGACGTACTCACCGTCGAAGGGCTGTCTGAGCCGGGGATTCTGCATCCCATCCAGGCCGCCTTTCTTGCCGCTGGAGCTGTCCAGTGTGGCTTCTGCACCCCGGGCATGATCATGGCCACGAAGGCCCTCCTGGACGCCAACCCCGACCCCTCGGAGGAGGACATCCGGGAGGGTCTCGCGGAGAACATCTGTCGTTGCACTGGCTACCTCAAGATAATAGATGCCGTTTGGCTGGCCGCCCACTGGTTGAAGCATCCAGAGCAGATGGAGATTGCCACCACCGGCGGCTACGGAAAGCCCGTGATAGACCATGACGGCGTCGCCAAGGTGCAGGGTAGCGTCCTGTATGCCGACGATCTCCACCTGGCCGACATGCTCCACGCCAAGGTCCTCTGGAGCGCACATCCCCATGCTCTGATCAAGAGCCTTGATACCAGCGCCGCGGAGCGGCTTCAGGGAGTCTTCCGAGTTCTGACGGCGGTCGACGTCCCCGGGCACAATGGTTTCGGCCCCTTGAAGCAAGATCAACCGGTGCTGTGCGAAGATAGAGTCAGGTTCGTGGGCGACGCGGTGGCCATGGTATTGGCCGAAAGCGAGTCTGCGGCCGAGAAAGCTCGGGATTTGATCCGTGTGCAGTACGAGCCTCTCCCAGGCGTCTTCTCGCCGCAGGCGAGTCTCGAGGAGAGCGCGCCGCAACTGCACGGGGGAGGAAACATCTGCAAGCACCTCATTCACATCGTAGGTGATGTTGATCTGGCTCTTGCCAAATCCGATCTGGTTGTCGAAGGCCATTTTGAGACGCCCTTCGTCGAGCACGCCTACCTGGAACCAGAGGCCGGAATGGCCTTCTGGCACGAAGGCACCCTCAACCTCATGGTGCCCACACAGTTCCCATTTGAGTTGAAGGCGCAACTGGCCAAGGTTCTTGCCCTTCCGGAGGAGAGAATCCGCATCCGGGTCACCCGCTTGGGCGGCTCGTTTGGCAGCAAGATCGACGGCACAGTAGAACCACTGCTGGCCTTGGCGACTTACTGCAGCGGAAGACCGGTGAAACTCACCTTGACCAGGGAAGAGTCCATGAAGCGCAGCACCAAACGGCACCCATTCGTCATGGACTACACGGTGGGTCTGGACAAGAACGGCAAGATCCTGGCGGTGGACGCCAAACTCTTGTCCGACACAGGTGCGTACACCAACCTCGGGCCCAGGGTGATCGACCAGGCGTGCATCTTTGCCTGTGGACCCTATGAAGTCTCGAATCTGCGCCTGGAAGGCTGGGCCGTGTACACCAACAACGTCAACGCCAGCGCCTTTCGTGGGTTCGGAATCAACCAGGCTGCCGTGGCCATCGAGTCCCTCCTGGATGAAGCTGCGCGCAAGCTGCATATTGATCCCTTTGAGTTGCGCCTCAGGAACGCCCTCAAGGAAGGAAGCAGCACAGCCGCGGGTGAGATCCTCAGGCACAGCGTGGCCATCGAAGAGACAATTGTGGCAGCTCGGAACGCTCTGCAAGAGGAACTGCCGCGCATACGAAAGAAGGTCACGCCCGGCAGGAAGTTAGGAGTCGGTGTGGCCAGTGGCTTCAAGAACGTCGGCGCAGGGAAGGGCAAAGTCGACGACGCAGGCGCCATCTTCACCTTGCTCCCCGGTGGTTTGGTGCAACTGAGGGCGTCAGCTGTGGACATGGGACAGGGGATCCGTACCACGCTTGTGCAAGTCGCCAGAGAAGTCCTTTCCCTACCTGACGGCGCCTTGGACATCATCACCGGGGACACAGCTCTGACCCCCAGACACGGCGGGGCCGTGGCCGAGCGACAGACGCTCATCAGCGGGAACGCGGTCCTCGAGGCGGCCAAGGATTTCAAGGTCAAACTGCTGGAGAAGGCAGCCGGCATTCTGGGCGTGCCACCAGAGGAGTTGCAGCTACTTCCCGAGGGGATTGTCCATCCCAGGTCCGAAAGTCACCTCTCTCTCGCCGAGTTGGAGGAACGACTGAGAAAGGCGGGCGAACGGGTGGAAGCTGGGCACGTCTACGTCGCTCCCAGGACCTTCGCCCTCGCGGACACGGAAGGTCGAAAGAGCGTGCCTCCGGAGGAATACCGCAACTACCCAGGGTACGCATACACTACCCAGGTGGCGGCGGTGGAGGTGGACCCCGACACAGGGGACGTGAACGTGCTGGAGGTGCTGGCGGCACACGATGTGGGTCGGGCCATCAACCCCCAGAAGATCGAGGGCCAGATCGAAGGGAGTTGCCTCATGGCCCAAGGCTACGCGCTTTGTGAGGAGTATCCCGTGGAGAAAGGCATCCCCCAGGCGCGTACCTACCGCGACCTCAATGTGCCCACCATTGCTGATGCGCCAGCCGTTCGAACGCTGATCATAGAGAAACCCGATCCCACGGGGCCTCTGGGCGCCAAGGGCATTTCAGAGGTGGCGACTGTCCCGCTGACACCAGCGATTCTGAACGCCATCTACGACGCCGTTGGCGTGCGCATCTACAGCCTGCCAGCCTCACCCGCCAGAATAAGGGCGGCGCTAGAACCTGGTACTGTGCTCGAGAGGCAGCAGGCCCACACCATGAGTGCCTAGGTCACACGACTCTACGCCAGTTATTGTCGGGAGTCAGAAAGGGGAGTGCAAATGCCAAGAATCATAATCGTCGGCGGAGGTTGGGCCGGATGTGCGGCGGCCTTGTCTGCCAAGCAGGCCGGCGCGGACGTTGCCCTGCTGGAGCGAGCAGACTCGCTGTTGGGCGCGGGCCAGGTGGGTGGAATCATGCGCAACAACGGCCGCTTCACCGCAGCCGAAGAGATGATAGCCCTGGGTGGCGGTGATCTCTTCAAGCTGAGTGACGATTGCGCCCGGCACGCGAACATGGAATTCCCTGGCCACAAGCACGCCAGCCTGTACGACGTCGCGCTGATGGAACCCGTCGTCCGTCGCCACCTTCAGGAGATGCAGGTAGAGATCTGGACCGTGGCCCGCGCCACCAACGTGGAGGTCGCCGGAGGCAAGATCAAGTTCGTAGAGCTGGAAGGAGGGCAACGGTTCGAGGGAGATGTCTTCGTAGACACCACCGGCACTATGGGCCCCCAGGGCAACTGTCGCAAGTACGGCAACGGATGCGCCATGTGCATCACCAGGTGCCCTACTTTTGGCGGTAGAGTGAGCATCGCTGGCCGAGCTGGCGTTCAAGAGAGCAAGGCCAAGAGGATCGACGGCTCCTACGGATCCATGAGCGGGTCGTGCAAGTTGAACAAGGACTCGCTGGACAAGGGCATCGTGTCTGAACTCGAACGGACAGGCGTAGCGGTCATCCCGCTGCCCAAGGACGTCGCCAAGAAGAAGGAGAAGCTGCTTGCCATCAAGAGTTGCCAACAGTATGCGCTCGCCGACTTCGCTGAGAACGTCGTACTCCTCGACACCGGTCACGCGAAGCTGATGAGCCCGTTCTATCCGCTGGAGGAGCTTCGTAGAATCCCAGGGCTTGAGAATGCACGCTTCGAGGATCCATACGCAGGAGGGATGGGCAACTCGATCCGCTTTCTGGCGATGTCCCCGCGGGACAACCACCTCAAGGTGGAAGGCGTAGACAACCTGTTCTGCGGTGGTGAAAAGGCGGGGATGCTCGTTGGCATCACTGAAGCTATCGCTACCGGAACCCTGGCCGGCCACAATGCTGTGCGCCACGCGTTGGGCAAAGAGCTGACGGAGCTACCCCGCAGCCTATGCGTAGGCGACATGATTGCCTACGTCAAAGAGGAGATGGAAACTGAGGAAGGTATGTTCAAGAAGTTCACTTTCTCTGGTTCCGTCTATTTCGACCGTATGAAGGAAGTGGGCCTCTATACGACTGAGATGAAGGAAATCGAGGCGCGCGTTGCGGCCTCCGGCCTGACCGATTTCTTCGCGCAGAGTTTGACGTAGTGCCTGATCGCATATGTGCAGTCGACGTTCTACGTGTGTCCTGCATTCTCGACAGAAAGGGGGTGAGAGATAAGGAGCATTCCAGGCCAGCTTTTGAGAGTAGAGACCACATCAACAGTGAAGAAGGAGGAAACGAAAGTGAAGTCAAAAGTCACCATACTACTCATCGCAGTGATGCTGGTGTCGCTTCTCGCGAGCGCGTGCGGCACGCCGGCACCGCCGCCTCCCGAGGCCACGACACCGCCGGAGGCAACCGAGGCCCCCGAGCCAACGACACCACCGCCTCCCCCGACCGGACCAACGGGGGCTATCGTCATCGGAGATGGCGGCGACCCCTCGACCCTAGACCCGCAGTACGCGGATGACGGGTTCGAGCGCAACGTGAACGACAACGTCTACGAGATGCTGCTCCACCGTGCCCCGGAGGGAGGCGTCGGGCCTGGCTTGGCAACAGACTACGAGCAAGTGGACGAGACCACCTGGCGCTTCACCCTGCGAGAGGGGGTGTCCTTCCACAACGGTGAGCCTCTCAACGCCGATGCCGTCGTCTACAGTGTGGAAAGGATCATAGACCCAGAGTACAACTCCGAGCAGATCTCCTTCGTGGAGACCGTCACCGGCGCGGAGGCCGTGGACGAGTACACCGTGGACATCCTCACCGAGGGCCCTGATCCCATCCTGCCGGCCCGGATGACCTGGATGAAGATCGTTCCGCCGGTCTACTTCGAGGAGAATCCGGACGAGCTCGTCGAGGCTCCCGTAGGCACTGGGCCCTACAAGTTCGTGGAGTGGGTCAGAGGTGACCACGTGACCCTGGAGGCCAACGCAGACTACTGGGGAGGCGCGCCCGCCATCGCCGAGGTCACCATCAGGCCCATCGAGGAAGACGCCACCCGCCTGGCAGCTCTGCAAGCGGGCGAGGTAGACGTGATCACGGGCTTGATCCCAGAGTACCTAGCTCAAGTGGAGAACTCGGTGGCCATCCACGGCTTGGAGTTCCCTTGGATCAGGATCAACGTCGACAACCCGCCTCTGGATGACGTCCGGGTGCGTCAGGCTCTGAACTACGCCATCGACAAGGAGGCGCTGGCAGAGGCCCTCTATAGTGGCTACGCGGGTGTGGCGGATGGCCAGATACTCACCAAAGGTCACTTCGGGTATAATCCTGGTGTGGCGGCCTATCCCTACGATCCTGCGAAGGCTCAGGAGTTGTTGGAGGAAGCTGGCGCCACCGGTGCCACCTTGGAGTTGGTGGGTGAATCCGGCCGCTGGCTAAAGGACAAGGAGTTGGTCGAGGCCGTGGCCGCCCAGCTCGAGGCAGTGGGTCTCAATATCGACGCCAAGATCGTCGAGTGGTCAGACTGGCTCGATCTGCTGTTCGCAGGCCGTGAGGCGGCTCCCGACCTTCAGTACTCCTCCCACGACAACGTGCTGCTCGATGCCGACCGTACTCTCTCTGGTCTGTTCACGCTGGGCGGTAGCCAGGCGGCATACAACAACCCGACGGTTGACCAGCTGGTCGAAGACGCCAGGACGGAGACCGATGTGGAGACGAGGGAGGACATGTACCATCAAGCGGTGCAAACCATCCACGATGAGGCAGCTTGTATCTTTCTGCTCAACCTAGACAACATCTATGGCCTGAGCGAGAGGCTGGAGTGGACGCCGCGTCTGGATGGACGCATCATGGTCAACGAGATGACCCTCGTCGAGTAGCGGACGCGCACACACGTCTGGGCGGGGCCAATACCGGCCCCGCCCAGAGTTCGCCCAAGGAGGTGATCAACATCACGGCGTATTTCATCAGACGACTCCTGCAATCCGTCCTGGTCATCGTGGGGGTCTCGGTCGTCGTCTTCATCATCACGCGCGCCATAGGGGACCCCGCCAGGATGATGTTGCCGCTGGAGGCGACTGACGAGCAGGTTGAAGAGTTTCGTGAACGCATGGGCTTCAACGACCCTCTCTGGGTCCAGTTCTGGGACTGGGCCAAGAATGCACTGAGAGGGGACTTCGGAGACTCCCTTTGGCAGCGAGCCCCCGCTATGGAACTGGTTCTGGAGAGGATGCCCGCCACTTTGCTGCTCTGTTTCACAGCCATAGCCCTTGCTGTCCTGGCATCCTTGCCGCTGGGGATTCTTGCGGCCCTCAGGCCACGCTCCTGGCTCGACAAGCTAACAACCAGCTTCTCATTGATCGGGGTATGCATTCCCGATTTCTGGCTCGGCCTGATGTTGATCCTTGCCCTTGCAGTCGCCATCCATCTGTTCTTCACTTCGGGCTACGGCACCTGGAGACACCTTGTGCTGCCCGCTATCACCCTGGCTGCCCGGCCGTGGGGACGGATCACCCAAATCGTGCGTAGCAGCATGATGGATGAGATGCACCGCACCTACATGATGACAGCCAGAGCAAAGGGTCTGGCAGAACAGAGAGTCATCATCTCCCACGCCCTGAAGAACGCCAGTATTCCTATTGTGACGCTCGCTGCTTGGGAACTGACGCGTATGCTGGCGGGCTACACTATCGTGGTCGAGACAGTCTTTGCCTGGCCGGGTTTCGGGCATCTGGCGATGCAGGCCATCGAACGCCGTGACCTCACGTTGATACAGGCGGACGTATTCCTGGTGGCCTTGATCGTGGTGCTCATGAATATCAGCATCGACTTCATATATGCCGCTCTGGATCCCCGCGTCAGACTGGCCTAGGTACTGATGTAGCTTATCGCTTTCTAGGAAAGGACTAGGAAGATGGCGGAGATGGCAGAAAGGGAATACGCCTTCGACGAGATGGCCGTCTCCTACGTGGAAGACCCCTTGTGGCGCTGGAGAGGACTGATCCGTCTCGGCAAAGACCTGAGGAGAGACAAGGTGGCATTGGCCGGTGCGATCATCGTCTTCGTCGTGGTGGCGTCGGCTGTCGCTGCTCCCCTCATCTCTCCTCACGATCCAGCAGCCGGGTACATAGGCCAGCGCCTCAAGGCACCTGGCTTCGTGAACGAGGCAGGTGAACTGTATATCCTGGGTACAGATCAACAAGGAAGAGATATCCTGAGTCGCCTGATCTATGGGGCTCGAGTCTCCATGATGGTCGGCGTGGGTGTCATTGCTGTCGCGGGGACCGTCGGCACCATCCTGGGGCTGATGTCAGGATACTACGGGGGGCGGGTGGATGACATCATCATGCGCGTCGTCGACACTCAGACTGCCTTCCCGGGACTGTTGCTGGCGCTGGTGATCATGACCATGATCGGGCCGAGTGCGAGGAACATCATCATCGTTCTCTCCATCAACGGCTGGATGGTGTTCGCTCGCATCACGCGAGGCATCATGCTCACCATACGCGAGAAGGACTACATCGATGCCGCCCGTCTGATCGGAGCCAACGACACACGCATCATGTTTCGCCACGCATTTCCAAACCTGATCTCGCCAACCCTGACGCTAATCACTTTGGAGTTAGCCCGCATCATCCTTGCGGAGGCGAGCCTCAGCTTCCTAGGCCTGGGCATCCAGCCCCCTGAATCCTCCTGGGGGCTCATGATTGCCGACGGGCGCAACTACATCACCATCGCCTGGTGGCTGGTGACCTTTCCTGGGATAGCCATCGCCATCACGGTTTTTGGCGTCATGACCGTGGCAAACTGGCTACGCACAGTGACAGATCCGGAACAGCGCGTGCGGGCAGCGCCCGCGGGAACGGGGAGTGGCTAGGTCACCCAACCCCTGGCACGCGTATTCGGATCGTTAGTATCGTACAGCGTCAAAAGGGGCCAATATCCTGCGCCATGCCATCTTGGAGGCTTGAGCGGAGGCTCACGGTGCAATAGGCCAGCCATGCAGAATGGGGAGACTGATGATCAATAAGATTCTTGTTCCTTGTGACGGTTCGGACCTGGCGCAGCGGGCGGTCTTTCCCTACGTGGAGGAATTGGCAGCAAAGACAGGCGCGGAGGTCATCATCTTGCGGGTGATAGACGCGCCTGCGGGGAGGTCCGGAGCCCATTTCAGGGCCCGAGCACCGGAAATGCCAATCTCTCTGCCAGAAACTCCTGAGGACGCTCGTATCGCTCGCCATCCCATCTATAGAGACCAGGAGATCGCCAGCGCTGTACACGAGACACGACGCTCCGTAACGAAAGCCGAGGCCATGTTGCGAGAGAAGGGAGTGAATGTGCACTCGGAGGTCTTGATGGGAGAGCCCGCAGAAGAGATCATCGACTTCGCCGACAAACAAAACACGGATCTGATAGTCATGTGTAGCCACGGCGCCAGCGGCATCAGGCGCTGGGTCTTTGGGAGTGTAACGGAGAAGGTTCTGCGAGGCACTACGACTCCTGTTCTCGTAATCCGACCCCAGGAATTGGAGAAGAGAGGAACTGCGGATCAGGCCAGTGCATAGCCCGTGGCGAGCGAGAGTCATCGGACGCGGAGGAAACTAGCTACGATGATCAAACCGGAAGGCTCGTGGGTGGCCATTCCCACACCCTTTACTGAAGACGATGAAGTCGATTTCCAGGGCTTTCAGAAGCTGATTGACTTCCAGGCAGAGAACGAAACCGACGGTGTTCTGCTCATGGGTTCCACTGGGGAATCTCCTGCGCTTGCGATGGATGAGCGGCGGGACATTCTCCATCACGTAGTGCCCTACTGCAAGGCAGAGCTACCAGTCTTCGCGGGCACCACCTGTGGCAACACCAAGCAAACCATCGAGCTGACTCAGTATGCGCAGCGCGTGGGCGCTGACGGAGCTCTCCTGGTGGTGCCTCCCTATCTGAGACCCTCACAAGATGGTCTCTATGAGCACTTCAAGGCTGTGGCGGAAGCGGTGGACATCCCCATCGCCATCTACAACAATCCCGGACGGGTTGGCGTCAACATCGAACCGGCCACAGTTATCGAACTCGCTCAGTTAGCCAACATCGTAGCTGACAAGGAAGCCATGGCCAGTATCAGCCAACTCGTTCAGATTCGGCGACAAGTCGGCGACAAGCTCAACCTGCTGTGTTGCGATGCTCCAGGTCTCAGTCTCATCGTGCCTACGCTTGCCCTCGGTGGACATGGCACGGCGAACATCTCTGGCAACGTCATCCCCCAGGAGATGGCCGAGATGTCGAGACCATGGCGCTCTTTTGAAGACGTGGAGCGGACGAGACGGCTACTCTTTACCTACTATCCCCTCATGGCCGCGCTGTACAGCCTCACCAATCCTGTCGTGGTGAAGGCCGCTCTTCGCCTCTTGGGACTTCCTGCCGGACATGTGCGCCGCCCTCTCCTGGACATGGATGAGAGCCAGACACAAGATCTTGGGGCGCTGTTTGACCGGCTAGGAGTGACGGAGAAATACGGGCAGGCGGAGAAAAAGGCCTAGCTCATGCCCTCTGACGGCAACAGAGCGCACCGCTTGCGCTGGTTGATCCTCGGCGCCCTCTTGGTTGGCACCGCGACTGGGACTCTAGGCAATAGCCTGGTCAATGTGGCCCTCCCCACGATAATGGATTACTTCTCGGTTGACGTGGGGACAGGCATCTGGGCGGTGAGCATCTACATCCTGCTCTTCGCCGTGACTATGCCTCTCTTCGGTCGTCTGGGGGATATGTATGGCTACAAGCGCCCCTACCTGATAGGCATGAGCGTCTTCGCCGTAGGCTCACTACTCACCCCCTTAGCGCGGGGCTTTCCCGCCCTGATAGCCCTTCGCGCTGTACAGGGTGTAGGCAACGGCCCGATCCTGCCCGCAATCATGGCCGTGATCGGGACGCTGTTTCCGCCGGGGGAGAGGGGCAGGGCAATGGGAGCGTGGGCGCTTGTCAACAGCGGGTTTCACGCCGCCGGCCCCCCATTGGGCGGCATCTTGACGCAATACTTCGGGTGGCAATCCATCTTCGTGTCCTACGTCCCACTTTGTTTCTTGGCAGTGTTTCTGGTCTGGCGCCTGATGCCTGACGACAGCAAATCGCAACGCCAACCTTTTGACGTGATAGGGGCCATAACATTAACCGCTGCCACGCTGACCCTCATGTTCAACCTGCGACAAGGTGCGTACCTGGGATGGACGTCCTCAGCCAGCCTGATGCTCTGGGCACTCTGCCTTGGCCTGCTTGCGGCGTTTGTCGTCACCGAGAGAAGGGTCCGGCAACCCTTCGTGGACCTAAACCTCTTCTCAAACCGACCATACTCGGCAGCCTCAACGATCGCCTTCATTCAAGTTTTCTGTCAGTTTGGACTGCTGTTTCTGATCCCCCTGTTCCTGATCGAGGTACAGGGTTACCCAGCCGCGCAGACGGGCTTGATTCTGGCCTGCCTGCCGATCACCATGGCCATCGCAGCCCCTGTGGCTGGGAGGCTGGCCGATCGCTATGGCTGTCGGCTGCTGTGCCTCTCAGGCATGACTGTGGTCGCCCTGGCCGGGCTAGCTTTGAGCCTCCTGGGCTCAGCTACACCGTTGTGGTACATCCTAGGCTCTCTGTCACTTGCGGGCATCGGCATGGGCATGGTCCAATCCCCTGCACCTGCGGCCATAAGCCTGGTAGTGTTGCCTGGCACCCTGGGAATCGCCATGGGTCTCTTCAATCTCTTGCGTTTCCTCGGTGGAACACTTGGCCCGACCATCTTCGCCCTTGTGCTTCAGGCTGTCGGTGCAGGATTCACACCCGATTCCTTTCGCACGGATTTCTACCTGGTGACCGCCATGGCCATCGTCGCCGTGATGGTCGGACTCTTCGTACCAGGAGCAGAGGCGCCGCACACTTCCCTTGCAGAAGAGCAAGCACAGAGTTGACGAGCGCCGCGAGGTCCCACGGTGCGATTCACCAGCAAACAGAACTGTGAGGTCACGTGATGTCAAAAGAGCCCCACGGCAGTGGGATCCTAGACAAGTATCCTTACGTCGCCAAGAGCGATGTCGTGGGAAGCCTGGTGTGCATTCTGGACGCTCGTTCAGAGGCGAGGGGCATGAAGTTGGAGATCCATCCGTCGCGCGCCTTGTGCCAGGGAGAGATCCACGAATTGGCGATCACCGACGATCCTCAAGCGGGCCTCGAATACACGGTGGACAAGGTGGCCTACCTGGCCTTCTTCAGCGTAGAGCAAGGCGGGATTGTTCTGGTGGGAGACACAGTCACGGTGGGGGAGGTAGAAATCGGAGAGGTGGTAGGTTTTGACCTCACGCATTTTCCCAATCACATGAACATTCTCGTTGGCGCCAAGGAGCGCAAGACGGGACTGGAACTGGGGCTCAGCCTCGGAGAACTCGTCACGTTTGGTTCCACGCTGTAGCCACAGCGGCAGGAGGCTTTGTATGCGAGGGTGAGGATTTTTCAGTATAATCATCTTGCCAGAAACAACTAGCACATGGGATCATCATGCCCAAGGATAAGACGTATAACATAGAGCTGGATGTGGATCTCTGTAAGGGCAGCGACTGCTACATTTGTGTCAATGCCTGCCCCAAGGAGGTCTTCGCCGAAGGCGACGAAATCACTCCCAAGGGACTTCGCCCTTCACAAGTCAAGCAGCCGGAGGCGTGCATAGGTTGCAGGATTTGCGAATACTTCTGTCCTGAGTTAGGGATTGCCGTCCAAGAAAGAGGTGAGACCTCACGAGCCGTCGCGACCCCAACAAGAGGTAAGGCGACGGCTCAATCCAGCGGCGGGTGGACCACCGTGCCTAGCAGGCTGGAACCAGGGACCCACTACATGATGGGCGATGAGGCCTGTGCAGAAGGCGCCATCGCGGCTGGCTGTGGGTTCTATGCCGGCTATCCCATCACTCCAGCATCGGAGATAATGGTGCACATGGCCAAGCGCCTGCCGGAGACCGGTGGCGTGTTCGTCCAGATGGAGGATGAGATCGGAAGCATGGCCGCTGTCATTGGCGCCTCCTGGGCTGGCGTCAAGAGCATGACGGCCACGGCGGGCCCGGGGTTCAGCCTGATGATGGAGAACATAGGCTATGCGTGCATGACCGAAACACCGTGCGTGGTGGTGGACATCCAGCGGGCCGGACCGAGTACGGGCCAGGCCAGCCGTCCCGCCAGCGGAGACGTGATGCAGGCAAAATGGGGAACCCACGGAGGAGTAGAGATCATCGCCCTGGCACCGTGGTCCGTCCAGGAGATGTACGATCTGACCGTCAGGGCCTTCAACCTCTCGGAACGCTTTCGCGTCCCGGTGATCGTGCTTGGCGACGCCATCACTGGGCATCTGCGCGAAAGCTTCGAGGTGGCCGAGACCGCGGAGATCTTCAACAGGGTCAAAGTTCCTGGAGCTCCCCCCTTCGGCACTGACGATGAGCGCGGTGTGCCCCCTATGCCCTCCTTTGGTGAAGGCGAGGAGCTTCTCATCACGGGCTCCACTCACAACAAGTACGGCGTCCGCAAGACCGCAGATCCCGACGTCCATGACCGGTTGGTCAGGCGGCTCTCGAAGAAAATCACCGCCCACGAGGATGAAATCGCCGACTATGAGCTCTGCTTCGAGGACGACGCACAGAGAATGGTGGTAGCCTACGGCTCATCAGCGCGCAGCGCGCTATGGGCGGTGAGGGCGGCGCGTTCGCGCGGAGAGCGGGTCGGCATGCTGCGCCTGAGAACTCTATGGCCCTTCCCTGGTGATGTAATCGAGGACTGGGGACGCCGCTGTGAGGAGTTCATCGTTCCGGAGACGAACCTGGGTCAGATATCCCAGGTGGTCCGACAGCACACGGGCGTTCCAGTCAGCCTACTATCTCAGACCAATGGCGAGATGATGGATCCGCGGCGCGTGCGCGACTTCTTGCTCGGGAGCAACGAGTAGTGGACCGAGTTGGACAGCCCATGCACCACGGAGTTCGTGGCAGCGCTGGTCCCGCGGTCTGGGTGCCCGAAGACTATTCCACATAGGAACTGAAAGATGGGTGAGATTTTGAGAGAGAAGTACCTGCGGCAGCCTACCCCGTTTTGCGCTGGCTGTGGTCACGGTATCTTCATGAACGCATTCCTTCGCGCTGTAGACGAGATAGGATTGGACTTTGGGACCACGGTTTTCGTGTCCGGGATCGGCTGCGGGGCCTGGGTGCCCAGTCCCCATTTCCGGGCCGACACCCTTCATGTGACTCACGGTCGGGCCATCGCGTTCGCCACTGGTGTCAAGTTGACCAGACCCGAACTGGACGTCATCGTGATCAGCGGTGACGGCGACCTAGCCACCATAGGTGGCAATCACCTCATCCACGCAGCGCGTCGCAATGTTCCGATCAAGGTGTTCTGCCTCAACAACCTCGTATACGGCATGACCGGCGGACAGGTTTCGGCCACCACGCCACAGGGAGACATCACATCGACGACACCTCAAGGGAACCCTGAGAGGGCCTTCGATCTGGTGGCGCTAGCTCAAGGGGCCGGCGCCCCCTATGTAGCCCGTTTCCCTGTGGTCAGCCCGCGTAAACTGACAAAAGGCATCATCAACGCACTGCGCTTCGATCAGTTCGCCTTCGTGGATGTTCTATCGTTGTGTCCCACGCAGTATGGCAGGGCCAACAGAGCCAGGCGCCAGTTTGAGGGACCAAGCCTCATCTGGAGCATGCTGGAATGGCAAAAGAGAGTGTGCGTGGATCGGGAGCAGATCGATCCCGAGGACACGGAGGGTAAGATACCCATCGGAGAATGGTATGCAGAAAGCTGAGGTACTCATCGCAGGTCTGGGCGGACAGGGGGTTCAACTTGCCGGCGACATCCTTGCTCGGAGTTGCGCCTTGGAAGGCAAGAAGGTGTCGGTCCTGCCTTCCTATGGTGCTGAGGCGAGAGGAACTTTGATCCGCTCCGAAGTGGTCATTTCCGAGGAGGAGATCATCTACCCTGGCGTACTTGAGCCCGACTTATTCGTAGCGTTCTCCCAGGAGGCCTACGATCACTTCCTGCCGATGTTGCAACGAGGAACAGTGGTCCTCTACGATCCTGCCTCAGTCACTCCGTCCCGCGCCGAGTCGTCCCTGACAGAGCAGTACCCTGTGCCAGCGATAGACACGGCCACCTCATTGGGGAACGCAAAAGCAGCCAACATGGTCATGCTGGGTGCGCTGGCAGCCTGTTCAGAACTGATATCTAGAAGCGCCCTTGAACAGATTTCGTCCAAGGGGCCTGAGGCAAGACGCGAAAGAAGCATCAAGGCGTTGGAGAGAGGCTTCGAGATTGCCAGAAAACAAACCTGAGTCTGAGGATATGGTAGAGGTTGCTAGGTCCGGCCGTCGGTGGGCAGCGACATCGGGAAGGGTAGAACTTCGGCGGTATTCATCACCCGCTACCCGCTGTAACCTGAAGCCCCTCTTGAGAGGCGATGGTGCGCTCTCCACGTGCATTTGCGAGCGATCCATCTCCTAGAGCCTCGCGCACGACGCTCAGCAGGTCACTGAGGGCAAAGGGCTTCTGCAGGAAAGCCTGCGCATTCTCTCGAGCGAAGCGAACGACCTCCCTCGCTGGATATGCAGATATCGCCACAACAGTGGTGTCAGGGCTCAACTCCCTAATCATCTTCACCAGTTTACAGCCATTCGATCTGCGCAACCCCAAGTCAGTAATGGCGAGATCAAAGCGCTGCGCGGAGACCAGACCGAGGGCTTCCTCGTCACACGGGGTCGCGGCAACTTGATATCCCTCGCGGCTGAGCACCAGCGCAAGGAGATCGAGTATCACCTGTTCATCATCATACACCAGTATTCTCTCAGATTCCTGATGATCCCCGTTCTTCCTGGAGCAAGCCATGCCCAATCCCTTCCTCCTTGCCAAAGAAGACCCTTTGACTGCTATGCTCCCCCAACCTGCCTCTGCAGCGAAGATCGCTCCTCAAACCCTCTGGAACCCCTGAGAGCAGACCGCAGCACCAGTTGCCGGCTCCGCTAAGGATCAGCCCACTGGCCGACGCTCGGCGGGAAGCATTTATCAACCCGTCATCAAGGCCGAGTACACTAGGCCATCCTCGGATGCGCCACGGCGAAAGCGTGGTTCAGTCGTGCTCTGAGCCCTGGCGACTTCACACCGCCTACCAGCTCCACTCTGCTCCAACCACACTGGGAACAGATGCTGATCCGGCCAGTTGTCCCCTCCAAGTACGTTAGCTTGGAGCCACAAGATCGGCAGCAAGTATCGACAGTCATGTGTCCTCCAATGCGCATGATCACCTTCCTCTGCCCCGCAATCACCTATTCTTCTCGGGCTTGTCCTTGTCTTGGCCAGGCGGCCCACCGTGTGGATGTTCCGGATGCTCTGGATGCTCCGGATGCTCTGGATGCTCTGGATGTCCGCCATGATCCTCGGGCCCACCAGCGAGCGCCGCTGTGGGAGTAGACTCCCGCGTTACAGTTGGCTCCGGCGTTGCGGTCGGCGTCGGAATCCGCCTTCGTATCAGAATTCGCCACGGTTCTGGCGTCGGTTCTGGCGTCTCGGTTGGCTCTGCACTGTCGGCCGGTTCCTCTGTCGGCGTAGCGACTGGCGGCGCCAGCACATAGCGCGGTGGCGCTGCAGTAGACTGCCCGGCCGAGAGCAGTACCGTGGTCTCCTCTGTCTCGACACTCACCAGACCCTCTACAACCACAACCTCGGTACTGTTGTCAGATGCAACATTCACGGTGAACTCAGTGCCGTGCACCGTGGTCACCGCCGTGGGCGTATCAAGTTCGAACCGGGAAGCCACGTCCAAGAACTTCTGAACCCAGTTGTGTGTCCTGCCGCTCCACTGGTGCAGAACCACGGTCTTTGCTGCTCCATCGCGCCGGCAGTTCAACTCGACAACGGTGACCTCGGTGTCTGCAGCCAATCTGGTCTTGGTACCATCAAAGAAGCTGAGAGTGACAGTTGAGAACCTGCCTGTGCGGATACCATCCCCGGCTTGGAGCACGTCGCCAGCCTCAGTAGGTCTCCAATCACTGCTGGCGCTTCGCTGAACCTCCACCACTCCCGTTGTATCTGCCAAGAGGGCGGTCTGCGGCACGACCCCACCACGCGATATCTGGAGGGCAACATCGGGGATAACGAAAAGCATCAGCAGGATGGCTGCTGCTATAGCGAGGTTAGCCACCGGGGCTCTCCGCGGCGCGGTCTGCACCCCGCCACCGAGCAAGGCACCTAGCTGCGCTGCTACGCGACGGAATGTAGACGATGGGGCTGCGGCCTGGCGCCGCTTCTCAGGCAAGGCCGCCAACATGCGCTGCTTGGCGGCCTTGGATGCCGCGGGTTTCATCTCTGGCCGCTCCACAGCATGAATCTCAAGGGCTAGTTCCAACAGCGGCCGGAGAATGACCGCCTGGTCCGGATACTCAGCCACGCACTCTCCGAGCGAAGCATCTTCGCTCAGCAGCTGGGTTAGACACTCCTCAAGAATGACTTCGATTTCGTCTTTCACTTGCGGCCCTTCCCTGCACACTGCATAACGAAGCAAAAGCAAGAAGGATACGGGCGACGTGCGGGGCTCTTGCTGAGCACCCGTGAGATCAAGATTGGGGGGAGAGCACTCGACGGAGACTGTCCAACGCCCGGTGCTGCAACGCCTTCACAGCACCCACTGACTTGCCGACTATCTCGGCCACCTCCTCGAGGCTCCTACCTTCGATGAATCTGAGGATGATGACGTGGCGCTGATCATCGGTGAGCTGATCGAGGGCTACCGCCAGCCGACGCCGGCTGAGCGCAAGCTCAGCTGCCCTTTCAACGTCTTCACTGCCGTTCTCCAGACGCTCATCCAGAGGGAGCATTGTGGCGCGACCAGCACGTCTCCGGTGGTCAATGATCAGGTTGCGTGCAATCGTGTACAGCCACGTCAGCAGAGGGCGGTCACGGTAGACGAAGCCGTCTATGCTCCCCACAACTCGCACGAAAACCTCGCTAGTGAGGTCCTCGGCCGTGGAGGGGTCACCGACGCGGTAGTAGATGTGGGTGTAGATAGTAGAGTGATACCGCTCGTAGATCTCGGCGAAGGCACCCCGGTCGCGCTGTTGGGCCCGTCGCACTAGTTCTCGCTCGTCACTGGGTACAGTCATTTCTTGAGCTGCCCCGACCACCGGCTGCAAGCACTCGTTCGGAGACTATGTGCAGAGTTGGACCACGCTGGACGAAGGTTGCGGGTAGGAAGCAGTGACATGATACTAGCTTCGAATCGCCATGTCAACTGCAAAGTGCGATGCGGATTGGGGAAGTGTTCCGGCACTCGGTGCAGCACAAAAAGGCGCTGGACCACGCGGGATCGCGGAGATCTGCCGCCACGCCCCAGTCCACTCCGGCAATCAGGATTGGATACCAACACCCTTACCCAATCGGTGGGCCTGACTGGCACCCTGCTGTCACGTCTCGTTCTCTTGGCCTTGATTGCAGAACTCTAACTCACCCAGAGACGTGAACCAGCCCCGGTGCTGTAGGAACGCCGTCGAAGCCCCGGGGAAGAAGCAGAACCCAATCGGGTAGGAGGGGGCCTCACGACCCCCGTCCTCCCACACCACCGGACGTA
>CAZNMJ010000036.1:0-18836 GCA_964573815.1 uncultured Anaerolineales bacterium
GTGCTACCACCTCATCCCGCGGGGTCAGCGAAGTCCAACAGGTAGTGCTGGCGTCGGTTCCGCTGGCGATCAGTGCGGAAGCAATCGCGCGTTCGCCATCATTATAGCACCCTCCCCATCCCACGCAAAGAAGGCTGACCCACGCCACGAAGCGGAGCAATGTCTGGACAACGCTCAGGACTTGCCGTATAATCGCTTGTGTCTCTTTGCGCTTGATTGGCCGGAGTTGGAGGCGGGCAGGGCTAGCACCCACCGTCACACTGAGTTGAGAACGCAGCCGAGTCCCAAGTCCGGTACGGACAACTCTCAAGTATTCGCATGAGAGACTGCCCGCCCAGCTGCTGTGGAACACTTCATCCGAGGATCGTAGAGCTTGACAACAACATACAGAGTCACGCTCCCCGTCTTCGAGGGTCCCCTCGACCTGTTGCTGCATCTTATCGAAGAGCGAGAACTGGACATCACCAAGGTTTCGCTGGCTGCTGTGACGGACCAGTATCTCGATTACATCAGCACGCTGGAAAAGCTGGAGGCTGAGAAGCTGGCCGACTTCCTGGTCATCGCCGCCAGGCTCCTCCTCATCAAGTCCCGCATGCTCCTTCCACAGCCGCCTGAGGAGGCACCAGACGAAGATGAGGAGGATGTGGGCGAGGAACTGGTGAGACGGCTGATCGAGTACCGCAGGTTCAGAGACGCGGCGCAGGAGCTCAGAGCCAGAGAGGACCAAGGTCTGAGGGCCTACGCCCGTCTCCTCCCTCTACCAGAGCTAGAGAGAAGTTTCCGCCTGGAAGGCGTCACCCTGGATGCTCTGTTGGAGGCCGTCCGACAAGCGATGCTGTCCCGACCAGTGTCGTCGGCGGACGAAGTAGTGACTCCTCTTCACATCTCCCTCCCCGAGAAGATCGCCGACCTGGAAAGGCTCGTGGCCGAGCGACGCGGCTTCAGTCTCAACCAGCTTTTCGCACAGGCCACATCTCGTATGGAGATCATCGTCATCTTCCTGGCCCTGCTGCAACTCATCAAGAGACGCAGAGTGCTCGTGGAACAGCGGGAATTGTTCGGCGAGATCATGGTGAGTGCCCCTGATCAGATGCAAGGAGAGTGACCCCAGCGCATGGTGAAGGCGAGTGTGGGGCATTTCTCCAGCAACAGATAGACCTCGCTTGAGATGTCGACACTCTGCGTGAGAGCAGCCACGGCTCGACGCGAGTTGAGGCCATCGCCCCTTCCCTAGAAGGTGGGGAATTCGGTCAGTGCCAGGTCAAGAGCCTCCTCATCTGAGGCCAATGCAAGCAGCACTTCCTGGCCCTGGCGGCTTAGGTAAGTCACCTGAAGTTCAGTGCGCCACTGTTTCCGCTCTGTGTCTTCTACGCGACTGCGACCGGCCCCGGCCCTCTGCATGAAGGTGGCATATGCGGAGAAGAACTCCTGAGCCTCGTCTGTGGTGTCCCAACTCGTCCGAAGGACGAGGAGGTATCTACTAGGGTCCTCGCTGGTCAAGAACAGGACTCGATCCCCTGCCCAGCCCTCCGCTGCCATCAGCGCTTCCTCGCTGCTGAGCTCCCTCTCCAGATAAACGCGGATGAAGAGTTCGCCAAAGACATCTCGTCTCAGCTCCAACCATCCATCACCCACTGCACCAAGCACATCACCCACCTCGGGGATCCGGCCGACCTCACCAGCCAGGTACTTATCGGGGTGCATGATTTGCTCGGTGGTCTGAGGCGGCTCCCGAAAGGCCTGATTGAGCCGATCCCAGCCACCCTGCTCGACCAGTGCGGCAACGAACACAAGCCCTTGATCATACGGAAACCACGCCGTCTCACGGATGACGCCGGGCGCGTCTTCGTACTCTCCCTGCTCCACTTCCTGGATGGCCTTCAATAGATCGGTACGATCAAACTGCATCTGGAACAGGTGTTGGAACGCGTACTGCATCATCACGAGGGTCGCATCCCCCTCGATGAGTGCCTGCAGCGCCAAGAGCGAATCGGTCGTCCGGGCCTGTCCCTGAAGTGAGTCCAGATCGAAGTGCTGGTCTTGCAGAGCGTGTGTGAATTCGTGGGCAAAGGTGACTTCTAGCCACAGGTCACTTGTATACCGATCAAGGATCAGATAGATGTCCTCCGCCTCTGTGTCGTACAGACCAGCCAAGTACTCCCGCTGCATTTCGATTTGATTCTCGGCTAGCTCATAGCCCTCATCTATCAGCCCCAGCACCCGGTACATTCTCTCGGCGATCTCCATCTCCTCAAGGTATGCGCCCCGCCGGTAGACATCCATCAGATACTCTTCCAAACGATAGCGGGTGAAGGTCTGCCTCTGGGTCTCCCGCAGAGGCTGAAGGGCCCTGAGTTCGCTTACTCTTGTCTCTATCTCATCATATGCCCCTTCATTGATGATGGGGAAACCCGGTATGCGCGCATCCGGCACGACCAGCGTGTTCGTTGGCACTGGCGTCTTCGTGGCAGTGGGTGTGACGGTAGGAGGCAACGTAGACTCGGGAACCGGACTAGCCGTCTCGGTCGGTAGATGGGGCTTCATGCTGGCGGGCCCGACCTGCGGCGATGCTGGGGTCAGCATCGTCCCGCCCAACATGAGCGCCACCACACAGACGGACAGAGTGACCACGGCCAGAACTGTGATGCCTGTGTAGAGCGCGCAACTCCCACGAACTCTGCCCTCAGCCTCGGCCGCCGTCCTCTCCTCCAACTCAGGCGAACGGCTCTCAGGAGATGCTTCCGGCACTGATACTGCCGGGACTGGCTCGTGTGCTGGCGCGGCGTCCGCGAGTAGCAGCTCCAGGCCCTTCCAAGCAAGTTCGTTCTGCGGGTTGATAGCCACCACTCTCTTCAAGCACTCGATCCTGCCTTCGTCAGGCAGCACAGCGCTCATCCACAGCCACGCCTTTTCGTTCTCAGGCTCTAGGGCAACCACCTGGGACAGCAGCTCAAGCGCGTCCCGCGACCTTCCGGCCTTGACCGCCGCTATCCCCTCCGTGAGCAGCCGCTCAACCTGTGACTCCGATGCCATTGTCAGCCTCTGGATGTGGTCTGCGAAAAAGAGGAAGCCCCCACGCCGGGTTCAGTGCGCTGCCGTCTTCAAGCATTATAGCTTAGTCAAGCGGGCCGGTCAAGGGTCTCGGCGGAGCGTGCCTCCCCGCCTGATAATGGCACGCAACTCTGCCCTCCCAAACCTTAAATTTACCCTCGGACCGTGGGGATGGCACCTTTGGCTATTGCCAAGCGGTGAGTTTTGGTGTATAATTGTGGGAAAACGTGGGCCGACGTGGGACAACTCGGCCGATAATAGCCCAGCAAACAAGCCAAAGTGGGGCAGAGTAGCACAAATGTTCCTTGGCGAATACGTACACAACATTGATAGTAAGGGAAGGCTGACACTCCCGGCCAAGTACAGGGCAGACCTCGCAAAGGGTGTGGTAATCACGCGCGGAGTGGAACGCTGTCTCCTGGTTTTCCCTGTGGACGCGTGGGAGAACCTCGCCAACGACATCACCAGCCTGCCCTTTACCCGGAAAGACGCCCGCATCTTCAATCGCTTCTTCTTTGGGGGGGCCAGTGAGTGCGCCCCGGACAAACAGGGCCGCGTCCTTCTGCCGAACAACCTGCGTACATATGCAAACCTTGATGGCGAGACGGTCATCGTTTGCCTCGACAAGCACATGGAAATATGGAACCCCGAACGATGGCGTCAGGCTGAGGAAGACATGGAGGAGAAGATCGAGATCATCGCCGAAGGCCTTGCCGAGCTGGGAATACTATGATGATCGGTACGCGGATCCATAAGCCTGTCCTTCTGCGAGAGGTACTGGATGGCCTTGAGATCGAGCCAGGCGCGACATATATAGACTGTACCATCGGAACTGGCGGACATGCAAGGGGGATCCTGGAGAGATCCGCACCGGATGGCAGATTGCTGGGCATTGACGTTGATGCCGCAGCGATTGAACTGGCGCGGCAGCAACTCAAGTTGTACGAGGGGCGCTTCGAGCTAGTCCATGCGAATTTCTCTCGATTGCAGGAGACCGCTTCACGGCGGGGTTACACTCCTGCGCGTGGCGTAGTGTTGGACCTTGGTGTGTCGTCCGTGCAACTGGAGCAGGAGGAGCGGGGGTTCTCCTTCCAGAAGGAAGGCCCCCTGGACATGCGGATGAACCGCGACGGGAATATGACGGCAAGCCATCTGGTCAACGAACTCAAGGAGTCGGATTTGGCTGAGATACTGGCCAAATACGGAGAGGAACCTAAGGCCAAGGGGATAGCTCGGACCATTGTGCGGAACCGACCTATTCGGACGACCACGGAATTGGCAAGCCTGGTGGCTCGAGCGGCGGGGCGGCGGCGAAGACTGCATCCGGCGACGCGCACCTTTCTGGCACTGCGCATCGCTGTGAACAAAGAGCTGGAAGCTCTGTCCGACGTCTTGCCGCAGATACTGGACGTCCTGGCCACAGGGGGGCGGATGGCGGTGGTCACCTTCCATTCCTTGGAGGATCGCCTGGTGAAAGCGTTCATGACCCAAGAGTCCAGAGATTGCATCTGCCCGCCCGAGGTGCCGGTCTGCGTTTGCGACCACCGTCGCACTCTGCAGATTGTGACCAAGAAGCCTCTTCGCCCGTCTTCGGAGGAGATCGAGGACAACCCTCGGTCTCGGAGTGCCAAGCTAAGAGTGGCCGCTCGTCTCTAGTCAAGGAGCCCACTGCCATGAAAAGGGAACCTGTATATCTTCCCAGGATTCGGATCAGAAGTGACGTCGATGGACGGCCTGTTTGGCGCTTCACTGGGAAGACTATGGGCCTCTTCGTTCTACTCCTTGTGCTGGGCAGTCTGGTAGGCTCTTTCTATCTGAACCAGGCGAGTCACACAGCGGCGGCGGGTATGGAGATCGTGCACCTCACCAGGGAGAGAGAGCGGTGGCGACAGGAGAACGCCCTGCTGCGCAAGCGCATATGTGCGATGGAGGCCTTGCCCAATGTCAAAGGGAGGGCCGCAGAACTGGGGTTTGTGGAAACCGACGCCGTGCAATACCTCACGATGCACAATCTTCCTGTGGAGGACTTGGATCACGGGTTCTCTCTGTCTGCCACTACAAAAGACGCCAGCCAGAACGAACTGGGTTCGCACGAGGTGGTGTGGTGGGAGGAACTGATGCTCCAGTTTGAAACTTGGATGGATGTGCGGCATTGAACCAGCGGCCTCACGTCGGTGAGGGGCACTGGCATGTCTCGCAGCAGAGTGTCTACTGGTGCCCTTGGAGGCGTGGATTGGAGGCCATGTCAGCTTGATGATGGAATCTGACGGGCCAGAGCGCGGATCGAGAAGACGACTCATTGTCCTGTGGCTGGGCACAGTCGTGGGCGTCCTGATCTTGACGGGAAGGCTGTTCTACTGGCAAGTAGTGCGTCACAAGGACCTGAAGGAGTTCGGAGAGCGGTGGCAGTTGGTGGACGTGCCGATACCTGCCCAGCGTGGAACCATTTTGGATCGGCACGGCTTCGTACTGGCTATGGATGAGTATGAATTCGAGATCTTCGCCACACCGAGAGACATCCATGATCCCGAGGGGCTGGCCGCTGACCTGGCTCCAGTCCTCGGCATAGATGAAAGCGCGCTCGTGGCATCGCTGTCACAGACAAACGAACCTTCAGTGTCCTTGGTCTGGAATGCGCCACTCGAGGTGGCCAAGGGTGTGGAGGCGATCAGGGACCAATGGGGCACCGGGGCTATTGGCATTAGCCCAGCCAGGAAGCGCACATACCCAGAACAGGAGATGGCTTGCCACCTTCTCGGCTTTGTAACGTACGACCATGAGGTCGACTACGATGCCTTCTACGGAGTCGAAGAGTTCTACAACGGAGAGTTGCGGGGCCTCAGGGGCTCTTGGGGAGGCACAGGCGATTCTCCCAACCTGAGCATCGGGATCGGTTCCAAGAATGTCATTTTGCCTCAAGACGGCCGGCAGATCGTGCTTACGGTGGACCGCACAATACAGGGACTGGTGGAGGAGGAACTGCGACGAGGTCTCAGCGAATTCGGGGCGGAGAGAGGAACCGTCATCGTCATGGATCCTCGCACCGGAGCTATTCTGGCCATGGCCAGCTATCCCTGCTACGATCCGAACCCTGACCTTGGCCGGCAGATTGACAAGGAGCTTTTCATCAATCCAGCCGTGAGCGAGAACTATGAACCGGGCTCAGTCTTCAAGGTGGTCACGATGGCAGCAGCACTTGATGCCGGCATCGTTGGGCGATACACCACCTACTACGATGAGGGTCGGATATACGTGGGCGGCCATCTCATCGTGAACTGGGACCGGGACGCCTACGGGGTAGTGAGCATGACTGAGTTGCTGAAATACTCCCTGAATGTGGGGGCAGCCACTCTCACCACAAACTTGGGTGCCGAGAGATTCTACGACTACGTGAAGCGTTTCGGCTTCGGACAAACGACAGGGATAGATCTGCCTTACGAGTCGCCGGGTATCATGAGGGTACCCGGAGACGGCAGCTGGCGAGAGGGTGATCTGGGCACCAACGCTTTCGGTCAAGGGATAGCCGTCACACCAATACAGATGATCACCGCCGTTGCGGCCGTGGCCAATGACGGCGTACTTCCCAGACCACATGTCGTGGAACGCATCGAACAAGATGGCCAGATCATCACAGAGTTCCACCCGGAAGGAGGTCAGCAAGTCATTTCTCCCTGGGTGGCACGGGAACTAACGGAGATGCTAGTGGATACGCTGGCGGGCAAGGAGAATCTCTCCATACCAGGCTATGCCATAGCGGGCAAGACTGGCACGGCGCAGATCCCTGTGACCGGAGGGTATCATCCCGTGGACACAATAGGCGCATTCGTGGCTTATGCCCCAGCTGACGATCCTCAGTTCATCATCCTGGTCAAGATGGACAGACCTCGGGAGTCCCCGTGGGGCACCGTGGTGGCAGTCCCTGTGTTCAGGCGAATTGCGGACAGGCTGTTCGTCTATCTGGGCATACCGCCTGACGACGTGAGGATGGCGAGCACCTAGGGCGGCGAGACGAGGAGAATACATGCTCACATTGGGAGCAATCTGGCGAGCGATAACTGGAGAGGAGATAGCCGACCCGGAAGCGGCAGGTGTTCGCTTTCCAGATGTGGTCATCGACTCGCGGGAAGCCTCCACGGGCAGCGTATTCGTAGCTCTCCGGGGCGAGAAGGATGACGGGCACAACTATGTCCAAGACGCCTTTCAACGGGGAGCGTCCTTGGCGATTGTGGAGAGGACAATCGACGGTGTTCAACCCATCATAGACATGACCCGAAGCCCTCTGCCCTCGCCACCGTCTCCGTTCCTGCCATCTCTTTGCCTCTTAGTTGAGGATTCGTTGAAGGCTCTCCAAGACGTGGCAGCTTATCACCGCAGACAGTTCGAGGTTCGAGTGGTGGGTGTCACAGGTAGTATTGGCAAGACAACTACCAAAGAGGCCATATACTCGGTGCTCGCCAAGAGCTTTCCCACGCTCAAGAGCGAGGAAAACCTGAACAACGAGATAGGCTTACCACTGACACTGCTCGAACTGGAAGACAATCACACCAAAGTGGTCTTGGAGTTGGGCATGTATGCCCTCGGCGAGATCGCTGAGCTTGCTGAGATAGCTCTTCCCCAGACCGGAGTGGTCACCAATGTGAGCTATTCCCACCTCGAGCGCATGGGGACTTTGGAAGCCATCGCGCAGGCCAAGGCTGAACTCATCCAGGCTTTGCCCCCAGATGGGACCGCGATTCTGAACGGCGACGACCCTCAGGTGAAGGCCATGGCATCCTTGACCGATGCCCAGGTGCTCTACTACGGCCTGAGCCCTGACTGCGATCTGCGAGCCAGTCACATCGAGAGCAGGGGGCTGGATGGCGTCCGCTTTCGCATGAACTACGGTCCCGAAACACTGTACGTCAAGATCCCGTTGCTGGGGCGCCACAGCGTCCATACGGCGCTGGCTGCCGCCGCCGTGGGCGTGACAGAGGGACAACCGTGGGGTCAGATCGTGGCCGGCCTACGGGACATAGCCGTGCAGCTGCGCCTGATAGCCACCCGTGGAATGAGAGGCTCGACCATCATCGATGATAGCTACAACGCTAGCCCGACCTCCAGCCTTGCAGCTTTGAATCTGCTGGCTGAGCTAGAGGGGCGCAGGATCGCTGTGCTGGGAGACATGCTGGAGTTGGGCTCCTACGAGGAAGATGGACATCGAAAAGTTGGGCGTCGAGTGGCAGAGGTGGCGGATAAGCTCGTCACGGTAGGTGCCCTCGGCGCCACGATCGGCCGCGAAGCGATTGCCATAGGGATGCAGGAGGATGACGTCTTCTTCGCCGAGGACAACGAGGAGGCTATCAGAGTCCTAGGGGACCTTGTGGCTGAAGGTGACCTGATCCTGGTCAAAGGATCACGAGGCACGCACATGGAGGACATCGTCGCCGAACTCGGAGAGAAGTAATGGTCTTTGCCCTGACTCTGGGAGTTGCCACATGCTTCGTGGCCCTGCCCTTCGGCTACTTCCTGCTCAAATATCTGAAAGCACATGGCATCGGCGAGCAGATTAGGATCGACGGCCCGACGTCCCATCAAATGAAGCTCGGAACGCCCACCATGGGGGGGATCACGATTGTGGTACCGGTTATCATCATGACTGCTCTCTTCAATCTGATTGGTCATGAATCGATGTTGCTGCCACTCGGCACCGTGGTGGCATGTGCCATCGTTGGAGCGATCGATGATTGGGCGGGGCTCAGAAGAGCACGAGACCCTGCGGGGGAAAAAAGAGGGTTGAAAGCACGGTACAAGATGGCATGGCTCGTTCTCATAGCCGTGGGAGCGACGGCCGTACTCTACTTCGTTTTCCGACTGGAGAGCTTTGCGCTGCCCTCCATACCCACCAAGTTCTCGCTGGGCTTATGGTATATACCCGCTTCGATATTCGTTATTGTGGCCACCGCCAATGCCGTCAATCTGACAGACGGGTTGGATGGCTTAGCTGGGAGCACATCAGCCATCGCCTTCGCGGCCTATGGTGTGATCGCCCTGCTGCAAGGCCAGCTCTACCTGGTTGCCTTCTGCTTCACCATGACGGGTGCGACGATGGCCTTCCTCTGGTACAACGCCTATCCCGCACAGATGTTCATGGGCGATACTGGGTCTCTGGCCTTGGGAGGGGCGCTGGGTGTGGTGGCCATGATGACCGGGCAATGGCTGCTGCTTCCGATAGTGGGCATCGTGTTCGTCGCAGAGACCCTATCTATGATATTGCAGGTGTGGTACTTCAAACTGACCGGGGGAAAGCGAATCTTCAAGATGACACCCCTGCACCATCACTTCGAGTTGCTGGGGTGGTCTGAGGTACACGTAGTGCAGCGATTCTGGCTCGTCAGCGTGTTGGCGGCCATGCTGGGCATAGCTCTGGCTCTACTCTAGCACTTCCGGTTGCAACATGGCCTATGCGAACCAAAGAGTAGCGATTATCGGACTGGGACGGGAAGGAACCGCTTTGGCCAAGTTCCTGAGTCAGCATGGGGCAAAGGTCACCGTCAGTGACATGAAGAGCGAAGAAGCACTGAGGGACAGGATAGAAGAACTCAAGGCATTGCCCATCCGCTATGTGTTGGGAGGCCATCCCGACGAGTTGCTGCATACCGACATCATCTTTGTCAGCCCTGGTGTGCCACGGGACATCCCCATCCTTCTGCAGGCTCAACGGCGAGGAGTGGCCCTCAGCAGTGAGACGAAGCTCTTCTTCAGCTTCTGCCGAGCACCGATCATCGGCGTCACTGGCAGTAGCGGGAAGACGACAACCACCAGCCTGGTAGGCGAGATCATGCGCGCAGCGGGATACCGAACCTTCGTGGGCGGGAACATCGGCTGCCCTTTGATAGGGATTGTGGAGGACATCCAACCCCTCGACAAAGTGGTCATGGAGCTATCCAGCTTCCAGCTTGAAGTTCTGGACCAAAGCCCGCATATCGCCGCTATCCTGAACCTCTCGCCGGACCATCTTGATAGACACCAGTCGATGGTCGATTATGTCAACGCAAAGACGAACATTGTCCGGTTTCAGAACGAGGACGACTACGCGGTCCTCAACGCTGATCAACCGTTGACGCGCCAGCTCCTCAAGGAGTGTCGAGGACAAGTACTACTCTTCAGCCGACAGCATCAGGTTAGTGCAGGCGCTTGCTTGGACCAAGAGCAAATCATCGTTCGGTTACACGGCGACGAGTGGAGCATCTGTCATACCTCTGAATTGCAGTTGCCGGGTTCGCACAACGTAGAGAACGCCTTGGCCGCTTGTGCCATCGCCGTGGCAGCTGGGGCACACACTGAAGCGATGCGTACTGGCGTCACTTCATTCGCGGGGGTGGAGCATCGCCTGGAGTTGGTGGGAGAGGTTGACGGGGTCCGCTACTATGACGATTCCATAGCCACATCCCCACAGCGGGCGGTCGCTGCGCTGAACTCCTTCTCAGAGCCCATCATTCTCTTGGCGGGCGGACGTGAGAAACATTTGCCTCTTGGGGAGCTGGCCGAACTCATTGTAGAGAAGGCAAAATCCCTGATCCTCTTCGGCCAAGCAGCACCTGTACTAGAAGAAGCAGTAGCTGATGTCCTCCGAGACAAGGGGGAGATAGATTTGCCCATCTTCCGTTCCTCGGATCTGGCCCAGGCCGTCCAGACCGCCCGTCGGATAAGTGAAGCGGGCGACGTGGTTCTACTATCACCCGCTTTCACCAGCTTTGACTTGTACCGGGACTTTGCTGAGAGAGGGGATCACTTCAAGGCCTTGGTCCGTGAGCTGAGAGGCTTCAAGCAATGACGTCAAGCTGCCACGTGGAGTTGAGATGCGAAGAAACCTACTAGAGGGACGCGACAGACCCGACTACATACTGCTGCTCATAGTTGTTGCACTTGTTCTCATCGGCCTGATCATGGTCTACAGCTCTACTTTCGCGTTGGGCTACACCCGTTCCGGGCAGCCCACCTACTATCTCGTCAGGCAGGCGGTTTGGGCTGCTATGGGGCTTGACATCATGCTTCTTCTGATGAGAGTCGAGTATCACAAATGGCAGAAGTTCTCCGTTATCTTCATGTTGCTGACCTTGGCTCTTCTGGTCTACGTTCTCCTCGCGGGTCCAGCAGTGCACGGTGCCAGACGCAGGATCCTCGGAGACTCCATCCAACCTAGCGAGATCTGCAAGCTGGCCATGGTCTTGTACATAGCGCACTGGCTCTCCTCCAAAGGAGAGAAGCTCAGACAGGTCACATACGGACTGGTTCCCTTTGCCGTTCTTATCGGCATAATCGCAGGCTTGATCATTCTCGAGCCTGACTTCGGCACTACTATCCTCATTGTGGCTACCGCCGGAAGCATGTTCTTCATCGCTGGGGCCGACTTAATCCAGTTGGCAATCAGTTCCGTAGTAGGAGGCAGCACGCTTCTACTGATCATCGCCAACTACGAGTACGCGTGGGACAGGCTTGTCGCGTTCTCCCAGGACCCCTTCAGCGCTCTGCAGAGCCCTTTCAGCGCGGGGTTGGCTCAGGACACATACCAGGTCATGCACACGCTCGTGACTCTGGGTTCAGGAGGAATCACAGGAGTTGGGCTCGGCTCAGGTCAGCAGAAAGGGCTCCTCCCTGCGTCTGAGAGCGACGCCATATTCGCGGTCTTGGGCGAGGAGCTAGGACTAATAGGATGCCTTGTCGTACTAGGTCTCTTCGCAGCCTTAGCCTATCGAGGCTTCAAGATCGCGTTCAGAGCAGAGGATTCCTTCGGTTTCATATTGGCGTCAGGCATAACCATCTGGCTGACGTTCCAGGCATTGATCAACATAGCTGTAGTGACGGACACTCTACCGTTCACTGGTCTTCCCTTGCCTTTCATCAGCCTGGGGGGTTCATCACTCGTGATCTCGATGATGGGCGTGGGCGTCTTATTGAGTGTTTCCCGGGGCACTGGAGAGAAGACACAGGAGCACGATGCGCCTCTTGGTATCCGGGGGAGGGACGGGCGGACACGTCTACCCCATACTGGCCGTCCTGCAACAGTTGACTAGCGAGAACACGTCTCCGACGGAGGTCTGTTACGTGGGGAGCGCGTCAGGAATCGAGGCTGACCTAGCCACAAGAGCAGGCTGGCCCTTTCAAGGCATAAGCACGGCTAGCTTGAAGGGTTCCTCGCCCTGGACGCTGCTGCCCAGAATCATTCGACTGGCTCGCGGTACGGCCCAATCCTTGAGGGTCATAGACCGATTCTCGCCACAGGCGGTGCTGGCTACCGGAGGATACGTGTGCGCCCCGCCCATTGTCGCCGCCTGGATGAGGGACGTACCAACCCTCGTGTACTTGCCAGATTTGACGCCGGGACTGGCGATACGCTTCCTGACCCGATTCGCAACCGCCATAGCTGTCTCGTTTCCGAAGTCCAAGAACTACTTCGCGCCTGGCAAGGCTGTGGTCACTGGCTATCCGGTCAGGGAAGAACTCTTCAAGACTGACAAGGCATCTGCCAGGCGCAGACTCCGTCTGGACGAGAGCGAGAAAACGCTCCTGGTCTTTGGAGGTAGCCAGGGTGCGCACAGCATCAACTCGGCAGTGAGCGATGCTCTGGAAGAACTGCTGCAGATCTGTCAGGTGGTGCACATCGGCGGAGATACGGATGCGCCTTGGCTCCAGGCACGGAGGGACGAGCTACCTCGCGCTCTGGCTGAGAAGTACACCGTGTGCGCTTATCTGCACGACGAAATGATCGTTGCCCTAGCAGCCGCAGATCTGGTGGTCGCTCGTGCTGGCGCCGCGACGACTGCGGAGTTCCCAGCGGTAGGGCTGCCCAGCATCCTGATCCCCTATCCCTATGCAGGAAAGCATCAGGAGTTGAACGCGGACTACATGGTCCAGAATGGAGCTGCTGTCAGGATAGATGATGGCGATTTGAAAGAAGGGATCCTGCTAAGGACTGTCGGCGACCTGTTCGCGGATCAACGGAAGCTGGATGGACTCGGCGATGGCGCCCGTCGCCTGGCGCGGCCCGACGCTGCCCGACGCATCGCTGGACTACTGAAGGACATAGCGCACCCGAACTGATCTGTTCATGGAGAACCGAATGAATATGCATTTCGAACCTGCCATGCTCCAGTTCCTGATCGTGCTCGTTGCGGCACTGACCGCATCCACCGCCCTTGGACTTAAACGTGGGTGGAAAGGACAATTGATGGCGTTCGTGCCCATCGTGTCCACCTGGGCTCTATTGCGCGCAAAGGGGGATGCCTTGGTAGGCCTCGTCAACGCGGCATACAGGGGTCTCCGATTCGTCACCTCATGTTCTGGAGAGGCCGACTCAGCCGCTTGCGCGCAAGGGGCGGATGTCACGACGGTAGTTCTCGTGGATCCGAGTAGCCCAGAGCAAGCACACCTGCTCCTTCTCACGATCTTCGTGCTGACGGTACTGGTTGCATTTCTGTTCGTCATGCGTTTCGGCAGGAAGCCAGCTTCGGTAGTTCAGACACTTATGGGCGCAGTAATCGGTATTGCCAACGGCTTCACGCTGAGCTACCTGTTGCTGCCCATGCTTCCCTATCGGCAGCAGATTCCGCTTCCGGTCGCGACGTCAGCCGCAGGGAGCGAGTTCCCGGCGGGCGTGCAGAGCTTCTCTGGATCGCTCAGCGTGCCTCATGTGAGTACTGCGGCAGTTCTGCTGACGTTTCTTGTGGCGTTTGTCAGCGTGGCGGTGCGTCTCATGCGACCGACGGAACCACAGCAGTAGGGAACGTCGAAGGATAGAAAAGGAGATCTGGCCGAAGGAGGCCACAGGTGGGACCGCTCGAGATTCTGTGGGCCGTGCTCATTGCCGTTTTTGCCGTAGTGGGTGTCGTCCGAGGGTACCCAAAGGAGTTGGGCGTAACGACGACGATCTTGGCTGCCTTGCTGCTGCTGACGAGAGGAGGGGAGTCCATACTGCGAGTGGTCGATGCGTACATGTCAAGCTATGCCAGCGGTAGCATCATCTTGGAAGGCCACTATAGCGATCTAATCCAATCCCTGTTCTATATACTGATTTTCATACTAGTCGTTGTCATATCCTATCACGGGGACACTCTAGCGTTCTCTGGTACGCCGCCGAGGGGACCCCTAGGTATCACGCTCAATGTCATTGGCGGACTGCTCAACGGATACTTGATTGCGGGCACGATGTGGTATTACCTGCATGTCTTCAACTACCCGATCCAGGTCCTGGGGCTTTTCCAGCCGCCACTAACGGACCTCGCTCAGACCTATCTCGTGCCGCTGATACCTGTCCCTCTGCTGGAGCCATACTTGCTCTTCCTGGTACCGTTCATGATCGTGATGAGGGTTCTGAGATAATGACCCCGGGCGCGGGACACGGGAGTGAAAAACCGGACTGGACATTGAGACCACGCGACCGCGTGCATTTTGTGGGCATCGGCGGCATTGGCCTCAGCGCGATCGCCCGCATACTCTTGCAGAGCGGGTACAGTGTCTCTGGATCGGATCTCCAACTCTCCCGCATCACCCGGGAGTTGGTGAAGCTGGGTGCCACTGTATACGAAGGGCATGCGGAGGAGAACCTCGGAGGAGCATCTCTCGTGGTGGCCTCCTCCGCTGTACCCGCAGATAACACCGAGGTGGTAGAGGCCAGGAAGAGGCACACACCGGTGGTGAAGAGGGGGCAGATGCTAGCCTGGCTGATGAGAAACCGATATAGCATCGCGGTGGCCGGAACCCACGGCAAGACCACCACCACCGCCATGATAGGTCTTGTTCTGGAGAACGCCAACCTGGACCCGACCATCATCGTCGGCGGCATCGTGCCCGAACTAGGTACCAATGCCAAGGCAGGCAAGGGCCAGCACCTCGTGCTCGAGGCAGATGAATATGATCGCACGTTCCTGGCCCTCAGCCCCCAGGCAGCTGTAGTAACAAGTATTGAGATGGATCACCCCGACTGCTTCGCGGACTTGGATGACATGTCAGAGGCCTTCCAAGCCTTTCTTTCGAAGCTGCCCGCAGGTGGCTTTCTAATGGCCAACGGAGATGACCCTCTAGTGAGGGAGGTCGTTGATCGCTTGGGAGGAGTGAAGGTAAGCACCTATGGTCTGGGCGAGGACGTCGACTGGAAAGCCGCAGACCTCCAAGACAACGCTCTGGGTGGGAATGACTTCCACGTGATAGCGGATGGTGAAGAGAAAGGCAGTTTCCAGCTCAGCATCCCCGGCGTCCACAATGTGTCCAACGCCATGGCAGCCATAGGTATGGCCGACTATCTTCGGCTGGATCCGGATTGCGCCCGCGACACACTGAGGGACTTCCAGGGAGTGGAGCGCCGCTTCCAGGTCAAAGGTGAGGTTGACGGGATAACAGTCGTGGACGATTATGCTCATCATCCCAGTGAGATCAAGGCTACCCTCGCCGGCGCACGCCAAAGATACGACGGCCGCACCATATGGGTCGTGTTCCAGCCCCATACCTACAGCCGGACCAAAACCCTACTCGCGGAGTTCGCGACCGCGTTCGAGGATGCCGACGGAGTAGTCGTGACAGCGATCTATGCCGCTCGAGAACAGAACAACCTGAGCATCGGCGCGACGGATCTGGTGGGAATGATGACTCATCCACAGGCGATTCACATCGCCGACCTGTCCGAAGCCAGCGCCTGGGTCACCACGAAGTTGGAACGCGGTGACGTGCTAATAACCATGGGCGCCGGCGACGTATGGCGCGTCGGTGAGGAAGTGCTGGCCAGCCTTCACCGCAGGGAGAAGGTGAACTAATGGCCGAGAATGAGCTCTACGTTGTAGCTCGGGAGAGAGGGCTAGAGGCCGGACTGCTACGCAATGAGCCGCTCAGCAGGCACACCTCCTATCGGATTGGCGGACCAGCGGACTACTTCGCCGTGGTCAAGAACCGGGAGCAGTTGTGTGGATGGGTGAAGCTCGCGCGGGAGCTGAATCGACCTTGTCTCGTCATCGGCAGGGGCACCAACCTTCTCGTGGCGGACGAGGGCTTCAGAGGTCTGGTCATCGAGAATCGATGCCAGGACTTTGCACTGGACTCGAAATCGCAGATCCTGCACGCTGAAGCCGGCGCACCGCTAGCACTTCTGGCGCGCAAGAGCGCCGCAAGCGGATCACAGGGACTCGAATGGGCCGTAGGTATCCCGGGCACCATAGGAGGTGCCGTTGTCAACAATGCAGGAGCCTACAATGGAACAATCGCCGACGTGGTACGCAGAGTCACGATCTTGGACCAACTCGGCGCGGTGCAAGAGCTCGCGGCCGAGCAACTCAGGCTTAGCTACCGTACGAGTCGGTTCAGGGAGCAGCAGTCTGGGGCTGAAGTGATTCTATCCGCGGACCTGCTTCTCTCACCGGAATCACCCCAGCATCTGAGTGATCGTGTGGCTCAGTATGATGTCCTCCGGCGCGCTGCCCAGCCTCACGAACCGAGCGCCGGTTCCGCGTTCAAGAATCCACCTGGGCTCTCCGCGGCCCAGTTGATAGAACAGGCAGGGCTGAAAGGTAGAAGGGTCGGTGACGCTCAAGTCTCGCCCAAACATGCCAACTACGTCGTAAACTTGAGATCCGCTGCGGCCACCGATGTGCTCCAACTGATCGAGCTGGTCAAGGAAAAGGTGCACCAACTTCACGATGTGGAGTTGGAATTGGAGATAGAACTGGTCGGCGAATGGGCACAGGCATAGAGAATGCGGGGGGTAGATACTAGCGTGGCATCGCTGCTCCGGGCAAGGAGAACGAAGACGAGGCGGCGTCGCTCGCAAATGCGCCTCGGACGGAATTACGAATTGGAAGTAGCGCGAGAGAAGCTGCCGATGCGGCCTGCCGGCCGAACGAGAGTGACGATGGGCCCGAAGCTTGCCAGCCTGCTGTTGGCCTTGGTGCTGCTTTCGCTGCTGACTTACTTCTTCGTGTCTGATTCATTCTACGTCTACGAAGCTACAGTCCTGGGCAGCACCTTGGTGTCGGCAGACGAGATCATGAGGCAGACCAACATGGAGGGATTCAGCATCTTCTTCATGGACCCGCAGGAGCTTGAAGAGGCCATCTCCAGACTTCCCGACATAAGGGAAGCAGAAGTGCAACTCAGCCTCCCGAACCGGATGATGGTCAACGTGCGAGAGCGTCAGGCACTAGTTGTCTGGCAGACTGGGCAGGAGCGCTACGGCGTGGACGACGAAGGCACAGTTGTGTCCCTTCCCACGGAAGGAGAACCTTCGGTCGTCATCAGGGATCTCGACTCCACGCCTCGTCAGCTAGGCGAGCATCTAGACCTGGACATCATAGCCGCAGCGGAGAGATACCAAGCCCTGCTCCCCGGGTTCACGGAATTCGGCTACTCGCAGCAGTACGGACTCAGCCTCGAGAACGAGCAGGGCTGGCGCATACATCTCGGAGGCAGTGAAGGCGCAGAAGTCAAGGTGGCTATCATGAGGGCGCTAGTGGAGAGACTGGAGAGTCAGGGGGCAGCCGTAGAGTTCATAGACCTCCGGTTCCCGGACAGCCCTCACTACCGGTTGGCCGAAGGAGCGAATGCGGAACCGTAGGCCATTGGCCGCATGAAGATGCGGGGGGAGGACAACGTGGAAGAGACCATAGTTGCCATAGACGTGGGCACCACGAAAGTGTGCACACTGGTGGGGGAGCTCAATGAAGAGGCTCAGCTCCGCATTGTCGGAATAGGGGTCGCCCCTTCACGAGGCTTGCGCAAGGGCGTAGTCCTCGACATCGAGCAGGCAACACAAGCCATCGCCAAGTCCGTGGAGAAGGCGGAGCAAATCTCTGGCTACGAAATAGATAGCGCCTACGTCGGCATATCTGGTGCTCATATCTCTGGACTCAACAGCAAAGGGATTGCCGCTATCTCTCGGGGCGAGCGCACCATCGTGCAGGAGGACGTAGACCGCGCTCTGGACGCAGCGCGCGCCATAGCCATACCACACAATCGTCGACTCCTGCACGCCATCCCTCGCGGCTATACCATCGATGGGTATGATGGGGTGCGCAATCCTGTCGGACTGCGAGGCTTTCGTCTGGAAGTGGAAGCACACATAGTCACAGGAGCGTCTGCCTCGATTCATAATCTGGTCCACTGCGTACAGGGCGCTGGCGTTCGTGTCATGGATCTCATATTGCAGGCCGTCGCCGCAGGTGAGGCGGCGCTGACCACCGCCGAGAAAGAACTTGGTGTGGCCGTGGTCGACATAGGGGGTGGTACCACGGACATCGCGATATTCATTGACGGCAGCGTGTGGCACACAGTCGTTCTGCCTGTCGGAGGCAATCACTTGACGCACGACGTGGCGGTAGGATTGCGCACGCCTTTCACGGTGGCCGAGACTCTCAAGACGAAATACGGCCACGCCGTGGCGGACACCGTGGAGCCGGAAGAATCCATCGATGCGACATCCTTCGGGGACAATTCGCATCGCTCGGTGTCCCGCCATCGATTAGCGGAGATAATCGGAGTTCGGTCAGAGGAGATCCTTGAACTCGTACGGCGGGAAATAAAGCGTTCAGGCTACGACGGCCTCCTCCCAGCGGGAGTAGTGCTGTGTGGCGGGACAGCAGAGTTGGCCGGGATCAAGGAGTTTGCTCGCGAGGTCCTTCGTTTGCCCGTGCGCATTGGAACACCACAAGAGATGGACGGGCTGGTGGAGAGTGTGAGAGATCCCGCTCATGCTTGCAGCGTCGGTCTACTCCTGTGGGCTCTGAGATGTGGGCCTGACACGAGTCACAACGGCGCAGGGCGCCGAC
>CAZNMJ010000037.1:0-18649 GCA_964573815.1 uncultured Anaerolineales bacterium
GAGCATTCTGCCCTCTCCGTCTGCGACCGTGACGCCGGAGCCTCCGACCCCCACCAACACGAGGGTCATACCGCTCAGCACGCCGCTCTTGCCGCCAACGCTCACTCCGCGAGAACCTGTCGCTCCCGATAGTTGGGAACCTGACGACGCCAGGGCCGACGCCAGGCCCATCGGCCTGGGAGAGAGCCAGGCTCACAACCTCCACGTCGAGGGTGATCGCGACTGGCTGTTCTTCGAGGCCGAGGAGGGCAGGGCCTACGTGATAGAGACCTCCAATCTGGGAGGCGAGGTGGACACCGTCGTTGAGCTGTACGATGAGGAGGGCAACGAACTCGCCTCCGATGATGACGGAGGCGACGAGTTCCTCGCTTCGCGACTGTGGTGGGTGGCCACGGAGGGCGGCAGCATGTACGTCAAGATCAGGAGCTTCTCCGAACGCGAGGAGGGTCCTGGCACCAGATACGACGTCTCTCTGAGGTTGGCGGAGGGTTTCCGGATAGACCAATACGAACCCGACGGTACCCGTGCTCGGGCCAAGCCGATAGAGGTGGGCGAGAGGCAGACCCACAACCGGCACGTGGCGGGAGACCGGGACTGGATGTACTTCGAGGGGCAAGTGGGGGTGACCTACGTCATCGAGACCTTCAATCTGGGACCTGATGCAGATACGGTCGTCTATCTGCACGACGGAGCGGGGAACGAACTGGCGTGGGATGACGACGGCGGCGATGAGATCTGGGCCTCGCGCCTGGAATGGACGGCGCCTCAAGACGGGACGCTCTACATTCTAGTGGAGGACTGGTTTGAGGCCTCGGCAGGCCCTGGGACGCGGTATGACATCGCCGTGCAAGCGGGGTGAGGGCCGCCAGGACGAAGGACGAATGACCAGGTGCTCGACCTGGCGGAAGCGTTGCTCGCGGTCATCAGCGACACCCATGCCATCTACGTGTACGGGCTGGACATCATCGCCGAGCAACTGGCAGGAGCCGAGCGGTACTACTACGTGCACGACGGGCTGGGGAGCGTGCGTCACCCCTCGACTGGGCTCAGGGCAGGCCTGCTGGATAGCACAGGCCAGATAGCGACCAGGTACGCCTATGATCCGTTCGGGGTGCCGCTGGCGGGTAACGGGGTGCCCAACCCGTGGCAGTTCACCGGCGAGGCCTGGGACGCGTAAATAGTAGGACAAGTTGCCAACTTGTCCTACGCTCTAATCACCGTTCCCTGAGGGTCTCCGATGCTATGTGGTGGCACAGCTGGCTTCCGAGCATTGCTGACACCCTGGTCGTCTGTACTCCCGCCTCAGAGTATGTATCCTGTGACACGTAGACTGTAGGACAGGTTGGCAACCTGTCCTACGCTCGCGCCGACGCGCTAGCCTCCACTGGCCAGGTGGGACCGAGCCGCAGGGACTCGGCAGGCTAGCGGCATACCTCTGATTAGGTCCCCTTCAGCGGTCGCCAGGCCTCATGGAAGTCGCCGATCCTATCGAAGACGAAGTCGGGCTGATAGGGCGAGGTGGCGAGTTCCGCGCGGTCGCTGATGCCACTCAGCACCAGGATGGCAGTAAGGCCAGCCCCTTTTCCGCCAAGGATGTCGGTCTCCAGGCGGTCGCCGATGATGGCCGTTCGCTCTGATGTGAGTGCCATCTTCTCCATCGCCAGCCGCAGGAGGATCGGCCCGGGCTTACCGATGATCAGGGGCGACACGCCGGTGGCCGCCTCCAGAGCAGCAAGGGTGGCCCCGGTCCCAGGGACCAGGCCCTGCTCAGTAGGGAGGGTCGTATCGGGATTGGCACCGATGAAGGTCGCTCCAGCCCTGATAGCCAGGGTGGCGGTCTCCAGCTTCTCGTAGGTGAGCTGGCGATCCAGGCCCACCACCACGTAGTCCACTTCGTCGTCGGCATGCCCGAAGCCTTTCTCCTTCAGGGGAGAGATCAGTCCTTCCTCACCTATGGCATAGACCCCGGCATCCGGTGGTGCCACCTGGGAGAGATATAGCGCCGTGGCCTGACCTGACGTGAGGATGCGATCTTCCGTGACCTCGATGCCCATGCCCGCCAGCTTGGCCACGTACTGTTGGGGGGTGAGGGTGGAGTTGTTGGTGGCCAGGATGAAGGGGATGCCCTCGTCCTGCAGGGAGGTGAGGAACTTCCGTGCTCCAGGCAGGCGCTGCTGCCCGGTGTAGAGCACACCGTCCATGTCGATGATGAAGGCCTTGATGGAACTCAGCCTGTCCAGATCCAAATCTTGCATAAGATCCTCGTAACGTACACTGGGCTCAAATGCGTCTCTCTGACAACGATTCCAGGTGGCAGGTATCGTTCAGTAGAAGGAGGCGATACCCTGCTTGCTCAGCCTCGATGATACTGATGGCGGCGTTGTCCTGGCCGATCTTCCAGAACGAGTAGTTGCCCACTCCGAGCGCTGCGCAGATCAGCACACGATTGACCACGACGTGCGACACCAAGATCACTGTCCCATGCGCGTGCGTCGAGCAGACCTCATCCATGCCTCGCCATGCCCTTCGTCGCACGTCGTCCAGACTTTCGCCACGGGGAAACCGGACCTCCTGGGGGGCATCGCGCCACGTCTCGAAGAGATCCGGGTGTCTGGTGGAGAACTCCTGGGGAGATAGCCCGGCACAGTCACCGTACTCGATGTCGATTATTCCGTCCAACGGCTGTACCTCGAGGCCGCAGGCCTGAGCGATGGGTTGGGCAGTCTGTAGTGCTCGCTTGAGGGGGCTGGAGTAGATGGCCTCCATTTGCCAGCTGGACAGCCTCTGGGCAACGGCCCGGGCCTGGCGGTGACCTGTCTCGTTCAGTTCGATATCCGTTCGCCCACGAAATCTCTCCACCCGGTTCCATTCCGTCTCGCCGTGGCGCACCAAAACGACGCGGGTCATAGCCTAGCTCGCCCCCTGGTAATCGTCAATGGTGTCGATATCGAGGAAGATGTCCTCTTCGTCCACTTCCACCAGTTCCATCTTTCCTTGATGTTGGAGGATCACACCCCGTCCCCCTTGGTCTCCTTCCATCTCCAGAAGCTCCGGGAACAAGCTGCGAGCGAAGAGGACGGGGTTGCCGCGCCGCCCTACATGGGTGGGCGCCACGATGGGGGCCAGGGTGCGGCGATAGCTGTTCAGTAGCTTGTCGATCAGGGCAGGTGTGACGTTGGGCTGGTCGGCCAGCAAGAACAGGCAAGCCTCGTAGCTGGCGGGTAGGGCCTGCAGTCCTGCCCTGACAGAGCTACTCAGGCCGCCTTCCCACTCCTCGTTGATCACCAACTCGACCGGTCTGTCGTGAAGCGGACCGCCGATCTCCTCCGGGCGATGGCCCAGGACCACGATGGTCTTATCCACTGATGACCCGAGGGCCACGTCCACGACGTGTTCCAGCAGCGTGGTCTCTCCCCACGGGAGGAGTTGCTTGGGGGAGCCAAAACGCCGCGACTCGCCAGCGGCCAGGACGACGGCGGCCATTCGCTCCCAGGTTTCGATTATGGGATCCTCCTCCATCACAGAGCCCAGCAGGACGCGGCTCACTCGTACTTCCTCCAGGAGGAGACGAGCGATGTCGCGGGCAGGCTGCAAACTGGCTGCCGTCACCTTGTTGATGAGCGGGGCGATCCTAGCCCGTGCGGGCGCGCCTTTCATGCCGCCTTCGGGGTGGAGCAATACGCAGCATACGGCCTCCGGTGTGATGACCTCGCTCTGCCCCAGATTGGCCAGCCTGGCCACCAACTCTGGGCGATGTGCGGTCTTCTCATCCAGCGGTTGCCCCAAAGCGTCGATGGCGGCCATGGGTATGAGGATGGTAGTGCTGGACGGGATCCCGGGTTCGTGAGCGGCTGGGGCCTTCAAGGATCGTCCCTTGGCGCCGTCGGCCTCGACGATCACCGCATCGACCTCCATGAGAGCCGCCAAGCCGTCGACGAGAGACGGTTCCACGCCCACCAGCTTGCCTTCAACTTCACTCAATCCCGAGACCAGAGTGATGTGACTGTGTTTCTTCAGCGCAGCCCGTGCCTTCTCCAGCAGGATTGCCCCTTCAGGCTCCAGAATGGTGTGCTCGCTCGCCTGGTGTCGCCAGATCATGGTAGTGGTGGTGGTAATTACCTTCCATCCATTCGACGTCAGTTCGCCGGCCAGGCGAAACATGGCGGTGGTCTTTCCGCCTGCGCCGACCAGGGAGACGACGTCGCCTCGATTGACTTCCAGGGCCTTGCTCAGACGCATTGTCGTTGGTTCAGATAGGTGCTGTTTAGCAGCAGCGACGGAGTTTACCACAGGAGTGACGAATAGTCGGCCATGCCTCGCGGGGCCCGACTGACTCGTGGTGGGACAGGTTGCCAACCTGTCCTACGGCTACCACCTCACGGCATCTCCAGGGCCCGTACGGGACAGCGGGTGACGCACAGCCCGCAACCCTGGCACAGAGCTTCGTCTAGCTGTGCCTTCTTGTCCTCAACGACGATGGCGTGGTAGACACAGCTCGTCTCGCACAACTGGCAGCCCGTGCAGAGGTCCACGTACAACGTGGGCGGCAGATGCGTGGTGCGGTAGGCGCGCTCCTCCAGCTTGCGGATGGTCAGCCCTTTCACGTCGTTGATTGACTCGTAGCCGTGATCGTCCAGCCACTCGTCCATCTCGCGGACGATCTTGCCGAACACAGTGGGACCGCGCAGGATGGCCGCCGTGCAGACCTGTACGGCTGAGGCACCGACCATCAACATCTCGATGGCATCGGTGCCGCGGGAGACGCCGCCCACGCCGAAGATGGGCAGGTCCACGGTGCGGGCGATGTCGAAGACAGACCGCAGAGCCAGGGGCCTGATGGCCTGGCCGGAGAGCCAGCCATAGCCCTCTTCGCTGCCCATGAGAGGTAGTCCCGTCTCGATGTCTATACCTAGGCACGGGCCGTAGGAGTTGATGGCGGCTATGCCGTCGGCACCGGCATCTTGAGCTGCCTGGGCCGCGGCCTTCATCTCCCTTCCCAGGGGGCTGAGCTTCACGATGACGGGGACATCCACCGCGTCCTTCGCTGCGTTAATGGCCTCGATCATCGGGCGCGGGTCCTCCCCGATGTAATGGGTGGAGAGTTCCACGGCGTCGGCGAAGGGTTTGACCCTGGGAGCCAACTCGGCTATCTCGTCGGCGGTGTAGCCCATGCTGATGATGAGGGGAAGCCCGGTCTCCTTGGCCTTTTCATACTCCTGTTCCAAGAACTGCTCCGGCGGCAACTCCGACCAGAGTTCGGTGTTCAGCATGGATCCTTTGCCAATCTCCGCCATACAAGGCTCTGGGACCACGGCAGCGGTAGTGGAGATGGTTTTGGCTACGATCCCTCCTGCCCCTCCCTCGGCGCAGGCCACCATGGCTTCGCCGTTCCAGGTAGGGGGGCCTGCAGCGGGCAAGACTGGATTCTTGAACTTAATACCGCATACCTCGACTTGCAGATCTGCCATGTCCTTCACTCCTCCCCTCTGCTGACCTCGACGGCCGCCGCAGCAATGGCCCAACTCACCAGTCCCCAGGCTCCTGCTGAGATGACGATAGCCAGGGACAGGGACAGGAGCGAGCGCGAGGTGTAGGTGGGGCGTGCAACCCATCCCACGAGCGCCATAAGGCCTGCGATGAGAGCGAACAGCAACCCGATCTTGATGGGTGTGTCGAGACGCTTCCAAAGGGCGCGAAGGCGGTTCCTCAACGTCGGTTTGGAGCTGTCATTCTCCATGTCATGTCTCCTGATTTCCGATCACATTCGTGCCCACAGTTTCCCGGCCGAGTCGCGGGAGCGAGCGGTAATGGCATCTTCGTCGAGGGTCAGCAACTCGCGGTCTTTCATCAGGACTTTGCCCCCGACGATCGTTGTGCTCACCTGACCACCGTCCATGCCGAAGATGAGGTGCCACGGCAGATTGCCGGCGTTCAGGGGCGTGGTCGGTACATACTCGAGGAGGATGATGTCAGCGTGGGCGCCGACCGATAGCTCGCCCAGAGACTTGGAGAAGAAGAGTCCGGCGATGCGTGCATTGTTTTTCACCGCTAAGTCAAGGACCTGATCGGCCCCCATGACCCGCGGGTCTTCCTGGGCCAGCTTGTGCAACAGATAGGCGGTCTTCATCTCGCTGAACATGTTGTTGGAGAAACCGTCGTTACCCAGACCCACATCGATGCGCCGCCGCAATATCCCCAGCACGTCAGCCACACCGACGGCATTATTCATATTGGAGCGCGGATTGTGAGCGACCTTGGTGCCCGTCTCGCGCAGGATGTCCATTTCGAAGGCGTCGATGTGGACCGCATGGGCGGCGATGGTCTTGGGCCCCAGAATGCCCGCCTGCTCCAGCCTTTCCACCACCCGCAGGCCCGACTTCTTCAAGCTGTCGGCTACGTCAGCCTTGTCCTCGGCCACGTGGATGTGGAAACCTACGTCCAGCTCGGCGGCGACCTCCACCGCTCGCTTCAGCGTCTCGTCGGAGAGGGTCAGGGAGGCGTGTAGGCCGAAGGTGCCTGCCAGATAAGGCCCACTTGCCTGCTTGATGAACCTCTCGTTCTCCCTTATGCCTTGGAGCATCGTCTCCTCGCCGTCACGGTCGGAGACTTCATAGCAAAGGCAGGCTCGAAGCCCGGCCTGCGTCACCGCTTCGGCAATGACGTCGAGGGACCCAGTGACTGCGTTTGGGCTGGCATGATGGTCGATGAGAGTGGTGGTGCCGTTTCGGATGGCGTCCACCAGGCACACGAGCGCGCTGTGCCGGACGTCGTCCAGCTTCAAGGCCTTGTCCAGTCGCCACCACAGGTACTCGAGGATCTGGGGGAAATTGGCGGGCGCCTCGGTCTTGAGGGCCATGCCTCGCGCGAAGGCGCCGTAGAAGTGGGTATGGGCGCATATGAAGCCAGGCATGATCAGTCTGCCCTGCGCGTCGAGTATCTCCTCCTCGGGATACCGCGCGACCAGGTCAGAGGTAGGTCCAATGGCGGCTATCTCGTCTCCATCGATGAGGATGGCTCCATCCTCGATGAACTGATTTGCCTCTCCGAAGGCTACCAGCTTCCCGTTGGTTATCAGCATGATCGGGTCCTCCAGGGATCAGATCGGAATGTCGTTTGCAGAAAGCCGCCCGGCGTCGAGAGCTGCGGGTTGCGTTCTGTCTGGCTCAAATGTTAGCTTCTTTGCTCGCCAAAATCAAGGTTCCGCTTGCGAAAGGCCTTGCGGATAACGAGGGGCGTCCGTGCGGTCATGTCAACGCTCGCCACCTGATCCTCCCTGACCCAGCGGGCGTCCTCGATGTCGGAGCCCACTCGGAGCTCTCCTTTGACATAAGTGGCCATCAAGTCTACGAGCACGTAGTGATACTGGACTCGTCCCTCCTGATCTAGGAGTATGGAGTCCAGCACATCTACCACATCTCCGACCTGAATTTCTACGCCGCACTCTTCGAGTACCTCCCGGCAAGCCGCCTCGCGGATGGTCTCACCGAGCTCTACGACGCCACCGGGGATGCTCCATTTCCCTTTGCTGGGTTCCTGTCCGCGCAAGGCCAGAAGAACCTGGTCGCCCTTGAACAGTATCACGCCTACGGACGGGATAGGCGTTGGTGGATATTCGCGGTGCATCTGCCATTCCTCTTGCTTCGGATTGTGAAATCTACGTCCGGGCAACTCAAGGCCGTCAGCTCAGGATGCGGGCCTGAAATCCTCGATCCTTAGCTGTAGCTGCTCCTCGTCACGCCACTCACGCACCTGGGGTGAATACACGACATCGATGCGTGGCGCCAGGTCCGCAGTTCGATCACTCATCCCGAAGGCGATGCCGTCCCAGACCACGCGCCCGTCGGTCAAGGTGAGCTTCAGATGGTTCTCACCTACTACTCGGCTGTCCCGGACCTCGACGCCCGTGCTGAGCAAGAGGGGTTCAGGGTTTCCTCTGCCGAGGGGTTCCAGCTGCTCGGGGACGGAGAAATCCTCAGTCTTCAAGCTCGCCAGAGGTATCTCCGCGTCTATGTGCAGGGTGGGGAGCAGCTCGACTCCTGTGAGACATTCGGCCGCCAGGTGCTGAAGCTTCTCCCTGAGGGCCCGAAGATTCTCGTTGCCAACGGTGAACCCGGCTGCTCTGCTGTGACCTCCGTACCTCGACAGTAGTGGCGCACACTCATCTAAGGCTGTCGAAATGTCAAGCTGGTCAATGCTCCGAGCGGAGGCCACGCTTTCTTCTTCGCCAGTCTTGACCACTACGACGGGACGGTAGAATTCGTCACACAACCGTTGGGCGGCCAAGCCAATGACTCCTTGGTGGTAATCGTCTCCCGTGACGAACAGCAGGAGTTCATCCAGTTGATGGATGACCTGCACACGCGCGTCTTCCACAGCTGCGAGCATCATCCCCCGCCGATCCTGGTTCTTCCGCTCCAGCAACTTCGCCAGTTCGCGAGCTGGCGCAGGGCTGGCAGCGGTAAGCAGTTGATAGCTCAACATGGCGTCATCCATGCGTCCAGCGGCGTTGAGGCGGGGTCCCAGGACATACCCGATGGTGGACCCGGTGACGGCACCCGGTTCGACACCGGTCTCTTCCATCAGGGCCACGAGCCCTGGGCGCTGGGGCTGATTCAGCTGGGCCAGACCTCGCTTGACCAAGCTGCGGTTCTCTCCGGAGAGAGGGGAGAGGTCAGCGACTGTGCCCAGAGCCACAAGATCGAGGAGAGATTCAACTTGGAGACGAGGCTCTTGCCCTCCCAGCGGCGTCTGCTCATCGACCAACAGCAGGGCCCGGGCGAGCTTGTAGGCTATGCCCACGCCTGAGAGGCCCTTGAATGGATACTGGCAGTCCATGCGCTTGGTGTTGACTACAGCGACCGCCGCCGGAAGCTGCCCGCCCATTGAATGGTGATCGGTGACGATGACGTCCACTCCCAGTCTGTTGGCGGCGTCTATCTCGGCGAGAGCCCTGGTGCCGCAGTCCACCGTCACGACGAGGCTGACGCCTCGCTTGGCCAGATTGCGGATAGCGTTCTCGTTGAGCCCGTATCCTTCATCCACACGATGGGGGATGTAGGGCACGATGCTCGCGCCCAGCGCCGAGAGCGTGGTGGTGAGGAGGACGGTGGCGGTGACCCCATCGGCGTCGAAATCCCCATACACGGCGATCAGCTCATCCCCGCGGATAGCCCGCCGGATCCTGGTCACTGCCTCAGCTACGCCACTGATCTGGAAGGGGCTTCCCTCATCGTACTCGCCAGCGAGGAAGCGCTGCACTTCATCGGGACTGACCACGCCGCGATTGTAGAGGCACTGCACTAGCAGTTGGGGCAGATGAGGGAATTTCGCCAGATGGGAGTCGGGCGCTGAGGGATGCAGTTGCCACTTTGCCTTGCTCGTCTTCAAGGGGAAGCCTCCCGAGTCGCTGAGGCGGTGATGAAAAGAGCGAGGAAGTTGAGCGCCTCGCTCCTCCCTTGTCTTTGAGATATCCTGGGCAGGTGCACGCCCCACAAAAGCGAATATTGAACAGGCCAGCACTATTCTAGCACGTGCTCGCCGGAAGTCAAGTTTTGAACTGAGTACCTAGGTGTGCTAGAATTCCATTATCGCGAGGTGAGCGATGGTACAGAGGCTGATATTCATGGGCACGCCCCAGTTCGCCGTGCCCTCACTGAAAGCCGTGGCAGAGCAGTACGACGTCGTGGCCGTGGTCACGCAGCCCGATAGACCTGCCAGCCGGGGGCGGAAGCCCACTGCTCCGCCGGTGAAGAAGGCGGCCGTCGCACTGGGGCTGCCAGTCTTGCAGCCGGAGACTCTCCGTGACGAGGAAGTCGTAGGCGAATTGCGAGAGCTAGCACCAAGGGCGATAGTGGTTGCCGCTTACGGTCAGATACTGCGCTCTGAAGTCCTCGACATCGCCCCCGCTGGCGTGATCAACGTGCATCCTTCGTTGCTGCCCAAGTATCGTGGGGCTTCGCCCATCGCCGGAGCGTTGCTGGCCGGCGAGGAGGAGACCGGGGTGACCATCATGTTGATGGATGAGGGCATGGATACCGGTCCCATCCTGGCGCAGAAGGCCACAGAGATCCGCTCAGAGGACACCACAGGCTCACTAGAAGACAGACTGGCCACTCTGGGGGCTGAGCTGCTCGTGGACACTCTATCTCGCTGGTTGGATGGGCGCATCGACGCCCTCCCTCAGGACGACTCTGAGGCCACGTACACCAAACTCATCTCCAAGGACGAGGCGGTGATAGATTGGACTCTGGCTGCCCTTGAACTGTGGCATCGAGTGCGCGCTTACAACCCCCGGCCCGGCGCACGCACATCGTGGGAGGGGAGCTTGCTCAAGGTGCTGCGCGCCCGCCCGGACGTCGAGTGGAGGGGCTCCGAGGAACCTGGTCGCGTCCTAGAGCTACCGGACGGTGTGGCGGTGGCCACCGGCCAGGGTGCGCTTTTCCTCGACGAGGTACAGTTGGCGGGCAGGCGAGCTATGACTATCCAAGACTTCGCACGTGGACAAAGGGAGTTCGTCGGGTCGCTACTGGGGGAGTGAGCACTGACCCACTATGAGTCGAGGGGTGTGACATTGACCGGTGCCAAGCTGATGGAGGAGAGATGATGAACGCTTTCAACCGGGCTATGACAGTTCTGCTCTTTGTGGTGCTGATGATAGTTGTCCCTGCTTTTCTGATCTTTCCAGATGCGATGATCGCCTTCCTACAGCAATCTCTGTCGGTGCTGTGGTCAGGTTTGAATGTCCTCCTCCGCGTGGTCATGGTGCTGGCGGGCATTATTTTTTTCATCGTGTGTGGCCTGGTACTGTATTTGGAGCTCAGGAGGCCGGCTCGCAAGAGGGTGAAGTTGGAGAGGATCAGCGGGGGGGATGTGGAGCTGGCTGTGGAGTCTATCGAGCAGCGTTTGGAGTATCGTGTCGATCAACTACCCGACGTAGTCAGCGTCTCTCCGAAGGTGAAGCCTCGGAGAAAGTCGATCGACGTGGAGCTCAGTGTGGAAACGACTCCCGACATAGATGTCCCTTTGAAGACGGAAGAAGTGTGCGAGGTGGCGAGGGAGGTCGTCGAGGGGCGGATGGGGTTGAGCCTGCGCAAGATCAAGGTGAACATCAAGCACGCCCCCTATCCTGAGATCGCCTGAGGGGCCATTCAGGAAGTGGCGCAGCCCCTGACGATGAGCTCGCCTTCTATGATATCGACCTCATTGACCTCCACGTTTTCGTGTCTTTGTGCAAGAGTGATGGAAGCCTCTATCTGCAGCGCGAAGGCTTGTATGAAGGTTTCGGGGATGGGGAAGCCGTCCAGGGCTACTGTCTCAACGGTTAGCTCGACCTGGCCGCTCTCTGCCTGGACCGAGACGACAGCTGTGATGGGGGCGTCGATGGGGTTGACCAGGGTTCCGTGGAGATGTATCTTACCGCCGGTGAGGAGGATCTGGGGATCAACGATGCTCTCTTGCATATTCAGCGCCACATAGGAGGTTAGCTCTTCCTCAGTGACGGTCAGAAAGAAGCAGCCTTCATCGTCCAGGGGCAGTTCGTGGCCTAGGATCGAGATCAGCTTCTCCGCTTCCTCGGTGGAGACAGGCACAGTTCTGATGGGCGTCGGTATCACTTGGGAGGAGCCTTGACAGGGTAGGCAGGCGAGGGTTAGGAGGGCCAGCGCGACGAAGATGGTCAACCCTGGATGTAGCTTGTGTAAGTGCATGTGATTGCCCACCAGTCCCCTGTGTGAGTCCTGAGCGATTATAGCTGGGCCACCCAGCAGTGTCAAAGGCGGACTAGATGGATCTTGAGGAAGCCAAGGCTATCTTGGAAAGCATACTCTTCGTGGCCGATGAGCCTGTGAGTATCGCCCAACTGGCAGACACTCTGCAGGTCAAGCGATCCCTGGTGAAGAAGGCGGCGCGTTCGCTGGCTGATGACTATCTTGCCCGGGGCCTGCGGGTGCAGTTCGAGGGGGAGAAGGTGCAGATGGTGACTGCGCCCGATATGGCCCCCTTCGTCGAGCGCTTCTTGGGTCTTCAGCATTCGGGCGCTCTGTCCGCTGCGGCGCTGGAGACCCTGGCCATAGTCGCCTATCAGCAGCCCATCACGAGGCCCGAGATAGAGGACATTCGGGGAGTGAACTGTCAGGGCGTCCTGAAGAACCTCGTGGCGCGAGGACTGATCGAAGCGGTGGATCGCCTGGACACAGTCGGCCGTCCTATTGTGTACGGGACCACATTCGAATTCCTGCAATACTTTGGACTGGCAAATCTGGGGGAGCTGCCGAAGTTGGAGGAGCCGGAACTCACTGATGAGGCATAAGTACCTAGCCATCGTCATCCTGTTGCTTCTGGCGCTGGCCGGTGTCGGTGTTGGACTATCCCTGTTTCTCGCTCCCCTGCCGCAACCCTTGGCGGCGATCCTGTACACTCCCACTCCCACGTCCACCTACACTCCCACTCCCACTCCGACTTCCACCCCAACCCCTACACCTACGCCGACACCCACCCCTGAGCCGTTGAGTGTCGCACTGCTTTCGTACCCGTCCCAGCCGCCACAGGGAGGCACGGTGGTGATTCGGATTCGAGCCAATCGTGAGGTGACCCTGACGGGCACGTTGGCTGATCGGCCGTTGGAGTTCGTGCAACTGGATGGAACTTACTGGGCTCTGGCGGGCTTTCCTTCGTGGAGCGCTTTGGGCCCGCAATATCTCGCGGTGGAGGCCAGGAGTGAGCTAGGCGAAGTGGTTCGAGCGACCGACACGGTGACTGTCACATACGGTGAGTTTCCCGCGGAGATCATAGATATCCCCAGCGACCGGGAGTTCCTCCTGGATCCGGCGATCATAATAACCGAGCGGAAGCGTCTGGAGGCGATCTACGCCCAGTTCGGGCTAGACAAGCTCTGGCAAGGTGTCTTCGGATACCCGGTTCAGGCTCCGGTGGTCACCTCCGCGTACGGTGCTCGTAGGCAATATGACACAGGGCCCGGTTATCACGCCGGTGCTGACCTGGATGGTGAAGATGGAGATCCGGTGTTCGCTGCCGCTGATGGGGCAGTGGTTCTCGCCGAGTTTCTGCAGGTGAGAGGGGGCTCGGTGATCGTCGACCATGGCCTCGGAGTCTATAGCTGCTATAACCACATGTCTGACCTGGTCGCACAGGATGGGGAGTTAGTCTCCCGGGGCCAGCTCGTCGGCTACATGGGCTCCACCGGACTGTCGACAGGCACTCACCTGCACTGGGAGCTGAGGGTGGGTGGCATTGCCATTGACCCGTTCGAATGGACGAGGCGCAGAATCATCGGATAGTTGTCATGGTCTCGCTGCTCCGGTACAATGCATAGAGAGCATTCTTTGGTTTCTTTGGCGGCAGGGGCAGGAGCCTGTTGGACAGGAGGGCCGGCTCCTTTTCCGCTGTGAGAGAGTCAAGTGTCAAGACCATCGACCATAGCCATTGACGGCCCTGCCGCCGCGGGAAAGAGCACCATAGGTGGCCTTCTTGCCGAGCGCTTGGGCTACCTGTTACTGGATACGGGCGCCATGTACCGCGCCGTCACCTGGGGGGCTCTGGAGCAGGGTGTGGACAGCGCTGATGAAGAGGGTGTCACAGCTCTGGCGCGGTCCATAGAGATGTCCATCACCAGGCCGACTGTGGACGACGGGCGACAGTATACCGTCCTTGTCGATGGGGATGACGTTACCTGGGACATCAGGCGGCCCGAGGTAGACAAGAACGTGTCACCTGTGTCAGCGTATCCAGGAGTCCGCCAGGTGCTGACCGAGCAGCAACGTCGCATCGCCGAGCAGGGGGGCGTGGTGATGCTCGGGCGGGATATCGGCACCGTGGTCATGCCTGACGCCGACCTGAAGATATTCCTGGACGCTTCTCCGGAGGAGAGGGCAAGGCGGCGGTATCTCGAACTGCTGGAGCGAGGAGAGGAGGCGGATCACGCAGAGATCCTGCGCGACATGAAACGCCGGGACAGGATCGACAGCAGCAGGGCGGTGGCGCCATTGCGGGCTGCAGAGGACGCCATTCGAGTAGATACCGATAACTTATCCATAGACGAGGTGTTAGACCTGGTAGAGAGACTAGTCGAAGAGGCAGGTTCCCCATCGGGATTGGAGCCGTGTCCCCTCAGGAGGCCGCAATGAGGAAGTACGTGCAGCGCTTTGCCAACCTGGTTCTCAGGTTCCTGATGTTTCTCCTTCTGGACCACGAAGTGGAGGGCGTGGAGAATATTCCTGCAGAAGGACCCGTGATAACCACTCAGAACCACATGATCTCGGTAGATACCGTCATCGCCGCCGCATACATAGACCGGGAGGCGGTGGGCATGTCGAAGGTGGAGAACTACGACTTCCTGCCTCTGGCTGTCCTGTTTAAGCTCTACGGGACCTTCCCCGTGCGGCGAGGTGAAGTGGACCGAACGGCCTTGCGAGCGGCTTTGAGGGTCCTCAAGGAGGGCAAGGTGCTCATGGCAGCGCCGGAAGGCACGAGAAGCAAGACAAACACTTTGCAGAGGGGCAAGGACGGTTTGACCTACGTCGCCATAAGGGCTGGCGCAGCTATCGTTCCCGTTGCCATCTGGGGACAGGAGAAGTTCTGGGAGCAGCTGCGGAGGCTTCGTCGGACGAAGGTCAAGATGGTCATGGGCAAGCCGTTCATCTTCGAACCGGCGGAGGGCAGACTGACCAGGGAGCAGTTGACCCAGATGACGGATGAGATGATGTATCGTCTGGCGGCCCTGCTGCCGCCAGAATACCGTGGCTACTATAGCGACTTATCGGCTGCCACAGAGGAGTACTTGCGCCCATATGACGGCACCTATCCCAGAGCGGTGCACAGAGGGGTGAAGGGGCGTCGCACCGTCTTTAGTAAGGGGGACGTAAGCGGCTGAACAACGGAGGTACGGGGGGACGAGTAGCCCGTGTGGAGCAGGGCAGCCTGGCGGAAAGGGCGGGCCTTGAGCCAGGAGACCGGCTGGTTTCCATCAACGGGCACCTCCTCCGCGATGTGATCGATTATCATTTCTATACCGCCGACGAGGAGTTGGAACTGGAGATCGAGCGAGCTGGCCAAAGGCTCGCTTTTCACGTCCAGCGCAGGTACGGTGAGGAGTTCGGCCTTCAATTCACAGAGGACGTCTTCGATGATATACGCCGGTGTAACAACCGTTGCGCTTTTTGTTTCGTTGATCAGATGCCATCAGGCATGAGGCGGTCTCTTTACATAAAAGATGACGACTATCGATACTCCTTCTTGCATGGGAACTTCATCACGCTCTCCAACTGGACGGACGAGGACTGGGAGCGGGTCGCTGAGCAGCGGCTCAGCCCGCTATACATCTCCGTCCATGCCACCGATCTTGAATTGAGGCGTCGCATATTCAGGAATCCTCGCCTGCCTGACGTCCGACAACAACTGCGCCGCCTGGGCGAGCTGGGCATCGAGATGCATACTCAGATAGTTCTGCTCCCGGGTCTCAACGACGGTGCGCAACTGGAACAGACGCTGGATGATCTGACCTCACTCTATCCTGCGGTGCGCTCCATCGGGGTGGTGCCTGTGGGACTGACCAAGTATCACACGGGTGGCCTACGCCTTCTCACCGCTGAGGAGGAGCGGGCCGTCATGGAGCGGATCATGCCGCGACAGGCGGAGAACCGCCGGCGCCTGGGCGTGGCCCTCGTCTACCTCTCAGACGAACTGTACCTGCGCGTCGGCATCCCAGTCCCCCCGACCACGGAATACGATGGCTTCCCTCAATTAGAGAATGGCATTGGGCTGGTGAGGCAGCTTCTGGACGATTGGGCTGATGTCAAGCGGGAGGGCTTGGGAGCCATCATAGGGCGGGGAGTTGCAGTCTGCGGGACCTTGGTAGCGCCGATTCTGCACCGGATTCTTCAGGAGTTGGGGGAGTTGAGTGGGCTTGACATAACGCTAGTCCCGGTGGAGAACACCTTCTTTGGATCGATGGTGACGGTTTCAGGGTTGCTGACCGGTGACGAAGTCCTAGCTGTGCTCCAGAATGGGGATCTGGGAGATGATGTGCTCTTGCCACGGGCGATGTTCGACGCCAAGGGAGAAGTGACCCTGGACCATAGGACCGCGGCGGACATAGAATCGTATTTAATGGCCCCTGTGCGCGTGACTAGTTCCTTGGCTGAGATGTTGAGCTATTTTGAAACCAAGGAGTAGACTTGCGAGACCGTGCGCGGGGTGCTACAATAGAGCAGGCAGTAGGGAAGGAGGTGTGGTCCATGTAGGGAGGATGAGCTTCACAAAGGGGAGGATAGCGCCTGGGCTGGAGGTTTCCAGTTGACGAGGTGGGGGTTCCCCAACGCGAGGCGGGGCTAACCGTTGTGTTCGCCAGCGCCAGCTGGCGGAGGAACGGGAAAATCGAAGAATCGGCGGATGCCCCCCAAAGGGATGGCTACGTCCCTGGTCTTCCCCTCCTGAGGCGAAGGACTCTGCCAAAACCTGCGGGTGACCGTGGGGACAAAAGGGGTCCAGTGGCAATATCAGAGCCGTTGCTCACCCATAACGCCTGTGCGAGCAAACCCAATCCCCAAGCCTTTCCCGAAGATTGGGCTGGGGCACTTCATGACAGGAGGGACACAAGTGCATACCAAGAGAGTGTTGAAGAAGATCTCCACTCCGTTCGAGGCCTTCGACCCCCAGGGGGCGATCCTCATGGTCAACATGGTAGATCCGCAGGTGAACACCATGAAGGTCTTCTTAGAAGCCGTGGAGGAGGTGGGGATCCCTTTTTTCACCGTGGCCAACAAGATGGATCTGGTAGACGGTGCCAGGCTCGCCAAGGTGGAACAGGAACTGGGCTTGAATCTTATCCCCGCGTCCATGGTGACTATGGAAGGGATAGATGAGATAAGGGCACACTTTTCCGAGACCTTTGCCCCGAAGGACCGCATCGCCGTGCTGGGGGTCTTCAATAGCGGCAAGACCAGCCTCATCAGCAACCTCACCGGCTTGGACCTGGCCATAGGTAATCTACCGGGCACCACGCTCGAATTCACGGCCTATGAGTACGAGGACTACGTCCTGATCGACACGGTCGGCCAGCTCATCGATGTGAACAAGCCGCTGATGGTGAGCGTGGACCTTTCTGGGTGTGAATCTGCCCAGGAGAAGATTGCGCGCATCCTGCGTCAGGACGCTGAGGGCATCTTGGCCACCCTGGAGACTGCGGTAGCCAGCATAGAGACCGTCGTTGACGTTATGCGCAGTCGTATCGAGGCCGGGAACAAGATCCTCGTCACCGGGGCAGGAGCGAGCGCCTTGGTGGCGATGGAGATGGCGGGACAGGGGCTGGAGACCGGCGTCCCCATCATGGTCTTCACCAACAACTTGGGCGATATGCAACCCGTAAGCTTCGCCAAGGGCGCTGGCGAGGAGGAGATGGGCTTGTCAAAGTACATGACCATGGCCGTCAATGATGGGGATGTGATGCTCGGAATCTCGGCCAGCGGTGGCACTGGTTTTGTGTACGATGCCCTGGAGCGAGCCCGGAAGCGGGGCGCGATCACCGTTGCCATCACCGAGAACGTGGACACGCCCCTTGGTCAAGCAGCCGACCATGTGATCAAGAGCAACGCCAAGCCGGAGGGCCCCTCCTCGAGTAAGATCCAGGCGGCGCATCTCGCCATTGGCCATGCATTACTCCTGACTCTGGCTGACGAGCGAGGCGTGACGGCCGACCAGTCAGTGGAGTTCATGCTGCCTGAGGTGGTGCCGACCAAGAAGATGGGCATCAAGTGAACAGGGGGAGGTGAAGGAAAGTGTGCGGCATAGTAGGCTACGTGGGTCCCCGATTCGCCACCCCCATCTTGCTGGATGGACTGCAACGCTTGGAGTATCGAGGGTATGACTCGGCGGGCATTGCTGTGTTGAACCCCTCGGGCGAGATCGAGATCGAGAAGACCGAGGGGAAACTCCGGAAGCTGCTCGAGGCGCTGCACGACGGAGGGCCCGTGGGGTTCCTCGGTCTCGGCCACACCCGCTGGGCAACTCATGGACTGCCCAACGAAGTGAATGCCCATCCACACCCTGACTGCCGGCGACGCATAGTCTTGGTTCACAATGGTATCATTGAGAACTATTCGTCGCTGCGGGAGGGATTGGTGGCTCGGGGCCATGACTTCGTCTCTGAGACGGACACGGAGGTGCTGGCTCATCTCTTCGAGGAGGAGTGCGACAGGCTGGCGCAAGACGGGCACGAAGCTCCACTTCTGCCGGAAGCTGTCAGGCGCGGCTTGAAGAAGGTGAGGGGAGCATATGCCATCGCCGCTTTCTGTCGGGATGAGCCTCAGGTGTTGGTGGGTGCCCGCCTCTTCTCGCCGCTGATAGTCGGCCTGGGGCAAGGGGAGAATTACCTGGCCTCCGACATACCGGCCATCATGCGGCACACGCGAAGGGCCATGGTGGTGGACGACGGTGAGGTCGTGGTGCTAACGCCCGAGGGCGTGACCATACGCTCTCTCGAGGGACAGGAGATGCAGCGTGATCCGCTGCAAATCACCTGGAATCTGGAGTCGGCGGAGAAGGGGGGGTATCCACACTTTTACCTCAAGGAAGTACACGAGCAGCCGGAGGCCATCGCCAACACTCTGCGGGGCCGCCTCGACGGCAGGCGAGTCAG
>CAZNMJ010000038.1:0-10105 GCA_964573815.1 uncultured Anaerolineales bacterium
CGCTATCAGAGATGGACACATCCTATACGGTCTTCAACCATCTCATCGACGATGGGGATCGCATCTGGGGTCAGAAGGATAGCATCCCTGGCAATGGGTCCTTGCCAACCAGCAGCTGGATCGCCGGCGAGTACGTGATCGACGAGTACGAGATTCCGGTGCAGGGGGACACCCCTCCTGGCGAATACCTCATCGAGACTGGCATGTACAACCTAGCGACGATGGCACGCCTTTCCGTCTTAGATGCTGAGGGGAGGGAGATGGGGGACAGGATTCTCCTGGAGGCCTCCCCTCTCCTCGTTGGCCCCTGATGCGTGGTCACTATCGCAGTCCAGCTCTTGGCACGTGCTAGGCCTACAACGGTCTCGAGTCGTCCCACGTGAGACTGATCGCCCGGCCTTCCTGGTGCCTGGTACACAACCATTCAGCCAGTGGTCGTGTTGCATTGCACCACACTTGGCAGACGGCTATAATGAGTCTATGCGGCTGACGGGCATCGAGGAGGAAACATCTTGAAGCGAATCAGGGGTCTCGCGGCAGCCCCTGGATCTCCCCCCATGTGGGAAATCGCCATCGTAGTCGTCATTGTGCTGGCAGCCACCTTCTTCAGGACTTTTCTCTTCGAGGCTGCCCCCCCAGGTCTGCAGCACGACGAGATTTTCAAGGCCAATTTCGCCCTGGACGTCCTCGATGGCGGGTGGCCCGTCTTCTTTGACCCCAATGGTGGTGAGGAGGCTCTGTTCCCCTACCTCGCTGCCCTGTCCATCTCCCTGTTCGGGCACAACTTCTTCGCACTACGCTTCGTCTCCCTGGTGTGTGGCATCCTCAGCGTTGTGCTCAGCTATGCGCTGACCAAGGAGCTCTTCGGGCGCCGCGTGGCACTCCTGACCACAGTGGGCCTGGCGATCTCCTTCTGGCACATCTTTGACAGCCGCGTAGCGCTGCGGCCGATCACACTTTTGTTGATGGCCTTGGCTAGCTTCTATCTCTTCTGGCTGGGCCTGAAGCGGGGCAAGATCGTTTGGTTTGCCCTGGCTGGGGTCTCTCTAGGAGCAAGCTTCTACACGTATACCTCCGGTTTCCTGGTGCCGGTGACCATCGTGCTCTTCACCTTGCTCTATCTTCTGCCCTTTCACAGAACCCTGCTTGCCCAGCGGTGGCGGGGTATCCTCCTTGCTCTTGTGATCAGCGTCATCATCCTTCTGCCCATGGGTTATCATCTCTACACTCACCCCGCAACTTCCACAGCGCGAGCACGCGATCTGGGCGATCATATCAGTCTCCTGTTGGCTGGCGATCCTGGTCCCATCTTGAGAGATGTGCTAAGCGTGCTGGGTATGTTCGGCCTGCGAGGGGACCCAGAGTGGCGGTACAACCTGGCCGGCAGGCCTGTTTTCGAGCCCATCACCTTTCTGCTCTTCTGCGGAGGTCTGGTCATCTGCTTGATCAGGATCGGGAAGCCTGAATACGCGTTTCTGCTTGTCTGGCTTGGTGTCAACATCATCCCGAGTGCGGTCACGCGAAACAGCCCATCCACCCTCAGGGCTATCGGCTCCCTGACAGCGATTTACACTCTACCAGCGCTGACCATCGATCTTGCCTGGGATTGGGTGGCTCGCCGTTTTCGCTCACTGGGCAGGAGGGCTCTTCTGGTGGCCGTGGTGTTGCTATTCCTTTCGAATGCTGCATTCACCTATCGGGACTACTTCACCGTGTGGGCGGAGAACACTGAGGTCAGCAACATCTATAGGGCCGATCTGAGCGCCGTCGCAAGGTACCTGGAGCAATCAGTGGGTGACGAGGTGATTTGTATATCTGCGTCGTTCGCTGCCGATCTCGACCAGCAGGTGTTGAATTTCATGCTGGGAGAGCAGCGCCCCATCAGGTGGTTCGATGGACAGCAGGCGCTAGTCTTTCCGCAATCCTCTTCGGGAGTGCTATACATCTTTCCCGCGACTGGTTCACTGCGCGAGGATTTGGCCGCTCGCTTCTTTGCCGATCCACAGATGGAGGATGCGTACCTAGATCCCCGTGGCGAACGGGTTTTCGTCGCCTTTCGGCTCTCCCGAGGTGAGGTGCATAGGCTACGCGAAGTGGAACCCGAGCATCCCCTTGCCGTACATCTGGAAGACCGAGCGGAGCTATTGGGCTACGACCTGCCCAGCACGCTCGATGCAGGGAGCGGGGTGCCATTGCTCCTATACTGGCGTGTATCTCAGCCCATCAGGCCAGACTTGCTGTACGCTTTCTTCGCCCATGTAGTGGACACGCGCCAATACGTCTGGGCGCAGTCCGACACCCTGGGGTACCCCGTATCCAGCTGGATAGAAGGTGACGTTGTGGTCCAGGCGTTTGATCTGAGCATTCCACCAGACGCGCCACCGCTGGAATATGAGGTGAAAACGGGTATGTACGATCTGGTGACGGGAGTGCGTCTGGAGCCCTCGGCTGGCGGCGTTCCTCTGCCGGAGAGTGCTGTCACGTCCGAATCTTTCTCGGTGATGAAGGCCGCGGTTCCGCCCAGCATCCAGGAGTTGGAGATTCCTCGGGAGAGGTATGCCAATTTCGACGAAAAGGTGATGCTCCTGGGCTGCGACCTGGAGCCGGTACACGCGAGTGCTGGCGATGCCGTGCACATCAGCCTCTACTGGCAGGCGTTGACCCAGCCGAGAGAGGACTACCTGGTCTCGGTGCTGATGACTGACGAAGCGGGAAATGAGTTGCATGAAGTTTTGCGAACCCCCGTTGATGGTGACTATCCCACGTCGCTCTGGTCGGAGGGCCAGGTTGTGAGGGATCGCTTCGATCTAATCATAGATCCCTCCATCCCCGTCGGCAGGCATCGCCTGTGGGCCCGTCTCTACGATCCCAGCGCCCAGGCCTATCTCACTCTCGCAGATTCGGAGGAGGATAGAGTCCGGGTGGGCAAGGTATGGGTCCTGTCCGAGGGTGAGGGATAGAGGTCGGTCACCGGAGTGTGTGGACATCGAACATTTTGCCTGGGGACGCGCGGATGTGACGAGGTATGCGCCCGTGATGGGTGGAGGGCGCTGAGAGCTTGCGAGGCTAGCGAGACAAATCGAAATGAGAGCCCTTGCGAGAGCAATCAAAGACAACTGGCCATGCCTAGCTGTGCTCCTGGCAGGCATCCTTCTGATACTGCTTGGACTGGCAACCCGGCACTCCGTCGCTATAGACCAGTATAGGATACGGGGGCTGCCCGAGGAGTCTGTCAGGGAACCCATGGCGCGCCTCGAGAGCGTGATCATAGGTTTGGGGGCCCTGCTGGTGCTAGCCAGCCTTGTCACGTATCGACTGCACGATCATCTCTCCAACATCCTCGACCGCATCGTGTACCCGGTTGACGATTTCTATGCGGACAAAAGCCCTAGGCGGAGAGCCATCGATCTCTTCTTGGTCAGCTTTCTGGGGCTCTTTCTCGAGATGCTGGTCATCAGATGGCTGTCAGCGGAATTCCGACTTTTCGCATACCTCAAGAACTTGCCTCTATTGGCTGCCTTCATGGGCTTGGGTATCGGCTTTGGGCTAGTGCGCAGAAGGGAGGATCTATTCCCGTTCACCCTCCCTCTCATTACGCTTCTGTGCGGCCTGGTGACCTTCGGGACGAGCACATTGATATTTGATCTCATACGCTACCCGGCAGAGGAGGAGTTCATCTGGGACCTAAGCATTCGGGCATCGTTGGTTGGCACAATCATGTTCTTCGGTGCCGTCATCTACTTCTTCTTCCTGACCGTGCTGATTTTCGTACCCTTCGGTCAGATGACAGGCAGGTTGATGAACAAGTTCGCCCCTCTGACTGGGTACACCATAAACATCTTGGGAAGTCTGTTTGGAATCTGGGCCTTCTCGGCCATGGCGTTTCTGAGTCTGCCCCCTTTGACCTGGTTTCTCGTTGCCCTGTTGCTCTGTCTGTGGTTTCTGCGAGGCCGACGGTATGTACTGTGGGGCAATGTGGCGGTGGCTGGGGTCTGCCTGACTCTGCTATTCCTCTACCGCGGAGACTCGCTCTGGTCTCCATACTACAAGATAGACCTCGACCAGTTCATGCTGGAGGGTGCGAGCACTGACGAGGGAGATGTGATCTGGGGACACAGAATTGTCGTCAATCATGACTACCACCAGAAGGCCCTCGATCTCTCGCCCGAGTTTGTGGACCGATATGGGCATCTATCCTCCGACGTTGAGACGGCCCAACGGGCCTATGATTTGCCCTACGATTTCATCGAGCCTGCGGATGTGCTCATCGTCGGTGCAGGGGCGGGAAACGACGTGGCAAGCGCTCTGAGATACGGGGCGTTGCGCGTCGATGCCGTGGAGATAGACCCACTGATCGCAGACCTGGGAGAGAGGCTCCACCCTGAGATGCCGTATCAATCCTCGAGAACCAATCTGATAGTTGATGACGCACGGTCCTTCTTTGAGAAGAACGATCGCAAGTACGACTTGATCGTCTTTGGATTTCTGGATTCTCACACACTTCTGTCGAGCATGTCCAGCGTTCGTTTGGACAACTTCGTGTACACCGTGGAGTGCTTCGAGGAAGCGAAGAGCCATCTTAAGGACGACGGTGTGGTCGCCTTGACTTTCTCCGTGGCCAAGAAGTGGATCGGCGCTCGGCTCAGGGACATGTTGGCCACCGTCTTTGACAGCAATCCCGTGGCTTTCGAGGTCGGATATGACGGGGGTGTGACCTTCATCGTCGGGCCGGGCATGGACAGCACAGAGCTTACGGAAGAGCACCGCCTGCAAATACTGGCAGCGGAAAAGCGTTTGGACTTCAAGGGGGTGGCGCCTCCAGCGACCGATGACTGGCCCTACCTGTACTTGAGGGAGCACACGGTGCCCGACGTCTACTGGCAGGTTCTGCTGCTCTTGCTGATCCTATCGGTGATCGTGATTCTTCTGGTCTTCCCGGAGTCCACCAACGTGAATCTTCACTTCTTCTTCCTTGGCGGCGCGTTCTTCCTCCTTGAGACGAAGAGTATCACGGAGGCGGCCTTGCTCTTTGGCTCCACGTGGATCGTCAACTCGGTCGTGATCTCAGCGATTCTATTGATGATCCTGGGCGCCAATCTCTTTGTCAGCAGGTTCAAACCGTCCGATGTGAGGCCGTTCTACGTGCTGTTACTGTGCTCCCTCTTGCTCAACTACACGGTGCCGCTGAGCACCGTTCTCGGACAGCACTTTCTGCTCAGAGGCCTCATTTCCGGCTTCGCGATGTCGCTGCCCTTGTTCTTCGCAGGGATCATCTTTGCCATCTCGCTGAGGAAGATGCGTACCGTCGAAGTAGCTTTTGGCTCCAACCTTCTTGGATCGGTGGTGGGTGGCATGGTGGAGTATGCCTCGCTGATCTATGGCATAAGAACCCTCTATCCCATCGCGGCTTTCGCCTATTTCTTGTCCTGGCTGGGCTTGCGTCGAGGGACCAGATAGCCAGGGACGCGTGGTGCCGGACGCGGTGAAGCCCTCAGGGTGAAGTTGTGATCTCCCTTGTTGAGCACATTCGGAAACATGGACGCGAGCAGGTGCGTGGGCCATTGGCACGGCTGGACTTCGGCCTGCTGGTGGTGGCGTCGTTGCCAGTGTTCATCGTCCTCTTGCTTGCTCAGCCGGGCCTGCCGAGGACGGCGGATGGCTATCTGCATCTGCTTCGAACGGTGGAAGTGGACCAGAGCTGGCGCGACGGAATCTTCTATCCGCGCTGGGCACCGGACATGGCCTTTGGCTACGGTTACCCCATCTTCAACTACTTCGCCCCACTTCTGTATCTCATAACCGAGGCAGTACACCTGCTAGGCCCAGGTTTTGAGTCGTCGCTGAAGTTGGTGTTGATTGGCTGCCTGTTGTGCGGCGCCGGGGGGATGTATGCCCTGGCCAGGGATCAGTTGGGCGCCCGAGCAGGCGTCTTGGCCGCCGCGACCTACATCTATGCTCCCTACATGCTCAGGGACATCTTCGTCTCAGGAGTCTATGCTGAGTTCCTGGCCCTCTCCCTCATGCCACTTGCCCTCTGGTCCCTCTATCGGCTCATCACCAGAGAGAACCCCTTGTACCTGCTCACAAGCCCCTTGCTGTGCGGCGCAGTGGTGATCAGCCACAACATTACTGGCATGCTTTTCTTTCCTCTGTTGGTTTCCTTCGCTGTGTGGACCATTTGGTCACACCGCAGGCGGAGCGCCATACCTCGCACTGTGCTAGCCCTTATCCTGTCATTGGCCCTAGTCGCGCTCTTCTTGCTTCCAGCACTGGTCGAGAAGCCATTGGTCAATCTCGACAGACTGAGGGAGGACTACTTCGACTTTCGCCAGCACTTCCTTAGCCTTGTCGAGGTCTTGTCTCCCTCCGTCGTGCCCGACGGTCGATCATTCAATCCTGTTTGGCTGCTGAACCTCGGGACTGCTCAGGTGATTCTGGCAACCCTTGGGGTGCTGGCTCTGGTGGTTGGGTCCCTCGCCCGGTGGCAGAGAATGCAGGGCCTGTTCTTCGTGCTGGTACTCGTCATCTCGGTCGCGATGATGTTGCCCGTCTCAACCTCAGTGTGGCAACACGCTCCGCTCCTGGCTTTCACAGAGTTTCCTTGGCGGTTTCTGGGCCTTGCCGTGCTCGCCAGTTCCTTTCTCGCAGGAAACAGCGTGCATCTGTGGTCGAGACTGCGATGGCGGCACTCCAGCGCCGTCCTCCTGGCTTTGTCCGTGATCTTCGCCGTGGGAGCAGTCTTTGTGCATCTCTACCAAGAATGGCCTCCCAGCAGACGAGAGGACCTGTCGCCCAAGGACGTCGTGCAGCACGAGTTGAGGACCGGGATTGTAGGTACCACGAGTGCCAGTGAGTGTCTTCCCACTTGGGTCGTGGAAGAACCCACTGACTCTCCTCTCATCGCTCAGTATTCTTCTTCCGGCCCAATCTCGAAGCTGGATGAGGGGAGTCTCCCTGAATCCGCGCGAGCCGAGTTGCTTGGCCACACGGTGGTGTCTGACGAGTATCGCGTGGAATTCTCAACACCCCTGACGGTCCAGTTCAATACAATATACTTCCCCGGCTGGCGAGCCTTTGTCGATGGGCGGCCCGTGCCGGTGACTCCTTCCTATCCCCAAGGTCTGATCACCCTTGAAGTGCCGGCAGGCACGCACGAAGTTGCCTTGCGCTTTGGCGACACATCTGTGAGGACTCTGGCCAATGTGACGTCAGGCGGGGCGTTGCTTCTCTTGATCGGCACGGCCATTTTTCTGGCGGCCCGGCAACGAGACCGAGGGGGGCTGCCTGCCGAGCAGGCGACGGCAAGCCGCCTGCCGTTCATGCAAGCCGGCTTTCTGGTCTTGGCCTTGTTCCTCCTCTTACTGGTCAAAGAAGGTGTCATCGATCGGTACACGACATGGTTTCGCAAGAGTTCTCCTCCTGGTCAGGTGCTGGGAGCGCAGCACCCACGCGAACTGAGCTTGGGAGATGAGGTACTGTTCCTTGGGTATGATATGAGCGCCGAGAGCGTAGAGCCTGGAGACAACTTGCGTCTGACCCTGTACTGGGAACCTCAAGACAGGCTGGAAGAGGACTACAGCGCTTTCGTACATCTGGATGATCTGCGCCCGAACTACGTCTCCTGGAGCCTGTCCGAAAAGGCCAATCCGGCGGACCTCCCGACCTCCACTTGGTCACCTGGGTTCTACGTCTCAGACCCTCATGAGTTGCCCATATCTGCCGAGATCCCGCCCGGTCTATACGTGCTGAGGGCGGGGCTCTATCGATCACAGAGCGGCCAACGGTTGGTGGTGCTCGACCAAGATGGAGATGTGGCTTCAGATAGCGTCGAACTGACCAAGGTGCGCGTGCGGCGCGTGGAGCCTGTGGATCTGTCGGGCGTCGAATTGGTGGGGCCCTTCAGGTTTGGGAATCTAATCCGCCTGTTCGGCTACAAGCTCTCAGACACCAGCGTGACGCCGGGCAACTATGTCAGGCTGGTGCTATACTGGGAGGCACTGACTGAGATGACTGAGAGCTATACCGTCTTTGTTCACCTGGTGGATGAAGGTGGGCGGACCTGGGCTCAGGCAGACGGGCTCCCTGTGAACGGCATGTATCCCACGTGGGCGTGGCTGGAAGGTGAGACCGTGGAGGATGAGCATCTGATCCCCCTGGAGGTGGACGTCCCACCGGGGACCTATGAGGTAGCGATTGGAATCTACGAACTGGAGAGCCTCAGAAGACTGGAGGTCACGACTTCCGCAGGCGCCCCGCTGGGAGATCACATTCTGCTGCCGGTGTCCGTAGAGGTCCTAAGCCCTTAGCTCGCTGGTCCCGAATTCACATTGCAGGCACGGCAGCGTAGACCGGGGTCGTCCAGTGCTCGTACTCGTCTCTCTCACCCCGCGCAATGCTGAAGTACAAATCCCGCAACTGGGTCACGATGGGGCCAATCTCGCCCGTTCCGACCGGACGATGATCGATCTCGGCTATGGCCGCTATCTGCACGCCCGTGCCGCAGAAGAAGGCCTCGTCGGCAACGTAAAGCTCGGTGCGGTCGATGGGCCGTTCTACTGTCTCAACGCCCAGCTCCTTGGCGGCCAACTCGATCAGCGTGGCCCTCGTTATCCCCTCCAGGATATCTTCCGTGACCGGTGAGGTTATCAATGTGCCATTCCTGACGATAAAGAGGTTCTCGGCACTGCCTTCAGAGACGTGACCCTGCTGCGTGAGCACGATGGCCTCATCGTATCCGTTCATCACGGCGTCGGTTTTGATCAGCGCGGAATTGATGTAGGCTCCGGTGATCTTCGCTCGTGCCGGGACCGCGTTGTCGTTGATTCGACGCCATGAGGACACCCCTACCTTGGCCCCCTCCTCTTTCTCAATGTACCTGCCGAAGGGTGTGGCAAACAGGGCGAATCGATCCTCTAGATCGTGCAGCCTGACCCCTATGCCGACGTCAGCCTTGTACGCCAGAGGACGGATGTAGGTATCTTGGCGGAAACCCTCTTTGTTCAGCAGCTCGAGGGTGATGCGCGACATCTCGTCGACGTCATAAGGGAGCGAGATGAGAATGATGTGACACGAATGCAGAAAACGTTCGTAGTGCTCTCTTAGCCTAAAAACATAGAGCTGCTCCTTGGTTTTGTTCCAGTAGGCCCGGATACCCTCGAAGCAGCCCGTTCCGTAGTTGAAGGTGTGGGTCATAATGCTGACCTTTGCCTCTTCTATGGGCACGATTCTTCCCTCGAAGAATGCGTACTTGGTCGTCATCGCTGGCTTCCTCCTTCCCGCTCTGCAGGGGAGCGAGCATGTTGAGATTGGAGCGGACCCAATTATACCCGCTCGGCTGAGCTCGGTCAAGATGCAGATCCACGCGGGCGCGCCGGTGCAGGCCCCATCAGCCCAACCCCGCGTTACGTGGACGGATCTCTCACTCGACGACTTGTCTGACTGTGTCCAGTCGCCGGCGATCACTGCGCAGGGAGGGCCGCCTGGCTGGGTAGCCTAATGGGATTATGGCCACCGGTCGCAAGGGGGGCGGCAGTTCCAGAGCCCGGGAAGCTTCCTCCTCATCGAAAGCCCCCACCCAACAGGCTCCCAGTCCCAATGCCACAGCCGCCAGCAAGAGGTTCTCTATCGCGGCCGCTGTGTCCTGTAGCGAGTAGAGACGTCTTCCCCGGTCGCCGTACCTCAGTGCCGACCGTTCGGGCTCCGCACAGACCACGACCACCACGGGAGCGTGGCTGAGGAACCACTGGTTCAGAGCCGCCCGCGCCAGAGCGTTCTTGACCGCCTGGTCTCGAACGACGAAGAAGTACCATGGCTGACAGTTCCCAGCCGAGGGGGCACGGATGGCGGCCTCCAGAAGTCGAGTCACCATTTCCGAGGGGACATCGCGCTCTGTTTCGAAGTCGCGTACGCTGCGCCTTGCTTCCAATACCTCCCAGAAATCCATGGCTACCTGCCGATCCTATGATATGCTTCCGCGTTCAGTTCGTCTTTGCAGCCAGCCGTTAGTGAGATATCTCCCAGCTTCTCAGATCCTTGAGGAAGCCGTGGTCGGTCATGTCCAAGCGGATGGGTGTTATGGAGATGCAGTTCCGGGCCAAGGCCCAGA
>CAZNMJ010000038.1:10205-17216 GCA_964573815.1 uncultured Anaerolineales bacterium
GGAGCGCCGCTGCTGGAATGGGCCAGGGAGCCATCGGGAAGCTCGACCTGGACGATGCGAAGGGGTTTGTGCATCGTCTTTGCGTGGCCGGAATGGGTGCGCTCCCGATCAGGTGCAATGACGTTTACCTTGCCCACGGAGTCGAGGGCTTGTTTCAAGCGAAAGAGGCCAGGGGAGTGGATGCCATCATCGTTGCTGACGAGGATGTTGCTCATGCTGACACCACGATCTCGTCCTCCCGTCGCACGAAGGCCCACTGGCGTTCTATCGAGATGTCCCAGTTCGCCGCTTCAGGCTGCTCTTCCTCCTCCTGCTTATGGACTACATAGATCAGTACTTCTTCACTCTCCATGCGATTCCCTGCCGCGTCCACGGCTACCACATGGATGGTGTGAGGTACGGTGATGCTGTTGGTGAGCTCGATCGGTGGCTCCTCGTCCTCGGGGATCAGTTCGAGCTGTTCTCGCAGTGCAGCGTCCTCAGCCAACGTGGTGGTCATGACGATGGTCCACCTCTGATTGAAGGGACTCACCGTGTCGTAGGTCAGGAGTTCATCGTCCAGATAGAATTCCACCTTGTCCATGGAGAAGTTGTCCAGCGCCTGAGCCTGGATGCTGACCCACTCGGCGTCCTCCATGATGTAGAGTTGCTCTGTAATGGGATAGGTGATCTCCACCGTCGGGGAGATGTTGTCTACCGTGACCTGGATGGTGGACTGACGGTAGAAGTTGTTCCTATCCACCACAGACAACTGCAACGTGTAGAGGCCATCCAGGCCTCGCACGTCCCATCGCTCCAGTAGGCCGTGGTCAACGGTGTGGTAATGATCGCCCCCTATCTGGGTCCAGGATGAGGGGTTCAGTCCCGGCCCGTATTGAAGGCGATAGAGCTGGACATCGGGCCCCCGAGCATTGCCGTGTATGTCCACTATGCGACGAATGTAGTCATAGGGTCGGGGTTTGGTGATGGCCACATCGCCCCCCAGAGGAGTGGGGCCATGAAGGTCGCAGTATTCGATGGGTGGCTGGGGAATTTCGCTCTCGCGTACCCAGTCCGCAGCGTCAGGAGGGTATATCTCGTACACCCTCTGGGCCACTTCCTCGAGAGGACAATAGACGGTGGCCAACTTCCCGGAGGTCCGGCAGACGTGGAACACCTGATGTATGTTGTCATGCTCCGTCGGCACCGTGCCGGGAAGGAAGACCTCCCTGACGGTGCTGGGGCTGTGCTCGGTGGGCAGCAGCCCGGACGTCGCATCCACGATGTTCCACTCCAGGCCTGGTGGTTCGACGACGGGTATGACAGGCTCCGATTCCAAGGCGGCCAGCATGAGCTCGTGCCAGATCGGTGCGGCTCCCCGCGAACCGGGCACATGTTCCATGGGCTCGTTATTGCTGTTGCCGACCCATACGCCAGTGCATAGCTGAGGCGTAAAGCCAATGGTCCAGGAATCCCGAAAGTCTTCTGTAGTACCCGTCTTAGCCGCGGCAGGTCTATCGCTGCCCAGGAACAGCATGCTTCGCGACCCGAAGGCCGGAGTGCGGGCCACATTGTCGGAGAGCATGTGGGTAATAACGTATGCCACCTGAGGGCTGATCACTTCCCTCAGTTCGGGGCTGTGATACTCCTCGAGCACGTTGCCGTTGGCGTCCTCCACCCGCAGGATTGCCACTGGATCCAACTCTCGGAATCCGGGCCTCAGCTTTTCTTCAGGCACGGGGTGGCCCGTCATGTAGCCGCCGTTGGCCAGCACACTGAAGGCGTAGGTCATGTCGAGAAGCCTGACCTCTCCTCCGCCCAGGGTCAGACTCAAGCCGTAGTAATGTCCGGTGAGCGTGCTGATCCCCATGCGGTGAGCAAGATCTATGACGTTTTTCACACCCACCCAACTCAAGACTCTCACCGCTGCCACATTGATCGAGCGAGCCAAAGCTTGTCTCAGTCGCAGGGGGCCGTGAAACTCGCGGTCGTAGTTCTCTGGCGTGTAGGGGCTGGAGTAGTCAGGATCAGGAAACGTGGTGCGTACGTCCATGACCATGGTAGCAGGAGTGTACCCTTGGAGCAGCGCCTCCGTGTAGGTGAACATCTTGAAGGAGGATCCTGGCTGTCGCTCAGCAAGAGCCACGTTGACCTGCCCGTCAATCTCTGTGTCGAAGTAATCCAGGCTGCCGACCATGACTAGTATCTCGCCAGTAGAGGGCTTCATGGCCATCACGGCGGCATTTGATGCGTTGCGTTCGTCAGCTTGCAGTTCAGCGATGTGCTGCCGGGCGATGTCTTCTGCCACACGCTGCAATTCCAGATCCAGTGTGGTGTAGACTTTCAGCCCTCCCTGATAGACCAGATCGGAGCCGTACCGCTCCTCCAACAACTGGCGTACGTACATTACGAAGTGGGGAGCTTCGATGTCAAAGCGAACGGCCGCGTAGTGCAGTTCCTCTGCCTTGGCCGCCAGTATCTCGTCGTAGGTGATGTACCCCTCGCGGAACATGGCGTCCAAAACCAGGTGTTGACGGATTCTTGCCTCCTCGGGGTTGACGAGGGGCGAGTGAGTGGCCGGCGCATTAGGCAGGACAGCAAGCATGGCACACTCAGCCAAGCTCAAGTCCTGCACGTGCTTTCCGAAGTAGTTCTGCGCCGCGGCCTCAACGCCGTAGGCCATGTTGCCGTAGAAGACGGTGTTGAGGTACCACTCGAGGATCTGATCCTTGCTGTACCTTCGGGTGATCTCCACCGCGAGGATGGCCTCTTTGATTTTTCGGGAGAGCTTGCGTTCAGTTCTCTCCTCTGGAGGGATGATCACGTTCTTGACGAGAAGGGTGGTTATGGAGCTACCCCCTTGAAAGCCCCGCCCCGTGATATCCACATAGAAGGCACGCATGATGCCTCGGATATTGATGCCTGGGTTGGTATAGAAATCTTGGTCTTCGATGGCGATAGTTGCATACTTCAGGTGATCAGGGATCTGGTCTATGGGAACCACAGTGCGGCTGCCAAAGCGGCGGTCGAAAACCTCGTACAGCACTTTGGTGCCCGTGCGATCATAGATCTTCGTACTCTTGAAGCTCTGCGAGGTCTGGATCTCTATCTCCTCAGGCGGGGGCAACTGCTGCGCGTAGCGGGCGTAGACGCCGACGGCGGATCCCAGGCCGGCCACGACCGCGAAGACGGTGCTTAGCACAACCACGCCAAGCACAGACATGGTTATCTTGGGCAGCTGGCTGTTGTTCTTCGCGGCATGCCTGCGCTGCCTGCGTCTGGCGATGACTAGCCGGTTATTCGAGGCCATACTCTGTTTTCCTGTCAACCCAATCTAATTCAATGCTAACAGATGAGATTGCAAAGCGCAAACGTGCTATCGACCAGTTGTACTATCGAGGGGCATAGCTGGTTTCTCCACCACCAAAAAATGCGAAAGGCCGAACACACGCATGGGCGTATCTTCCAGAGAATAGGTGACCCGCCGCAGGGCGGATGCCAGCCGGGCTCGGCGAGCAAAGATGTTGTCATAGCCTGGGAACACCTGGCGCTGGACGACGGTGCGGTGCTCGAGGTTCGATAGAAGCTGGTGTAGGTCACCAAGGGTGTAAGCCCGGACATGGGGGCACAATCGCTGTCGCAGCGAATGGGGTAGGTAGTTTACCAGAGGGAAGTTGCCGAACCTGTATCTCCCGCGCCACCAGATACCGTGGGTTTCGAAAGGGTACAAGCGGTTGGGGGCGAAGATGACGATCCTACCCCCTGGTTTGAGAAGCCGGTAGGCTTCTTCCATCGCCTGCCCATCGTCAGCCACATGTTCCAGGACTTCGTGTAGGACTAGGACATCGAAGGAGTTGTCGATGAAGGGCAGTGCCTCGGCGGCAGCGGCGAGGAGGTTGGGCACACTCTTTCCACCCTCTACCACCCTCTCCACCTCGATGTCAACGCCGTATGCCTGGTCACTGAATTCGCGGAACCTCTCGACATACGTGCCCAGTCCGCAGCCGACGTCCAGGATGGTCTTGCCTTGCAGTGGCGCGTACCTATCTATGAGTCGCAGCCGTCGCTCCTGCCCGAAACGCCACACATAGCTGGGATGTCCCAGCGTTCCAGCTTTGTCTTCCTGCGCCGTCATCGCTACTATCACCCGCAGTCGGCCTCGGGTCCCTGTCACTCTGCGGTCTAATGGTAGCCCAGAGCACAGAGCCTTGTCAATGGTAGAAGGGCAAAGTACAATATCGGGGGCGTACTTCTTGAGGGGTGGCGACATATCCAGCCACAGAGCGCAGGCTAGCGGGGAGGCGAGTACACAGATGCGTAACCTCATCATCATCGGGTCCGGGCCCGCGGCGCTGACTGCAGCAATCTACGCAGGGCGAGCCATTCTGGCACCGTTGCTCATCAGTGGCAAGGACTTGGGCGGCAGCATGGCGCTGACCGAGCGGGTGGAGAACTACCCTGGCTTCCCCGAGGGGATTGGCGGCTTCGAGTTGGCTCAGCTGATGCGACAGCAGGCCGAGCGCTATGGTGCGGAGGTGTCGATGGATGAGGTCGTTAGGGTCGATCTCTCGGCAAGGCCATTCAGGGTCAAGACTCATGGAGCCGAGTATCAGGCCGAGGCCCTCATCATCGCTACGGGAAGATCTCCTCGCGCGCTGGGGATCCCAGGGGAGACGGAGTTCGCCGGGCGTGGCGTTTCCTCCTGCGCCACGTGCGATGGCTATTTCTACCGCGACCAGAAGGTGGTCGTCATCGGCGGGGGCGACGCAGCAGTGAAAGAGGCAGTATTCCTCACCAAGTTCGCCAGCACGGTGCATATCGTTCATCGCCGCGATAGGTTGCGGGCGGAGAAAGTAGTCGAAGAAATCGCTAAGAGCAATGAGAAGATCCACCTAGTGTGGAATAGCGTGGTGACTGAGATCATCGGCGATGGCGGCGTGAGCGGTGTCCGTGTGAAGGACGTTAAGACGGGTGAGGAGTCAACGCTGGAGGCGCAGGGGGTCTTCATTTTCGTGGGTCACGTGCCGAACACTGAGTTGTTCCAGGGTCAGTTGGAGTTGGACAAGGCGGGCTACATCGTGACCGACGAGCGACAGACGACCAGCGTGGAAGGGGTTTTCGCGGCTGGAGACGTGCAAGAGGGGGTCGCTTGGCAGATTGCCACTGCGGTTGGCTCTGGCGCGAGAGCGGCCATGCAAGCAGAGGAGTTCATCGCTGAACTAGAGGGCCGGGCTCACCCTGAGCGCGACAGGTAGACCTGGCGATCACCGAAGTTGATTCGCGGTCGAAGACCCCCAGCAGTATCCGTCGGTGGCTGAGCGTGTGTGTCCTGGGATTGTGAGAGAAGGAGACTCAGACTTGCCCACAGTCAATGTTGCCGGTGAGGACACCTACTACGTTCAACGCCTGACAAGAGGCTCCGATACCTCGCTGGTCTTCATTCACGGAGCGGGAGGCACGCACCGTCACTGGGCCCATCAAGTGCGAGGCCTGGCCTCAGTCAACGCCTACGCTCTCGACCTCCCGGGGCACGGCCGGTCCGGGGGACAGTCACGGACTTCCATCAGTTCCTACGCGGAGTTCCTTGAGGGCTTCGTGGGGGCTCTTGGCTTGCAGCGGGTGGTCCTGGTCGGCCATTCCATGGGCGGGGCAATTGTACAACACTTTGCCCTCAATCACACCTCCAGAGTGGAGGGGCTGGTCCTCGTGGGCACCGGGGCTCGCCTGAGAGTGCTGCCGAGGATTCTCGAAGGGCTCCTCTCTGACTTCGACTCCACAGTTGACATGCTGCTCGGTTATGCATACGCGGAGGATGCTCCTTCACAGTTGGTGGAGTTGGACAAGCGGGAGTGGCTCGCCAATCCGCCGGAGGTGATTCACGGTGATTTCCTGGCTTGTGACAACTTCGACGTGATGGAGCGGTTGGGAAAGATACGCTGTCCGACCTTGGTGCTGTGCGGGGAGGACGACCTGCTGACGCCGGCGAAGTACGGCCGCTACTTGCAGGAGAACATCCCAAACGCGACACTGAGTATTGTGCCCGGAGCGGGCCACATGGTGATGTTGGAGCAGCCGGAGCAAGTGAACCGCGCCATCGAGGAGTTCCTCCAGGCGAGGGGAGCGTAGAATCAGCGGGTTGTGCGTCTCCCGGCAGCTACACGGCGGGATCTCGCTCGAACGCAACACCTTGCGTCTCTAGCCAGGCCCCCCTTACATCGCCCACCAGATGCAGAGACCCCGTGACGCATACCAGGTCCTTTTTGTTGGCCGATTCCAGTGCATGCCGGAGCGCCGCCGACGGCTCGCGTAGGATTGTAAGGGGTGTTTCGGTCGTGTCAGTGCGCTCTACGATGGTATCAGGGTCGCCCGCGCGGGGATGGTCGGCCTGGGTGACGATTACCTCCTTGGCCTGAGACGTCAGCTCGCACATCATGCCGGGGATATCTTTGTCCAGCGAGAATCCCGCGATGACGATCAGATCGTCGAACTCCAGATACTCCCTCAGCGCGTTCATCAACCGCTGAACCGAGTCAACGTTGTGCGCTCCATCCATTATCAGCAGAGGCTCTCGGCTCAGGATCTCCAGGCGCCCGGGCCAGCGTGCGCGCCGCAGGCCCTCAGCCGCTTGCTCCAGGGAGACGTGTATGCCCTGCCGACACAACTGATCTATGGTAGCGATGGTCGTTGTGGCGTTCACTACCTGGTAGCGGCCCAGGAAGGGGATCCAGAACTCTCGGCTTCTTCCGTCAGAGACCAGTCCGTCTGAGTGAGGCAGCTCACTTCTCACTGTGAAGGACTGGCCCTCAATGTCTGCCGCGCTCACGTGCCAGCGCCAATCCCTGTCAACTAGGACCAGCGGCGCATTCCTCTCTCTGCACACTTGGACGATTACTTGCTCGGCAGCGTCACGTTGCGGTGCGCAGACTACGGGTCGTCCTTCTTTGATGATACCTGCCTTCTCGCCGGCGATCTCCTCTAGAGTGTCGCCGAGGATGTAGGTGTGGTCATAGCTTATGGAGGTGATGACCGAGA
>CAZNMJ010000038.1:17316-18642 GCA_964573815.1 uncultured Anaerolineales bacterium
AGAGTGTCGCCGAGGATGTAGGTGTGGTCATAGCTTATGGAGGTGATGACCGAGACGAGTGGCACGATGACATTGGTGGTGTCCAGACGCCCTCCAAGACCTGTCTCCACCACGGCCAAGTCAACGTTCTGCTCTGCGAAGTATTCGAAGGCCATGGCGGTCATGATCTCGAACGTGCTGGGGTCTGGCAGCTGTTCTATGTATGGCTTGAGCTTCTCCAGTATCGCGATCATCTCTTGCTCGCTGACGAGCCGTTCGTTGACCTTGATTCGTTCCCGAAAAGTGTGGAGGTGCGGTTGGGTGAAAAGCCCCACCCGGTAGCCAGCCGCCTCCAGGATGCTGGCTGCCATGGCGCAGGTGGATCCTTTGCCTTTGGTGCCCGCCACGTGCACGGCCTGCAGTCCATGATGGGGATCACCGAGCATAGAGAGGAGTTCTCTCATATTCGTCAGGTCGAAGCGACGCGGGACGTACTGGTCTGGTAACAGCTTCTCCTGATCAACGAAACTGTAGATGTAGTCGAGTGCTTGTTGGTAGGTAAACACAGCTGGGCCTCGGTGGCGCTATTCTACATCAGCGCCCCGCAAAAGCAAACCCACACGGGGTTTGCTGCCACGCTGTCAGAATGGTTATACTAGGCTGTTCTTTGGGCCGGTCCGGGGCCCATTCGGCGAGTCGCTGGCTCATCTGGGGCTCGCGATCTATGACGAAGAGGAGTATCTGGGTCTTGGGGAAGCGCGTCTGGTGGAAGCGGGATCTAGCCGTCTTGGGGTTGTATCTCCTGCTGGCCATCATCTTGACCTATCCTTTGGTCCTCCACTTCACGACCCACGTGCCCGGCGACGGCAGCGATGACCCAGCTTTGGTCTGGAACCTGTGGTGGGTCAAATACGCGCTCGTTGATCGCGGAGCCAATCCCTTTGACTGCGACTTCATGTTCCATCCCATCGGCATCGACCTGACTTTCTACACGCTGACGATCGTCAATGGGTTGATGTCGGTCGTTCTGCAGCCCATCATAGGGCTCGTGGCCACGAGTAACTTCATCCTTCTTACCAGCTTCGTCCTCTCTGCCTACGGGTCCTATTTGCTGATCAAGTATCTGTTGCCATCCGAGGCCCCTGCTGTTGTCCCGTTCATCTCGGGGCTGATCTATGCCTTTTCCTCCAACCGGCTAATCTACGCCTCCCTCGGCCAATTCAACATCGCCAGCACGCAGTGGATACCCTTTTACGTGCTGTTCTTGATGAAGACCCACCGGCACCCCAATCGCCTGCGTTACCTCTTGTTGGCTGCCGTGTTTCTTTTGCTCAACGGGTACAGTGA
>CAZNMJ010000039.1:0-18616 GCA_964573815.1 uncultured Anaerolineales bacterium
GTTGCCTCGCCACATCGACGCGGAGAAAGCTTTCACCAATGAGTTCCTACCCTAACACGGTAAGCGAGATAGAGCTGCGTCAAGTGGCCAAAGCCTTCCAGGTCAACGGGAAGTTGGTGACGGCGCTAGACCGCGTCAACCTCGTCGCCGGGGCTGGGGAGTTCGTCGTCATCATTGGGCCCAGCGGCTGCGGCAAGAGCACCTTGCTGAACATCGTCTGCGGTTTGATGGACCCCGATTCCGGCGAGGTACTGCTTGATGGTCGCCCCGTCAAGGATCGGACGGGCCTCTTGGGCTACATGTTGCAGAAGGACTTGCTCCTGCCCTGGCGCAGAGTTCTCGACAACGTTATCCTGGGCCCAGAAATCGGTGGATTCGATCGGAAAGCCGCACGGAAGGAAGCTGAGGGATTGCTGCCCCTCTTTGGATTGGAGGGATTCGAGCACAGCTATCCGGCAACCTTGTCCGGCGGCATGAGGCAGAGGGCTGCCCTGCTACGCACCTTTCTATGCAAGCGAAATGTGATGCTCCTTGACGAACCGTTCGGTGCCCTGGACGCCCTTACCAGGCGCCAGTTGCAGCAGTGGCTGCTGGATGTGTGGACTCGCTTCCGGCAGACCATCCTATTCGTCACCCATGACGTGGATGAAGCGGTGTATCTGGCCGACCGTGTCTATGTGATGACTCCACGACCTGGCAGGATGAAGTTAGAGCTCGGTGTTCTCCTGCCACGCCCTCGCCGACGGGATATGATCACGTCCAGTCAGTTTGCGGCCTTGAAAGCGCAACTACTGGCTTCCCTCGAATCAGACTAGGTCAGCCCCCCCGGGGGGGAACGCAGTGCTCCTGGGTGCAGCTGGGAGACCGGATGTCGTGCATAGGGCGCGCTGGTGGAGTATCTAGGCCTGGAGCCGAATGACAGGTGCGCGCCAGAGTGACGCAGGAATTGTGCGTCACGAGGCATGATTCTGTGCGGCTATTGCGAGTCTCTGCAACCTCACCGGTGAGCGCGCCTGGGATAGGCGACGTGGGCAATGCCCATCCGCGCGGTTTTGTGCACGGGCATGAATCAGAAGAGCACTGGAGGCTGATCTTCTGCCCTTGCTCTCTCGGGCAGGAGGCCACCTGTCGGAGAACGACGAACTCAAATGGACTTTCGCGCTACTGCAAAGTAGCATATACGATAGTCCGATCATTCCGTTTCCTAGCAGCATCTGGCTTCCACGGTCGGGAAAGGGCTCCTCTCCTTGGGCGACCTCCAGGGCTACCTTGGTTTATACCTCTCTCATTACCCCAGGTTTGTGAGATGTGACTTCAATTCGCAGACGTCGTGTTGCGCGTGGTCGAGGGCCAAGAGGCGTCGAGCGTGATCTCGACGAGTTCGCCCCCAGCTTGACAACCTGCACGAAATCTGCTATCGTAATTCCTAGTAAAGGCTAGGAATTGGATCATGAGGCTGTCAGCTAGGGAGCAATACGGTCTCAGGGCCATGATAGAGTTGGCTCGTCGCTACGGCCAAGGCCCCGTTTCGCTCAGTGATGTGGCGCGAGCGCAAGGGATCTCTTTCCCGTACTTGGAGCAGATAGTACCTCTGCTCAAGGATGCCGATCTCATAGAGAGTACCCGCGGAGCCTATGGAGGGTATGCGCTGAGCCGAGCCCCGCAGGACATAACCGTTGGTGACATAGTTCGTGCCCTGGAGGATGGGCAGATCATGCCCTTGAGGTGCATCCCTGGCAGCGAAGCGGAGGATTCTTGTAGCCGGCAGGAGGTGTGTACAGCGCGCGACGTTTGGAGCAGGATGCACGAGGGCATCGCCGAAGTCCTTGACTCCACGAGCCTGGCTGATCTGGCAGAGCCCATCGGGGAGACTGAGAAGGCCCTTTGAACTTCTTACCTGAAGAGCGTCTGTTGGACTAGATGGCAGCAACAGGAGGAGTGATGAGCGAAAGGAGAGTGATTTATCTCGACCATGCAGCGACGACTCCCGTGGATCCTCGGGTAGTGGAAGCTATGCTTCCCTACTTCAGTGAGCGGTACGGCAATGCCTCCAGCATCCACTCCCTGGGGCGAGAGGCGCGCCGGGCCTTGGATCAAGCTCGCGCTGACGTGGCCGGGATCCTCAACTGTAGTCCTCAGGAGATAGTGTTCACCAGCTGTGGCACCGAGAGCGACAACCTGGCCATCAGAGGTGTCGCTTGGAACAGCCGGCAGCGCGGTGGTCACATCATCACTTCGTCCATAGAACACCACGCGGTGAGCCACACGTGCGCGCAGATGGAGGAGCAGTTCGGCTTCCACGTGACCTATCTGCCGGTGGATGAGTATGGGCGCGTGGACCCAGCGGACGTGGAGAAGGCGATTAGCGATCGGACAGTTCTGATCACCATCATGTACGGCAATAACGAAGTGGGGACCATCGAGCCGATCTCAGAGATAGGGGAGATCGCGCGAAGACACGATATACCTTTCCACACCGACGCAGTGCAGGCGGCAGGCGCGTTGAGCTTGAACGTACAGGGGCTGAACGTGGATCTTCTCACCCTCTCGGGTCACAAGTTCTATGCGCCCAAGGGCGTGGGGGTGCTCTACGTGAGAGAAGGCTTGGAGCTGATACCCAGTCAGACGGGTGGAGGGCACGAGCATGACTTGCGCTCCGGCACTGAGAACGTACCCCATATCGTGGGCCTAGCCACAGCTTTGAAGCTCGTCGAGGAGCGGAGGGAGGAGGAGAGCTATCGGCTTGCCTCGTTGCGCGATCGCTTGACAGATGGTGTCCTTTCCTCGATCCCCCACTGTCGGTTGATGGGCCACCCCACGGAGCGGCTGCCCAACAATGCCAACTTCATCTTTGAATACGTGGAGGGAGAGGGAATACTGATGAGCTTGGATATGCAGGGCATCGCAGCTTCAAGCGGGTCCGCCTGCTCCACCGGGTCGCCTGAGCCCTCCCATGTGCTGCTCGCTATGAGAGTCTCTCGGGACGTGGCCCACGGATCGGTGCGCATGACTCTGGGCCATCAGAACACGGAGGATGATGTCGATAGGGTCTTGGACGTGTTGCCTAGCATAATTGAACGCTTACGAGTAATGTCGCCGCTGTATGCGGGCTGAGCGGCTTGCCATTTAAAGAGAGGTAAACAGAGGTATGTATTCAGAATTGGTCATGCAGCATTTCTCCAATCCCAGCAACGTGGGGGTCATCGAGGATGCGGACGGGGTGGGCACGGTAGGGAATCCCATGTGCGGGGATGTGATGGAGATGTTCATCAAGGTGAAGGACAATCGTATCGAGGATGTCAAGTTTCGCACTTTCGGGTGTGGTGCGGCCATCGCCACAAGTAGTATCGCCACGGAGATGATCAAGGGGAAGCCCTTGGACGAGGCGGTCAAGCTCTCGAACAAGGCCGTGGCTGACGCATTGGGCGGGTTGCCCGCCCAGAAGATGCACTGCTCGAACCTCGCCGCCGATGCCGTGCGAGCCGCCATTGAGGATTATCGTAGCAGGCAAGAGGGCGAGAAGGACGAGCAGGAGGAGACTACGGGGTCGTGACGCCAGCGCATGCTGGCAAAGTCTTCGCGCATAGGATGTGTAGTTCGGCGTTCCAGGCGCGGTGATCCCTCGCCGGCGAGCACTTTCCTCGCGGCATCAGCGGGCTGGTAGGCCCCATTCCTCAATCCAAGGCCTCGTCGAGCAGTTCCCATAGTCCTCGCACATCAATGAAGACGCCGGTCTCGTTGGCCAGCCGGCTTGCCCCTCGCAGCAGCGTTGGCTCGCAGGTAGGGCACAAGGTGACCATGTTCTCCACCCCCAACTCCAGGGCTTCTCTCACACGGTTCTTGGCAATCTCCAGAGCCAGGCTGGGGTTGACGTCGGCCAAGCCGCCCCCACCGCCGCAGCACGTAGAGAAAGCGCGGTTCCGCTCCATTTCCACCAACTCTACGCCCAAGGCTCGCAGGATATCCCTGGGTTCCTCGAAGACGCCCAACATGCGGCCCAGGTGGCAGGGGTCGTGATAGGTCGCCTTCAGGTCAAGTTGGCGCGGGTCTAGCTCTTCAATCCTCTCGGCCACGGCGATGATGGCGTGCTTCACCTTCAAGCCATGCTTCTCCTTGAGGGTGACGGTGCATGTGGGACACAGGGTCAGGATCTCTTGGTCTGAATAGGCACCATACGTTGCCCTGAACTGTTCCTGAACGGCTTCGAACTCCGCGCCAAAACCAGTAGCCTCAGCGAGGTAGCCGCAGCACACCTCCTCGCTCACCCGGGGATCTAGGCCGCACTTCTCCAGCACGGAGATGATGGTTCTTGTCTCGACGGGGTTGCTTTGATAGAGGCAGCCAAGATAGAGGGGCACGGTGCCGTCCCTCTCCAGAGCAGCGGGGCGGTCGAATAGACGTCCCTCCTGCGAGATCTTGCTGACCTTCTCCCTGTGTTCCTGAGCGGAGAACTCTTGGTCCGCCAGCCGCTGACGAAGATTTGTGAAGATATCCAGATTGTTGAGCGCACAGCGCGCCTGACAATACCCACAGAGCAGGCACTCGTCCAGTATCTGCTGTACTTCCGCTGATGGCTCGACGAGGCCTTCCAGGAGAGCTCTGGCGATCATCATCTTCCCACGGCTCGTATAGGCCTCGAAGCCCTTGACCCGGTATACTGGACAGTCAGCGACGCAGAATCCGCAGCGCGTGCGGTTGCAGGTGTAGATATCTTCGGTGAGTCGTTCTAGGTTACCGATATCCATCGCGATTCGAACTTCTTTCCGGGGTTGAAAATCCCACCAGGATCGAACATCTCTTTGATGCGTTTCATGTAGACGTAGCTATCTCCGTGCTCCAACTCGTTGAAGCCGCCCAAGCGGTCACCATCTCCGATGTAGGAGCTCATCGTCCCTTCCATCTCCACCGCCATGGCACTCATCTCCCTGACGTAGTTGTAGAAGTTGGCCACGCTTTCCTCGCTGGAGTCATCCACGAAGACTGCGAAGCTTATGCTGGCGGTGGGCTTGTTGGGTGACTCGTTGTATACTGTCATGCCCAGGATGTCCTGGTTCCACTTGTCGGCGATGTTGAGGAATCGTTGGTAGGCCTCTTCTACTCGGCCGATGGGTAGGCCCAGATCGGCCGCTCCGAACTTCTTCTCCCTTTGACTGTCGGGCCACTTCTGCCGGAAAGGGATGAACTCCAGGCTGTGCTTCGAAGCCCACCAGCCGTCAACCATCTCTTGCTCCTTGACACCCTCGGCAGAGAACTCCTCCAGCAAGATACGAGTTGCCTTTTCGAGGCTGAAGTCGACCACTTCCTCGTCTCCAGCAAACGATAGGAACAAAATGGCCTCGGCCCAATCGGGGATGTCGGGCTCGCGCTGGTACTTCTCTCGATAGGCGTGGGTGTAGAAGTGAAGCCTCTGTCGGCAGTTGAGGTGGGCGCTCTCGATTCCAAGGCCGCTGCCCAGGACACGCTCGAGCGCGCTGATGCCATCTTCCAGGCTGCGGCAGACGAAGCCCCTCACCAGTCTCGCCTCAGGGAGGGGGAAGACGCGTAGCGTCGCCTCCGTCACCACCCCCAGCGTCCCCTCGGAGCCAACTACGAGGTCCAGTAGTTTGTATCCCGTCGAAGTGAAGGAGGCCTTGCGCCGTCCTATCCGCACAGCCTCTCCTGCGCCTGTCACCATGACCACGTTACTCAACACGTCGAGGATCTTCCCGTAGCGCAGGCCGAAGGTGGAATCGTTGTCGCAGCCGATAGTGGCGCCGATGGTGCAGGCTCGCTTGCTCTCCGGTTGGTGAGGGAACCACAAGCCGCTGCGCGCCAGCGCCTCGTTGAGGTCCCAGATGGTGATCCCGGCCTGTACAGTGACCATCATGTTGGCCTCATCCAGCTCGAGTATCTGGTTGAGGCTCTTGGTCTCCACGGTGATGCCGCCTTTCCAGGCTGCCACGCCGCCGCCCATGCCAGTACCCCCAGCAAAGGGGACGAGGGGGACACGATGGCGATAGGCGATTTTGACTATCTCCACTACTTCATCGGTGGTCTTAGGGAGCACCACGATATCTGGGAGATCGATGTGGGAACTGTGGCGGGGACTCCAATCGCGACTGTAGCCGATACGGTGCGTCTTGGCTCTAGTGGCTCTTTCCCCGAGTAGTGTCTGCAGTGCACCAAATACTTGATCAAGGGCTGCCTCATCCATGGTGCCCCTCCACACGCTGATTGCCAGGCCTCAGACCAGGCGAGATTATATCATCGCTCCTCGGCCGCGGCAAGAGTCTCACGCCCTGCGCAGTCTAGCCAGGGCTTTCTGGGTGTGCTAGAATTGACGCGTGGCTGAGAACACGCTGGAAGACATCTTGTCGGAACTCAATCCAGCCCAGAGGGAAGCGGTTCAGGCCTCCGAAGGTCCAATCCTCGTGGTGGCAGGGCCTGGCAGCGGGAAGACCCGCGTACTGACTCACCGCGTGGCCTATCTCATCAGGCACTACGGTGTATCTCCCTATCGCATCATGGCCGTCACCTTCACCAACAAGGCTGCGCGGGAGATGAAGGAGCGGCTTCACAAGCTGCTGGGCTACCAGGTTCTGCGCGAGATCACTATAGGCACTTTTCATGCCATCTGCGCACGTATCCTGCGCCGCGAAGCCCAACATCTGCCCTACGACCGGGATTTCGCGATCTACGACAATGGCGATCAACTCAACCTGGTTCGTCAATGCCTCAGAGATCTCAATCTGGACGATGGAGACAACAGCCCTCGCGCCATCCTGGACACCATCTCCAGAGCCAAGAGTCAGCTCCTCGGGCCTCAAGAGTACGTTCCTCCCAGTTATGAATACGAGGCCGCTGCCAGGGTCTATCGCCGTTACCAGCAACTCTTGCTAGAGAACAACGCTATGGACTTTGATGACCTGCTGATGGTCACGGTGCGACTCTTGCGCGGCTATCAGGATGTGTTGGAGAAATACCAGAGGCGTTATCGACATATTCTCGTCGATGAGTTCCAGGACACGAACGTAGCTCAGTATGTCATCCTCAAGTTGCTGGCGGGTCACCACCGCAATCTCTTCGTCGTCGGAGACGAGGACCAAAGCATCTACGCCTGGCGTGGTGCAGACTTCCGGAACGTGCGGAGATTTCGGGAAGACTACCCAGACGTGCAGGTTGTTCTCCTGGAGCAAAACTACAGATCCACCCAGACCATTCTCGATGCCGCCCACAGCGTCATCGCCCGCAATGTGCAGCGAGTGGCCAAGAAGCTGTGGACGGACAACGACCCAGGCGTGCCGGTGAACCTCTACGAGGCCTTTGACGAAGAAGAAGAGGCCCACTATGTGCTCCACGAGGTACGGCGACTGGCCGACGAGGACGGCTACGATTTGGGCGATTTCGCGGTGATGTATCGCACCAACGCCCAGTCGCGAGCACTGGAGGAGGTCTTCGTCCGGGCAGGAGTCCCTTACCGGCTGGTAGGAGCGACTCGTTTCTACGAGCGTCGGGAGATCAAGGATGTGCTGGCCTATCTGCGAGTCATCCACAACCCTCGTGATGCTGTCAGCCTCAGTCGCATCATCAACGTGCCTCGCCGGGCGATTGGGCGAAAGACCTTGGAACAGCTGGAGACCTGGGCTCAAAGCAACAGCGTGTCGCTCTTCGAGGCATTGAAGGTCCTCCGGGAGGACGAGGAAGCGCCCGTTGGAGCACGGGGACGAGGCAAGCTACTGTCGTTCCTCAAGCTGATGGAGGAACTCATTGCCGCCAGCCGGGAATTAAATGTGTTAGAACTACTGGACCTGACGCTGGACAGAACGGGCTACTCGGAGTATGTTCGCGATGGTAGCGACCAGGGAGAGGAACGTTGGGAGAACATCAAGGAGTTGCGCACCGTCGCTCAGGTGTACTCTTCCCTACCTGTCGAGGAGAGCCTGACGACGTTCCTGGAGGAAGTGGCTCTAGTGTCAGACGTGGACAATCTGGACGATCAGGTCAGGGCTCCCTGCCTGCTCACGTTGCACATGGCCAAGGGATTGGAGTTCCCTGTGGTGTTCATCGTGGGGCTGGAGGAGGGTGTGTTGCCGCACAGCCGGTCGATGGAGACCGCGGATGAACTGGAAGAGGAACGTCGCCTGTTCTACGTGGGCATCACCAGAGCCCAGCGGCGTCTGCATCTTGTGTATACCTTCCGCCGCGCTCTGTTCGGTCGAGACGAGTTGAGTGAGCCATCCCGGTTCTTGGGAGATATCCCTTCGGAGCTTCTAGAGAGCTACGAGGGCGCAGAACTCCAGCGATCGCCGCAGGAGCGCACCAAGGAAGCTCAGTTCCAGGCTGGAGATCACGTCCGGCATCCCCAGTTCGGCGAGGGGATAGTGCTCAGCAGCAAGGTTCTGGGAGACGATGAGGAAGTGACCGTGGTATTCGAAGGTCTGGGCCCTAAGCGCTGCCTGACCAGCTTTGCGAATATGGAGAAGCTGCGAAATCAATAGGCCTAGACCGAGCTGCGTCCTGGCCACCCACGTGATCAAGGGGTTTTCTCAGAACCAAAGGGACAGGGTGCGGGGCAGAAATCCGAGCCGGCGGTCGTTCCCCCCAGTAGCGGGACTTGAAGGCTCGTCCCCTTCTTCGCCGTAGAAGGCAAGGCCGATGACGCCTGGCCCAGTGTGTGCTCCCATCACCGGCGTGAACTCGGTGATGTAGAACTCCACACAGTCGAAGCGAGACTGGATCTCTCCCGCTATGCGTTCCGCTTCAGCTAGAGCGTCGCCGTGAAAGACCGAGGCATGAAGGGGGCGCTCCCCAACCTTCTCCCACATCATCTCGATCATCTTCTCGACAGCGTTACGCCTCGTTCTGACGACGCCCAACACTCTGACGCGCCCGTGCGCTAGGCTCAGGATGGGGTTGATCCTAAGCTTTGAGCCAAGCAGGGTCGCCGCCTCTCCTATGCGACCGCCTCGGTGAAGATGCTTCAGGTCATCCAGCGTGGCAAAGAAGTCAACCCTTGATATCATCGCCTCGGCTGCGGCCACTACTTCACCCAGAGTTCCTCCCGCCGCAGCCGTCCGCGCCGCCTCCAGGACGATGAAACCTTGGGCCATGGTCGCCATGCGAGAATCCACAACTCGCACAGGGACCGACGCTGCCTCTTGGGCAGCCGTGCGGGCGACGTTTATCGCTCCCGTCAACTCGGCTGGAACATGGATAGATACGATGCCGTCTGCCTTCTCACTCAAGCGAGCATACGTCCTCGCGAAATCCGCTAGTGAGGGCTGCGCGGTGGTGGGGAAGGCTTTGTTCTGGCAAAAGAGCCGATAGAACTCGGCTGGACTCATGTCCACGCCATCTCTATAGTCTTTGCCATCCCAAATCACGTGGAAAGACACTACGTGGATGTCGTACCTTTCGACTAGCTCCGGCGGTACGCAGGCAACACTGTCGGTGACGACGGCGATCCTACCCATTGCTGTTCCCTTTGCCTACGATCTGACCCTGAAGGCGTCTGAGTGAGGCTTCATCTTCTCGTCCAGGCCTCGGTGGTTTCTAGTCAGTATCCGCCGCAGGCGCCCAAAGGTGGAACTCAGGCCTCCTTTGATCCTTTGCCCCATTGACGACAGCCTTTCACCTGCTGTAACAGCTGGGCACGCTTCGAGATGCGCTTGAGTCTGGCGTCTGCCATCTTCGATCATCTCGGCAGTGCGAGTCAAGTCCCAGAGAGGTAGATTGTAGAAACCGGTCAGTGGGATGTAGTGCAGCGTCACGCCCTCTATCCTGGCTGATTCCTCCAACTCTGCATCCAGCTGCCGCGAAAGCACGTGGTTGATGGTCTGCTCAGCGATGCTCAGTAGATCGCGCATCTGTCGCCGTTGTGGCGGGACGTCCACCAAGTGAAGAGCATAAACCTCCTTTGCTCCTTCGCCTACGGCGAACCTCACCGGGAGGTCCGCGGCTATCCCTCCGTCAACAAGCAACTCGTCTCCACTGCGCCACGGGGGCAAGAAAGGAGGCAGAGCTGTGCTGGCCATGATCGCATCCAGCAGCCGCTCGTTGGGATCTCGACCGAACACACGCGGTTCGCCGGTGTCTAGGCTGGTGGCGACGATGTAGACCCTGATTCGTTGCAGACCACCAAAACGCTCCACGCCCGAGGGTAGGTTCTCCTCAATCAGCTGTCGGAGACCTTCATTGCTGTAGAGGCTGTCTTTGCCTGTCAGGAATCTCCATAGCATGGTTAGCCGGTTGCCGTGCAGCACTTGGTCACTATTAACCTTCGACCACATCCGACCCACTGCGAGAGCGCCCTCAACTGTTGGATCCATGGCGAGGAAGACGGCGTTGATGGCCCCAGCTGAGGTCCCTACGAGCATATCCGGCTGGATGCCGTTTTCCAGCAGGACCTGAAGGGCCCCCACCTCCAAAGGCCCTCGATTGCCTCCTCCGCTAAGCACAAAGGCGATCATCCGTCGTCACCCACCAAGATCACTGCTTGCCTGTTAGGCTGCTGAGCTTGCTCAGCACACAACCTCTCACCTAATGGACGAACCAGTAGGAGATAACTGCCGCCGAAAGGGTGGCAGCTACCAAGATCAAACCGATTGTGATGGCTGTTCTCCGGAATTCAGCACGCGACATGTTATCTCCAATCTATGCACGCGCGGCGTCACTTCTCACATCACTTCATTGTAGCTTACGGGGGTAGCAGCGGAGGGAAAAGAAGGTAAAAATGGGGTAAACAGGGGCAAAACTTGGCCTAGGCTTTTCTGAACCAGTAGCCTACACCGTATTCTGTCAGTATGTATTGAGGATTGCGCGGCTCTTCCTCGATCTTGTTGCGCAAGCGGCTGATGTAGACTTTCAGGTAGTCAATCTCGTCCGTGTATTCTCGTCCCCAAACACGGGCCAGCAGAGTCTCGTGGGTGAGTACCTGACCGGCATTGCGCACTAGGTGGTAGAGCAATCGATACTCTGTACCGGTCAAGGGTACTGGTTGCGCCTTGACCGTCACCTGCCGTCTCTCGAAGTCTACATGGATGTCGCCGCTGGAGAACGGTAGTTCATGGGTGAGTGGAAGCCCCTGCGCACGACGTAAGACGGCTTTGACGCGAGCTAGCAACTCCAAGTGGCCGAAGGGCTTGGTGATGTAGTCGTCGGCGCCGAGGTTCAGCCCCATCACCCTGTCTATCTCGTCGCCCTTGGCGGTCAGCATGATTACGGGCACGTCTGAGAACAGCCGTAGCTCTTTGAGGACATCGAAGCCGTTCACGTCGGGCATCATGATGTCCAGGAGCACGAGGTCTGGTTGCTCCTTCTCGAAAATGGCCAAGGCCTCCTCTCCGTCGTAGGCAGCCAGCGCTTCCCACGTGGGTTCCTGCACCTGCAGGCTCATGCGCAGCACTTTGACCACATCCGGTTCGTCATCCACGATCAGGATCTTCATCCTACGTTCCCGTCCGGCGGCACCTGACCATCGCCAACCGGCTCCACGAGGTCCACATCTGGGTGAGGCTCTTCCCTTTTCTTGGGGATGGCTACGTGGAAGCTACAACCCTCCCCTGGCACGCTCTCCACCCAGATTCTACCGTCGTGCAACTCCACTAGCTGACGCGCGATATACAGCCCCAGGCCCACACCGGCCAGACCCCGCCCGTCGTTGACAACATAGAACTTCTCGAAGATGCGGTCGTGTTCGTCCTCTGGTATGCCTGGACCATCGTCGGCGACGATGAACTCCAAGTGATCGTCGCCGGAAGTCAGGGCCACACGGATCTTTCCTCCCTTGCCAGCGAATCTGTGCGCGTTGGAGATCAAGTTAGTCAGAACTTGCTCCATACGGTGACGGTCAACCGGAATGGGTTCGAGCTTCTCTGGCATGTCTAGCTCGAGGGTCTGCTTCCTATTCTCCGCCAGAGGCGCAAACGCTCTGACGGTTCTTTCTGTCAGGAGGCCCAAGTCGGTGGGCTGCAGGGAAAGGGTCAGCTGACCGGCCTCCAACCTCGTGGCGTCCAGGAGATCCTCTACCATGGTTTCCAACCGTCCCGTGTGATGGGCGATGGTGTCCAGGAGTTCCCGCCTCACGTCGGGTGTTGCGATGGCATCCGCATTTTCGAGCATATCGACGGAGGTCTTGATACAGGTGAGAGGTGTGCGCAGCTCATGGGACACAACAGAGACGAAGCCGGCCTGGAGCGCCTCCAAGGTTCGGAGTTGCTGGACCTGTTCTCGTTCCCGTTCATAGAGGCGGGCGTTTCGTATCGCCAGGGCTGCTTCTTGTGCCAAGGCGTTCAGGAAGGCCACATCATCCTCGGAGAAGCGCATGGCACTGCGTCTACCTGCACATAGTATACCCATCGTCCGCTCGGCCAGAACCAGAGCCACGGCGACCAGGGATGTGAGCCCTGCTTTCTCTAGGAGGATTTGGATGGCAGGGGGTTGATCGGCCACATCATCGACCACGTATGGTATCGTCGTAGTAGCGAAGCGCTGCACAGCTTCCTCATCCAGAGCCAGTTGCTCCCACCGAGCCTCGGAGCGAAGCCCTCTGCTGGCAGCCAGATGCATTCCTCTTCCGTCCTCGCTACGCAGTAGGATGACTGTTGTATCAGCCGCCAGGAGTTCCCGCGAAGCCTCTACGACCGTTTGCATCGTCCGCTCGAGCTCCAGGCTGGCGGTCAACTCCTGAAACAGATCATTCAGAGCAGCCAGGCGGGCTCCCAAGGCACGCTCGCGCTCTGTTTCCAGGTGTTGTCGACGCAACTGCTCGAGTAGCAAAGCGCACAGCACCGCCACCAGTAGCAGGAGCACTATCTTGCCGGCCATGATGAAGAGGGCGTTGGCGCTCCAAATCCCCGCTGGGTTGACGAAGCAGGCTCCCAAATAGATCAGGCTCAGGATCAGTGCGACGACGGTGGTGCCCACGAGGTTGAGATAGAAGGCGGCTCCAGTGATGATGAAGAAGTAGATGATGAAGAAACCGCTGTGATAGCCCCCTGTCAGGTAGACCGCCACCGTCGTCACCATGGTATCCAGGACGAGGACATTCAGTGTCTGACGCAGCCACCTCACGTAGCGCGCCAGCACCACCAGAATCACGTTGTAAGCGACAGCAGCCAGGGTGATGTACGTGATGGGGACGATTACACCTTCCTGTGAGCGGTCGAAGAACGAGAGGATCAAAGCCAGGGTCAGGGCGAGAAAGCGCAGACTCAAGATCAGCCAGGAGATCCATTCTCTGGGCGCCAGGTACCGGCTTGCTTCACTCTGCGCGCTAGTGTAGGCGTTCTTGAGTGTGTTGGCTTCCACTTCCACCTCGCAGTTACGCCCTTACAGGGCCAGGCCTCACGAGTGCTGAGCTCCTACGTGGGGACAAGTCTCAGGCCCGGCACCACATCCAGGTCCCATGCCGCTCGCTCGCCTGCCTGTAGTTTGAAACATCCTGCGGCGGCCACGCACGCGGCGTTGTCGGTACAGAGTTCCGGCAAGGGGCAGAGGACCGGGACATCGATCCGTTCCACCATCTGCTGGCGCAGCAGGGCGTTGGACGCGACCCCGCCTGCCAATAGGACCTGTCTTGCGCCGGAGTCCTTCGCGGCCAATCTGGCTTTCTCAACTAGCACGTCCACCACAGCCGCCTGGAAACTGGCGGCCAGGTCGGCCACTGGCAAGCCGTTGGGCTTACCCCTCTGTGACCGAGGTCCTGCCTTGGCTTCGTAGTCCCGTACCAAGTATAGCACTGCCGTCTTCAGGCCGCTGAAGCTGAAGTTGTACGTGCCTTTCAACCAGGCGCGCGGCAGATCGAAGGCGGTGGGGTCTCCTTCCTCTGCTGCGGATTGGATCTCTGGCCCTCCTGGATAGCCTAGACCCAGCAGGCGGGCCACCTTGTCGAAGGCTTCTCCGGCGGCATCATCGAGGGTCTGACCCAAGGGAACGTACTCACCGTGGTCCTTCATCAGCACCAGGTTGGTGTGTCCGCCTGAGGCGATGAGACACAAGAGAGGGAACACTATTCTGACTTCTCTCTGCAGCCAGTTGGCGTAGATGTGGGCTTCCAGGTGGTTGATGCCGATGAGCGGCAGCCCTTTGGCTAGGGCCAGGCCCTTGGCCACATTGACACCCACCAAGAGGGAGCCAGCCAGACCAGGACCATGAGTCACAGCCACCGCGTCTATCTCGTCGAGCGTTCTCCCGGCTTGGGTCAGAGCCTCTTTCAGGACTGGAATGATGTGGATGATGTGTTGTCGAGAAGCGATCTCTGGAAATACGCCGCCGAACTGCTCGTGGATCCTGGCTTGAGATGCCACTACGTTTGATACGATCTCAGTGCCATCCTCCACGACCGCCGCGGCCGTCTCGTCACAGGAAGTCTCGATACCCAGAACACAAGTCACACAGGCATTCTAGCACACCGGATGAGCGAGAGGCAAACATCGGCATTCTGGGTCTGCTAACTGCCGAGTCTTGCGAGGCAGCCACTTCTCGGGGAACAGGTGCCAGAAGGGGTAGCTCAGTTCGGTACGCCGCTCTCCTCTGCGGTAACTACTCCCTGCCCGCGACTAGGATCACGAGTTGAGATTCACTCCTCGACGGGCTGGGATTGGGTCATGGTGGTCACGAATAGCGCCTTGGACGTCAGGACAAGAAGCTCTCCTCTCTCCTCTTCGACGCACATGTCCCTGAGATCCTGGAACGCGTCTGCCCTCTCCCTGGGTGGGCGGAACTGCCGTACGAAGCTCCCCTCCTTTGTCAATTGCACGACGCGCTCGTTGCCCGCATCCGCCACGTAGAGGTAGTCGGTCTCGGGCGAAGCGAAGATGGCGACGGGATTCTGCAGACCTCGATCATCCAGCCCTGTGACGGGGAAGTCCTCCGGCAAGCCCCCGGAGAACTTCAAGATCTGGCCATCTGCCAGCAGCACGTAGATGAAACCATCAATGGCCATGTCCACGGCGCTTCCCAACTCGATGGGTGTCTGGGCCAGGAGATAGTCCGTGGGAGTGGAATCGTAGCTGTTTCCCGTAGGGGCGTACTTCAAGATGCGATCCTCTTCCGCATCCAGAACATAGAGATAGCCGAAATATGAACCGATCAGGCGGGGATCAACCCAAAGCTCACTGCCCGCCACGGACACGGGTGTGAAGCCTCGCAGGGCATCAAACTGAAGCAGCGATTTCCCGTTGACCAGGATGAGCAGATTGCTGGTCTCACGGCCGTTGCCGGCCTCCATCCAAATCAGATCATTCAGTTCCTGCACTGCGACCTCGCCGAACTGGCTGTCTGGACCCAGCAAGACAGCGCCGCTCGGGGGCTCCTGCAAGCCACCCTGATCATCTAGCAGATAGCCCTGGAGTTGCTGAGTCTTCTCGTCCAGGACGTAGACGTCGTTGTAGTGCGCCACTATGCGATAGGGCTGGTTTTCTGGCGCGGCAAATGCGAGCTGCGCCGACGAGGGAAGGCGAACCACCTGGTTCACTCTGTCGAACTCAAGGAAGATCTGGTCTTGCAGAGCCATTGGCTGAGGGTCGGCCGGCTTCATCTGCAAAGCTTCCTCCACTAGCTCTTCAGCCTTCGTCAGATGCTGACTGGCGGCGGCTCGAGAATCGCTGGTTAGGGCCGAGTCGAACTCTGCTCGGGCCTCGTCGAGAACCCGCAGGAAGAACGCCTCACGCTGTTGGTTCCGAATCACGAGGCCGGCCGCGACTACCCCGATGATGCAGATGATGGCAAACACGCCGAGCAATGGCAGTCGCGAACCGCGTTCCTGTTTTGATACGGTTGTCCCGCGATCGACGTAGGCCGTTTCCAGGGGCTTCGGCACGGCCTGAGGCTCGGGTAGCATGCGCTTGGTGAGAGTGCCTAGACCCTGGAGAAGGCTGATGAGGCCGGCCCTGACTCCTTTGCCAATGGTTCCCAGGATGCCACTCGAGAATAGCCAGGAGAAGAAAGAGCGTATCCCTCGCCCCAGAGCTGCGAAGAAGGCCATGATCGCAGCACGGAGGGCCAAGGTCTTTCCCCGCGGTCTTGGACTACGCCCCTTGCTGGGAGTCTTTCTGACGGGCGGTGTAGTGCGTTCCATCGGAGTTCTCTTGGGGGTCGGAGCCGGCCGTTTGGCACGCTGCGGCAGTGCCTCTTTCTTAGCTGCTACCTCTCTTGCTGCAGCCCGCACCCGGATGAGGAGAGCGGAGACATCCGCATGCGCAGCCAGAGAGGTCAGGGTGTCGGCCAAGTCCTCTAGCCCGCCATGGGCAGCCATAATGAGCTCCTGGTGGGTGGCCACTTGTGCCAGTCCGCTCGATGCCAGGAGAATGATGTCGTGCTCTTCTATCCGGGAGTGAAACAGCCCCACGTGCGGTAGTGTCCTCTCCTGCCCCAAGGGTGGGAATACCGGCTGATCCTCCGGTGGGCTCGCCGAAAGGTGTTGGGTCAGTGGGGGAGGGAAGAGATACACTCTTCCTTTCCGGAGCACGTAGATCACAGCGTCGCCGGCTATGCCCATGTAGAGGTCATTGCCTCGCAAGACTGCGCAACATGTCTCGCCAGTCCTCCGCCAGAGGGGCAATGCTTCAAGGTTTCGTTCATACAGGTAGGCATTCGCGGCTCTGATCGCCCGGCGCAGGCCGTTGGTGACGCCGCCGGGCACATGGAGGTACTCCTCACTGAGGATCTCGATCAGCTCCTGATGGATTTCCCCCTTCCCGAGGGCCTCGCCCGTCACCTGCACCAGCAAGTAGAGGTTGCCCTTACTGGTTCCACCAGGTATCACGGAGGACCTTTCGACAAGGCCCACGTCGCCTGCATTCACCTGCCGAGCGCCGGCGACGATGCTAAGCTGAACGACCTCTGTCCTCAATCTGGCACTCATGGTTCACCTCCTGCCCTCCCTAGCCACCAAACTCGGACCGGTACGGCATGGTGCTGCCACGATCAACCGAGATTCATCGACGGACTGTGAGCACTACATCTTGGGGAGATCAAGTTCGCTATGCACAATATGTTGTGCATCTCTATTATAGCATAACGGACTGGCGATGCAAAGCCGACCGGCCATGATCTACGCGTGTGTGAGGTGCCAAGCTACTCAATGATACGTTCTTCCCTTTCGGCTACAGTTACGGTTAAAGCAGAGGTCCGCGATCTCCAGCTCAGGTCGGTCGCTCGGCCCGAGGGAGGTTGCACGCGGCAACGACGCGGTCTCAGTCGCTGTCGGGAAGCTCAAGCTCACCTCTCAGATATCTTCCCACCAACTCGCGGACTATCCTGCTCATGGTGGTGCCCTCCTCGGCCGCTTTCTTCTTGAAAGCGGTGTGGGTCTCCCTCGAAACCCGGATCATGATATTCTTGTCTTTTCTCATCGCCGTCTCCGTGTATATCTTGCTATACACAATCTTAACGTCCCTACCGTGTGTTGTCAAGCGCATCGAGCGATATATAGTCCCACCTGCTTGCGGCCTGCCTGTCGCCTGCGTCATCCCAAACGAGGTGGTAGCCTGCTGAAAGTGGAGATTGTTTCCATTCCTGGTTGCTTGCCACTCCCTTGCCTTTTGAAAGGACGTTTTGTATGGTTGTTTAGGATGTGGCTGTACGCGGCACTGACGTGAGCCAGGAACCACGAAGAGGACTCGGCATGTCTGATCCGAAGAGCACCTACCTGCAGTTGAAGGGTGATCTCCAGACGGTGCTTGGACTCCCTCTGAAGGGGAGGAAGGACCTATTCCGTGACTTCCTGGTGGGCTATCTGGTGGTGGAGCGCAACTACTCCGAGGAGAGAGCTCGCAGCCTTGTCGTTGGGAACGAGGAGGCTATCCTGGTCATGCTCACGGAGGAGCACGACTCGGGGATGTGGTGACCCGGCCCGTCAGAAGGGGAGCTACCGAAGAGGCCACCGTGAGGGAGAGCCTACAGTCCACATGAGTCGGCACGTCCTCGCTCTGCTGCTAGCCCTTTCATCTCCTCGTGTACCCTGGTCAGGTTTTCCTTTTGAGCCCTGGAATGAGCTCCGTACGCCAAGGGATGTTGGCTGACGGCTGGAAGGCGGAGCTCGAACACCGCGTCCGCCAACCGTACATAGACCATCCACTCAGACGAGGTCCTCACCCCAATCCCCACCGCCAAGCCGCTGGGGCTCGCCGCGTTTCTGCCAAGGGCTTGCCCGGGAGGGCGCTGGTGAAGTATACTGAGGGGAATCTGAGGAATAATGTGATTGGTCCAAGAACGTGAGACGGGTTGAGCAGAGCTGCCATTACAACAGGCCACGAGAGGAGAGACATGGCCCTTGATGGGATGTTCGTCAAAGGTGACCAGGTGAAGCAGGTGGAGATGGCGCCAGGGGTGCTGCGCCGGGCGCTTGGTCACGGTGAGGAGATGCTCCTCACGGAGTTTACCCTCTCTGCAGGTGCAGAGGTGCCAACTCACAGCCATCCCCATGCGCAGGTAGGCTATGTCGCGCGTGGGCGGATGCAACTGACCGTCGGCGACCAGGCCGACACCTTTGAGGCGGGCGATAGCTACTACATAGCCGGTGATGCGCCTCATGGGGCGGTAGTCCTGGAGGACGCGTTAGTGGTGGACGTGTTCTGCCCGCCGAGGGAGGCCTATCTGGAGAGCTAGAGCTGGGTATGGCCACGGACGAGGACCG
>CAZNMJ010000040.1:0-2324 GCA_964573815.1 uncultured Anaerolineales bacterium
GAATCGGAAGTTGCGACCCCAGCTCTGCCTCAGCCCGTTGTGGCGGGAGAACACCGACTCCCTGGTGGGGGACGGCGCGGGCTAGACCCGTGTCAGATATTCGCCTGTGCGGGTATCAATGCGCAGGGTGTCGCCCACTTCTACGAAGAGGGGGACCTGTACGACCAGCCCCGACTCCAGTACTGCCCGCTTCGTGGTCCCAGTTGCGGTATCTCCTTTGATACCAGGCTCTGTCTCGGTGACCGCGAGATCGACGGTGACCGGCAGCTCAGTCTCCACCGGCTGTCCCTCGTGCATGGAGAGGGAAAGTTCCATACCTTCCTTCAAGTAATTGACCTTGTCCTCCAGAGTGTCGGCCGAGAGAGCCGGCTGTTCATAGGTCTCCGTATCCATGAAGTAGTAGAGATCACCGTCCCGGTACAGGTACTGCACCTGGCGCAACTCCAGCCGCACTTCTTGGACCTTCTCGCTGGCCGCGAAGGTCCGCTCCATGGTGCGTCCCGTGCGCACGTTTCTCAGTTTCGTGCGGACATTGGCGCTGCCACGTCCTATGTATGAGTGCTGGTACTCCAGAACCCGGTATAGCTCCCCATCCAGTTCGAACGTGACGCCCTTCCTCAGATCAGTTGCCGAAATCATGCCTGCTGTCCTTTCGTTGCCTTCAGTCGTTCTCGGGCTGCGGCACGAGATGCCGCGAAATGGTGAAGTAGAAGGTACTTGCCCTCTCTGGCTGGCTTTCCACCCACGCCTTCCCTTGATGCAACTCAACCAATTCCTTGACTATCGAGAGGCCGAGCCCTAGCCCGGCATGCTGCCGGGTGAGTGAGTTCTCTACCTGATAGAAGCGGTCGGAAATCCTCTCGTACTCATCGTTCGGGATCCCGATACCTATATCCCAGATGGCCACCTTCCGTCGGTCCTCATCCAGCAGCGCTGTAATCCTAATCTGCCCGCCTTCCGGGGTGAACTTGATGGCATTCGATACGAGATTGGACAGGATGAGGTGCAGCTTGCCCCTATCGGCGTGGATAGCTGGCAAGTCTTGCGGCAAGTCGGTGATCACCTCCTGTCCCTTCTCCTCGGCGAGGAAACCCAGATCCTCCACCACGGCATGTACCACATCTGATGACTGAACGGGCTCCAGCTCGAGTTTCAGCTCGCCAATCTCCAAGTGGCGGAGGTTGAGCATGTCCGTCACCAGTTTCTTGAGCTGCAGCGCGTTGCGGATGATGACCTGAACGTAGTCTCGCGCCATGTCAGAAGTCTGTTCCTCGAGGAGGGAGGCGTATCCCCGCAATATGGCAAGCGGCGTGCGCAACTCGTGGGAGGCGACGTTGATGAACTCGCTCTTCAACTCGTCCAACCTCTTGAGATCGCGGTATGCTTGCTGAATCTCATCAAAGAGGTAAGCGTTCTTGATGGCAATAGCGGCCTGGCCTGCCAGAACCGAAACTAATTGGACAGAGGCCTCGGTGAAGGAAGGCGATTCCTCCTTCAGCTTGCTGAGGTTGAGCACTCCGATGAGCTCATTCCTCAACATCAATGCGATACAGATGGCGGAAGATATGTGATCCAGCTTCATGAGCCTCGCGAATTCGTCGCTCGGCGGCGCCCGGCGGTCAAGGATCACCGGCTCCCCTAGTTGCGCAACCCTGCCGGCGATACCTTCTCCGACCCTCCTGGCGGTGGTCTCAACGACCTCGTCCGGCAAGCCTTTTGCTGCCTGGATGGTCAACGTCTTGCCGTCCTCGCTCAACAGCATGAGGGAGGCTCGATCGGCGCCGGTCTCCTGGCAACTCACTTCCACTATCTCTGTGAGGAGCTCCTGCAAGCTGGTCATGCTCATGAACGCTTTGCTGAGCTCGTGGAGAGGGATCAAGGCCCTGAGTCGCACATTCTCCCTCTGCAGACGCTCCTTGGAGAGGGCTGAAGCGATGACCTCTCTTAGCTCAGCAGGGGCGAAGGGTTTCAAGACGAAGTCCTCCATCCCCATGCGTAGGGCCCGGACGGCGGTCTCCACGGAACCGTGCCCGGTCATCGCTACTCCCACGATACTAGGGTCTAATCGTTTGATGGCCTGTACTGTGTCCAATCCATCCATCCCCGGCATCTTGATGCCGGAGAGTATCACATCGAATCTCTCGCTGCGCGCGGCTTCGACGGCCTCGTGTCCGCTCATGCTGCCCGTTACTTGGCAGCCGTCCACTCTCAGGGCTCGGGCGCAGAACTCAACCACTTTGGGATCATCGTCAACTATGAGGATTCTCTCTTCAGCCATCTCAGTGGTTGTCTCCTCTGGTGAGTGTGCAGGCCAATTCTACCGC
>CAZNMJ010000040.1:2424-18493 GCA_964573815.1 uncultured Anaerolineales bacterium
TTCAGCCATCTCAGTGGTTGTCTCCTCTGGTGAGTGTGCAGGCCAATTCTACCGCGCAGTGGGACTAGTGTCAATGAGGAGTAGGTGCCAGGGCCTGAGGTGAGGCCTAGGCGAGCAAGGGGCTCGCGAGACGATTGTCGGGGTAGAGGCTTCTGGAGTTGGCCCGAGGGAGGGAGGGCGACTAGCCTTCGCGCACTTGCGGTAGAGCTCGGGTCGTTGGCCTCTGCGGCACTCCATGAGGTGTGAGAGTTCAAGAAGAAGTGTGTGCGTGTGGGGTCAGAGAGTGCCTTGGTGGATACGCGGCTATGGGGGCCCGTGGAGAGGGACCTATCATGGCAATTGCTTGCCAGATACTGAGAAGTCTGGTATAATCAAATGTATATCCCCCCCGGAAACCAGACTTTGACTGCACCCCGGAGAGACTGGAGTGATGGGGCCGAGAGAGAGCGTAGAGGAAGGCGCGAGAAACCTGCACGAAGGCGAAGAGGCCAGCGATGCGACCAGCGAAGACCGCCCTGGCATCTCGCCGAGAATCCTGGTCGTGGATGATGAGGAAGTGGTCTGCAGATTCCTCAAGAGGCTGCTGTCCAGAGGTGGGCATGATGTAGAGATATCGCTGGGCGGTCGGGATGCGATAGCCAGACTCGAGCGGGATTCCTTCGATCTGGTCATCACCGACCTGAAGATGCCTGGTGTTGACGGTGTGGGGGTCTTGAGGAGGGCGAAGGAGGTAGATCCGTTTTGTGAGGTGATAATCATCACCGCATACGCTTCCGTGGAATCGGCCGTAGAGGTGATGAAACTTGGCGCCTATGACTACATTAGCAAGCCATTTAACGTAGATCGGATCAAGCTCATAGTAGACAAGGCCTTGGAGAAGCGAAGGCTCCTTCGGGCTGCCGGGGAGAGAGATTTCTACAAGCGCCTGTCTCAGATAGATGGCTTGACTGAGGTGTATAATCGTCGCACGTTTGACGATCTCCTTTCCGCTGAGATCTCGCGTTCAGATAGGTTTCGGCGTCCCCTTTCGCTACTCATGATAGACTTGGACCATTTGAAGATCATCAACGATAGCTTCGGTCATCAGGCAGGTGATGAAATCCTGAGAGACATAGCCTGGCTGCTGAAGAGATCAGTACGTAGCTGCGATCTTGTGGCTCGGTACGGCGGCGATGAGTTCGCGGTGATCTTAGTGGAGGCGGGCAAGGCAGACGCCACCACCACAGCGAAGCGTCTGATCCGTGTGGTGGAGGCACCTAGCCCTAAGCACGATAGGGAGTTGGCGTTCGAGGATCGCACCATGACCGTCAGCATAGGGGTGGCTAGTTATCCCACTGATGCTAGAGACAGGGCCGAACTGCTGGAGAAGGCTGACCAGGCACTGTACGAGGCTAAGGCCCAGGGCGGGAACCGTGTCAGTCCCGCCGCGTCCTAGGGAGTACAAACTAATGAACAGTGTTCAGACCACTGCGCAGAAGATCATTGACAACGTAGAAAACGTCATCATCGGAAAGCATGAGGAGGTACGGCTCACTCTCGTTGGCCTGCTCTGCCAGGGGCATGCTCTCATTGACGATGTGCCGGGTGTGGGGAAGACGATGTTGGCGAAGTCGGTAGCTCGATCTCTCGGTTGCACGTTCAAACGCATTCAGTTCACCCCTGACATGCTACCCAGTGATGTGACTGGTGTTTCCGTCTATGATCAGAGCACTGGACGATTCGAGTTTCGCCCTGGACCGGTTATGGCCAACATAGTACTCACTGACGAGATCAACCGTGCCACCCCGAAAACCCAGTCAGCACTACTGGAAGCCATGGAGGAGCATCAAGTCACGGTTGACGGCGTCACCCACCAGCTGGACAGGCCCTTCCTCGTTATGGCGACCCAGAATCCGATCGAGTACGAGGGCACGTTTCCACTGCCCGAAGCTCAACTAGATCGCTTCTTGATGCGCATCAGCCTCGGCTACCCTAGCCCGGCGGACGAGATACGCATCCTGGAGGCTCAGCAGTATGTTCACCCCATTGAGACCATAGAGCAGGTCGTGGACACCGGCGAACTGCTGGAAATGCAGGAGCGGATCAAAGAGGTCTACGTCCACGATGCCATCAAGGAGTACATAGTGGCCCTGGTGGGAGCCACGCGGCGTCATCCAGATGTCTATCTGGGTGCCAGTCCTCGCGGCTCATTGGCCTTGTTCAAGACCGGTCAGGCTCGATCTGCGCTCCTCGGGCGAGACTATGTTATCCCTGATGACGTGAAAACTCTGGCTCCGTCTACATTGGCACATCGGCTCATAGTCAACCCCTCGGCCAGAATCAAGGAAGTCGATCCCCGCACGGTGATCAAAGAGATACTTCAGACCGTGGAGGTCCCAGGGGCTCCGGTCCAGAAGGAAAGATAGAGCGACTGGAGTTCCCCAGAAAGGCGCGGACGGTGCGCGTACGGGCAAATTGGGCAATCTTTGTTCTGCTGGCTCTCATCCTCGTGCCAACACTCGTCACCGGACATGAACTCTTTGTTCGCACGGTCTATGTTCTGGCGGCTTTGATCGTCCTCTGCTTCATCTGGGCCTGCCTCAACATCCGGTGGCTCGGTGCATCGCGGGAGTTGCGCTCGAACAGATCACAGGTGGGGGGTGTCATTCAGGAGAGGTTCCTCATCAGAAATGAGGGACCTCTTCCCAAGCTGTGGGTGGCGATGCAGGATCACTCGGGTTTGCGAGGTTATCAAGCTGATCGCGTGCTTGGGTCGCTGGGTGGGCATCGAGAACGAAGCTGGATGGTGCGCGCCAGGTGCAAGCGCCGTGGGAAGTTCAACTTCGGCCCAATCACGCTGGTGAGCGGCGATCCCCTCGGGCTGTTCCAAATGCAGCGCGACGTGCCTCTGACCTCCACGCTGGTCGTCTATCCAGCCACCGTTGACGTGCCCTACTTCAGGGCCCCGGTCGGACGGCTTTCGGGCGGAGATGCCCTTCAGCGCCGGACCCAACTTATGACCACCAATGTGTCAAGCGTGAGAGACTACATGCCCGGCGACAGCTTCAACCGCATACATTGGCTGTCCACTGCTCGAAGGGGGCGCCTCATCTCCAAGGAATTCGAGCTGGATCCGCTGGCTGACATCTGGTTGTTCGTAGACATGGAAGAGGAGGTGCAGGTAGGTACCTGGCAGGACGAGTTGCTGTTCGACTCAGTCGACACCGCGTTCTCCACCAGGACCACGTTGGAGACACACCCCAGCACTGAGGAATACGCGGTCACCATAGCCGCCTCCCTGGCCAAGCATCTCTTGGCCCAGAGGAGAGCGTTGGGGATGATCAGCTACGGCCAGCGGCGCGAGATAGTTCAAGTGGATCGGGGGGAGAGGCAGCTAGTGAGGTTGCTCGAGTCGTTGACCGTCGTGAAGGCGGAGAGCCGAGTCCCTTTGGGAGAGGTCATTGCGGCTGAGGGCAATCAGCTGGGCGGAGGCGCGACGGCCATAGTCATCACTCCTTCTCCTTTCACCTCCTGGGTGGATGCCCTCCGCGACCTCAAGCGCAAAGGGGTCGACGTGGTAGCTGTCCATCTTGAGGGCAGCACCTTTGGTGACGCCCCCAGCTCGCTGGACGTGATGGCCAGTTTGGCGGCCAGCAGCATACCAGCCTATCTGGTGAAAAACGGGGTGCCACTGGAGGAATCCTTCGCCCAGAGTGTCGAGTTCGAGAGATGATCATCCGCAAGGCGAGCTTGAAAGACCTCAACACCTGTGTTCTCGTTGACTCCTCATACGTGACCGACTACGTGTGGCAGATTCGGACCGACGAACGCCCGTACGAGGAGATGGTTGTCACTTTCCAGACAGTGAAGTTGCCGCGTTCTGTCCGCACGAAACCGCCGCGCGACACCGACTACCTGGTGCAGGATTGGCAGCGAGACGAGTGTTTCCTCGTGGCCGAGGAGGAAGGTGAGGTGCGCGGCTACTTGGATATGACAGTCCAGCCTTGGCACAGCACAGGTTGGATCAACGATATGGCGGTGGTCAAACAACGCCGTCGCCAGGGGATAGGCACTGAGATGCTTCGAGCCGCTTTTCGGTGGGCTCGAGAGCGTGATCTGCGAGCCGTGATGCTGGAAACGCAGACCAAGAACTACCCCGCCATCTGCTTCTGCCGCAAGCACGGATTCGTTTTCTGTGGCTTCAATGATCACTACTATACCAACCAGGACATCGCCGTCTTCTTTGTCCGTGGCCTGTAGGCAGTGGCCTTAGGCTTCCGCCTGACCCTGAGCAACATGTTGGACTGCACCTCTAGGTGATAATTGTCAGAGGGGCCACCGGAACTGGGGTTGGCAAGGGACATCCTGCACCACCTAGCACGAGTTTGTTCGGCAGCTGGTATTGCGTGCGGGGAGCCCCGGGGGGTGTACTGGTGGCCGTGGCTGTGTGCGGATGCTCCAGAGGCCGTTAGCTTACTCAGGACTGAGCACCGGGTGTAGACCATGTTCCCGACGAGTTGGGGGTCGACTTGACGTGATTGCAGAATTGTGCTATAATATATCTGGTTTTGTCGCTACTAGTTGAGTTCGAACTCCCCTTGTTCACCATGGACGAATCCTCTTATATGTATACCCCTTGTTGAGATGGCGCGTGCCGAATTTGACACCACGAATCAACATTGGGGTCCATGTACCAGACAGACTTTCAAATCCTTTGCAATTGGAAGTCGGGCCTTGTGTGCCCCTTCAAACCCAGAAGAGAGAGGAAACTCATGAGCTCAAACGATCATGCTACCACGAACATGGCCGAGCCTGAGCCGAGGCGCGCTGCGAAGCTGAACATCGTTGAACTGGAGATGATGACCCTCGATGAACTGAGGGAGTTGGCGGCCGAGCAGGATATCTCCGGCATCAGCCGTCTGAAGAAACAGGATCTCATCTTTCGTCTCTTGAGAGCGAAAGCTGAAGAGCAGGGTCACATCTTCGGCGGAGGAGTGCTGGAGATTGTGCAGGACGGCATAGGCTTCTTGCGCTCCGATCATCTTCTGCCTGGGCCGGAGGATGTGTACGTGTCCCAATCGCAGATCCGGCGGTTCGGGCTGCGGACTGGCGACACGGTCATAGGACAGGTGCGCCCTCCAAAGGATTCAGAGAAGTACTACGGTCTGCTGAGGGTGGAGGCCGTGAATGGGCTGGACCCTGAGGCAGCCAAGAGACGGCCCATATTCGCGAATCTGACCCCTATTTTCCCCACCGAACTCATCGACTTGGAGACTTCCTCCGAGATCCTGACCACCCGGTTGATGAATCTTCTGGCCCCCATGGGTCGTGGCCAGCGTGGCTTGATAGTCTCCCCTCCAAAGGCAGGGAAGACCACGGTTCTGAAGCAGATCGCCAATGGGGTATCCGCCAATTACAACGACATCCACCTGATGGTTTGCCTTGTCGGTGAGAGGCCGGAGGAGGTGACCGACATGGATCGGTCGGTGGAAGCAGAGGTCTACAGTTCGACTTTCGACGACCCGGTCCAGAATCACGCGAAGGTGGCCGAGATGTGCCTCGCGCGGGCCAAGCGTCTGGTGGAAGTTGGTCGCGACGTCGTGATTCTGCTTGACAGCATCACCCGTCTTTCCAGAGCATACAACCTCACTGTGCCTCCGAGTGGACGAACGCTGTCGGGTGGCCTCGATCCCGCAGCCTTGTATCCGCCCAAAAGGTTCTTCGGCGCTGCCCGCAATATTGAGGAAGGGGGCAGCCTGACCATCATGGCCACCTGTCTTATAGACACGGGCAGTCGCATGGATGACATGATCTACGAGGAATTCAAGGGTACCGGGAACATGGAATTGCACCTTAACAGGCGGTTGGCAGAGCGCCGAATCTTCCCCGCGTTTGACATCGAGCGTTCGGGAACCCGCCGTGAGGAGTTGCTGCTGGGCGATGAAGTCCTGAGCAAGGTGTGGATTATTCGGAGCATGATAGACCAGATGGGAGGAGGTATGGAGGCCATAGGCCCATTACTGTCTTACGTGGCGAAGACTAAGACCAACAAGGAGTTCATCGAGACGCTCAATAGAGAGCTCCTCTAAGATCAAGGGGGTTGTACAGGCTAGCTGCATGGTTGGGCTTTCCGGTGAAGGTAGGATTCCACGGGCACTATCCTCGCTGATCCTTTGGTTCAGAACCGATGAGTCGATCCTGTCGCGCCACGCTTCTCATCTCGCACTTATTCTGGTGATTGCTGTAGTGCTCTCCGGTGGCGGGTTTGGGGTCGAAGACCTGAGGAGGGGCGAGATATTCGAGCTGCGTAAGGCTCCGCGAGAGGAAGTCACCCTCGTCTCCTGGGGTACGGGTGGGCAGGATAACCCAGACTATCTCGTCAGGGGGGCGGCCCCCATAACCATTATCCCGGAGAGGGGTCGCCAAGGCGTCATAGTCTATGTCGTCCAGCCCGGGGACAACGTGTGGAAGATCGCTGAGAGTTTCGGCCTTCGCCCTGAAACCATTTTGTGGTCCAACCCGGAACTGGAGACTTGGCCCGACTACATCATCGTGGGACAAGAGCTTTTCGTCTTGCCGATGGACGGGGCGTACCACGAGGTAAAGGCAGGCGATACTCTGGACAGTATTGCACAGCGATATAGGGTGGAGCCATCGGTCATCGTCGAGTGCCAGTACAATGACTTGTCCGAGCCCTACCAGCTCCGGGTTGGGGAAAGGTTAGTGGTGCCAGGGGGCACAAGGCCTGTGACCCCCAGATACGTGTATGCCACGGCCCCACCGCCGCCCAATGCTCCGCAGGGTAGCGGCAACTTCATGTGGCCAGCCAGCGGGTATCTTACCCAGAGTTACTGGCTGGGACACCAGGCCATTGACATAGGTGGGGTGAGGGGAGCTCCCATCTATTCGTCTGACACCGGCTACGTAGCGGCAACAGGTTGGATGGGGGGCTACGGCAACTACATCATCGTCAATCACGGCAACGGGTTCGAAACGTTGTATGCTCACCTGAGCGAGATTCGAGTCATGGCAGGCCAAGGGGTGCAGAGGGGGCAGGTCATAGGGCTGTTGGGCAGTACGGGCCGTTCCACGGGTCCCCATCTCCATTTCGAGATTCGGCAAGGTGGAGTGAAACGCAACCCTGTGGGTTTCCTGCCGCGGGGTTAGGTACCAGTAGACTTGTAGAGCTTCCTGCTGGGCGGATACAGGGCCAAGGAGTGAGCAGAGGCAGCTTCCACGTCGGCACCTCGGGCTGGAGCTATAACCATTGGCGCGGCCTCTTCTATCCTGCCGACGTGCCTCCGCGCGAGTGGTTCACTCACTACTCCGCCTATTTCCACACTGTCGAGATCAACTATTCCTTCTATCGATTGCCTGCGGAGAAGACTTTCCTCCGCTGGCGAGAACGGGGTCCGGCGCAGTTTGTGTACGCTTTGAAGGCCCCTCGCAGCATCACACATTTCAGGAAGCTGCGCCGAACAGAAGAAGCCCTCGACAGGTTCCTGCAACGAGCTAGGTTGCTAGGAAGCAAGTTGGGGCCCATTCTGTATCAACTGCCTCCGAATCTCCATCTCGATGAGGAACGCCTTGCTGACTTCGTGAACCTGCTGCCCAGCGACCTGCACCACGTGATCGAGTTTCGACACCAGAGCTGGCACTGTGATGAAATCTTCGAGCTCCTGAGGGAGAAGCAAGTGGCCTTTTGCCACATCAGCCTTCCCGACTTCCCTTGTCCGTTCCCCATCACCGGTCCTATTGTGTACGTGAGAATGCACGGAGTTGGCGTCAAGTACTCTGGAAGTTACGACGAACAGCAATTGCGCGACTTGGCGATGCGTGTTGACCAGTTATTGGAGCAGGGATTGGATGCCTACATCTACTTCAATAACGACGCCTATGCCTACGCTGTGGAGAACGCTTGGCAGTTGGGACAACTGTTGAAGGATCTGGTAAGGAGAAGCGATGCGCAAAGAAGCTATGCTGTACACGAAACTGGATGACGCTCTCGTTCGCTGCTCTCTCTGTGCCCATCGCTGCACCATAAAGCCGGGCCGTCTGGGTATCTGCGGGGTCCGTCAGAATATGGAGGGAGCGCTCTACACCTTAGTCTATGCCGAGGCCATCGCAGTGCACGTGGACCCCATCGAGAAGAAGCCAATATACAATTTCCTCCCGGGCACGCGGAGTTTCTCCATAGCCACCGTCGGCTGCAACTTTCGCTGTACATTCTGCCAGAATGCTGACATCTCACAGGCTCCCAGGGAGGGGTTCTCTCTGACGGCGCAGGAGTTTCCCCCTGATCAGGTGGTGGCTGCGGCCAAGAGGTATGCTTGTGACAGTATCGCATACACGTACACGGAACCGACCGTTTTCTTCGAATATGCTTACGATTCGGCGAAACTGGCTCAGCAGGAAGACATCAAGAACATCTTCGTCACCAACGGCTACATGACACTTGAGGCACTTGAGGAGATCAGCCCCTATCTGGATGCGGCGAACGTTGACTTGAAGAGCTTCGACGATGCATTCTACCGTCGAGTGTGTGGAGCCATGCTGCAGCCCGTGCTGGAAACCATCGAAGCCATGCACGAACGAGGCGTGTGGGTCGAGGTGACCACTCTGCTGATCCCAGGACTCAACGACAGCGAGGATGAACTGCGGCAGATCGCTCAGTTCATCGCTGGAGTGGACCTAGACATTCCGTGGCACGTCTCGCGCTTCACCCCACGCTATAAGATGCGCAACAGGCCAAGTACCCCTATCGAGAGCATACATCGTGCGGCTGAGATTGGGGGAGAAGTCGGTCTCAGGTATGTGTACGTGGGGAACGTGCCAGGGAATCTTCACGAGAACACCCTCTGTCCGTCTTGTGGCGCGGTGGCTATCGGCAGGGTTGGCTATCACACCACCCTCAATCTGGATGAGAATAGATGTGCTTCTTGCGGTCAAGAATTGGCTGTCGTTCGCAGGTAGCAAGGAGGGAAGTGAGTGTTCGACCGAGAAGAGCTGAGGGAGTTGGCGAGTTATCGAGATGAGAGGAATTTGATCTGCAGTTTCTACTACCCGCTGGAGAAAGGCGAACCAGCGGAGGAAGGCAGTCTCATCAGGTTGAAGAACTTGATCAACGAAGCTCAGGCAGCCAAAGAAGAGTGGACCGGTGCACAGGTCAAGTCGGTATCCGAAGACTTGGCCCGCATCGAACGCCTGGTCACGGAGGAGATGGTGATCAGCAGTGGGGGCCTCGCGGTCTTCGCCTGTTCCGCCGCCGATCTGTGGAAGGTCTATCATCTGCCAGACAAGGCTGGCGCGCTGCTGGCAGTGAATCATGCTACGCGGATGAGACCAATGATTGAGCTACTGAATCGGTACAAGCGTTACTGTACCGTGCTCGTCGGCAAGGGGAGAGCCCGTATCTTCCTGCTCAACCCGGCCGATGTTGAGGAACGATCCGACATCTTCGGTGCGGTACCAGGCCGGCACGACCAGGGAGGGTGGGCTCAGGCCCGCTATCAGCGGCATCACGATGATCGCGTCATGCACCACCTGAAGGACACTGCCGACCAGACCTTCGCTCTCCTACAGCAGGAGGACTTCCGTCGGCTTTTCGTTGCTGGCACTGAGGAACTGGTGAGCGAATTCGTGGAATACCTTCATCCCTATCTCAAGGAAAAACTGGCAGGCACTTTTCCCATGGAGATGGTTAGCTCTCCGAAAGAGGTGCAAGGGCAGACTCTGGACGTTGCCGGCCAACTGAGGGAGACTTACGATAGCGAGGCCATCGAGAATCTGAGGGGGGAGGTTCACACGGGCAACCTTGGTGCGGCGGGACTGGAGGATACTCTCCACGCGCTGCAGAAGCGGCAGGTGCTGATGCTGCTGGTCGGCGACGATTTCAGTGTCCCTGGTCAGCGTTGCACCGGCTGCGGCTCGCTCTGTGTGGTGGAACCCTGTCCGTTCTGCGCATCCACGACCGAGCTGTTAGAAGACATAGTTGAAGATGCTGTGAGCCAGGCCTTCTTGCAGAACTGCGAGATCAGGTTTGTACGAGGGCATAACAAGGAGAAGCTCGCTGAGCTGGGCAGCATTGGCGCCCTTCTGAGATTCGCGGGCTAGGCTGGGATCGCCCCTATTCCTGCTCTTCGACAGGCGGTAGCCCCATCTCCCAGCGAAGACGATTGATCTCCTGGGACGTGAAGCGACTGTAGTTGCTGCCGGGAAGCCTGACGGGGCTGAGGATGCCTGTTCTGGCCCACTTGCGGACCGTGTTGGGGTGGACACCGAACATCTTGGCCACTTGCCCCACGCGATAGAGTTGCACTACCTCATCGGCAGGTAGCCCCATCTCCCGGCGCAGACGGTCTATCTCCTCGGCCGTGAAGCGGCTGTACTGACTGCCGGGCAGCTTCACGGGGCGGAGGATGTTCGTTTTCACCCATTTGCGGATAGTGTTGGGATGGACATCGAACATCTGCGCCACTTCGCCCACACGATAGAGCTGCATGGTCACCCCCTATGAGCAGGAACCTCGTGGCCGGTTTCACGCAGGGGAGGAGATGAGTTTGCTCACCATCAGCCCTCGTCCAATTCGTGGCGTGTTTGTCAAAGCTGGACGAGAATCCGCCCTCCGCGACAATCCGACGCTGGCCCAGTCGCAAACACTTCGCCTGTGCTGAGACTACTACTCTGGATCACTGAGAATGGTCGCGAGTAGCAGGAGTCAGGTCTCGAATGCAGCGTGCCTGGCCCAAGGCGGCGGCGAGAGGACGATGAGAGTGGGTTTGTGGCCTACGTGCATTCAATCACCATTATAGAGCAGAATGCGCCATCTGTCAATGCTGCAAACAGCCTCTTGCCGCTCTGCCGCCGGCGAGCAGCGCCGAGTAGGGGGCACCGTCTGGCGAGGCTCATTCCTGGGTGGGCGTGGGAGTCTCGACAGACTCCTCGGTGGGCGTGGGTGTATGGGTCTCAGTGGGTGTGACCGTGGCAGTTGGGGTGGCGGTCTGCGTTGGCCTGGCGGTAGGAGTCGGCGTAGGGGTTGCAGTAGCTTGAGGAGTGGGGGTGTGCGTTGGTTGAGGGCTCAGTGTTGGAGTAGGAGTGTGTGTGGGCCAGGGCGTGCTGGTAGGGGTGTGAGTCGGTATCGGGGTGCTCGTTCGAACCGGAGTGAAGGTGGGCGTCGCAAACACGTTGTTCACGGTCACGTGCACCCTCGCCTCTGCGCTATGGCCGCCTTGGTCGAAAACCACCACGCGTAAGGAGTGAAGACCATTCTCCAACCCTTGCGTCGGCCAGCGGCCCAGGAGACCATTGTGTACTGGCTCGTGGTGAGGTCCGCTGACTGCTCCCCAGCCAACGGGATCGGGTCCTACTCCGTACTCGACAACGAAGTGGGAGAAGTCCGTGATATCTGCAGAGCCCCAGACATCCACGGTGCCTCCAACCTCTTGTCCATTGGAAGGATACGTCAGTTCCACCATCGCCGGTTGTGCGTGAACTTCGCACTCTTCTCTCGGCGGCTGAGGTATTCGTGCTCGCTCGGTCCACTCTCTGTACTCGTCGGGATAGACCTCGAAGAATTTCTCCTCCACTACCTCGGGAGGGCAGAACTCGGTGGCCCTTTGGCCACTCACCTTGCAGATACCAATCCTCTGGTAGATATTGTCTGGTTCGGTGGGCGCCGTCCCATCGACGAAGAGCTCCGTTTTCGTCTCCGGGCAGAGTTCCGTAGGTGCCATCCCGGACCGAGCGCAGATCTCGGCTGTGACTAAGCCCTGAGGAATCGGGAAATCCTTCGGCGGTGTTTCGGCTAGGACGCGCTCCATGAAATTGTGCCAGATATGGCCAGCACCGGTAGAGCCAGCCACATGATCCATAGGGGTGTTGTCGCTGTTTCCTACCCAGACGCCAACCACGAGGTCGGGGGTGTACCCCACGGTCCAGCTGTCGCGCCAGTCGTCGGTGGTTCCTGTCTTGGCGGCCGCAGGCCTCGACAGACGAAGGGGGCTGTTGGGGCCAAATGCGGGACTGCGTGCCCCGTTGTCCGACAGAATGTGGGTGATGAGATATGCATGTTGAGGTGAGATGACCTGCCGGCCTGCAGGGGGGCGGTACTCCTCGATCACCCGTCCTTTGCTGTCCTCTATTCTCAGCACGGCCACCGGAGGAATGCGCAGCCCCCCGTTGGCCATAACGGCATATGCTGCTGTGTGCTCCAGCAGCGTGATCTCCCCTCCGCCCAGCGTCAGCGAGAGGCCATACCGCTGCGGGTCTGTGAACGTCGTGATACCCAACCTCCGAGCCATTTCCATCATCGTGGGTACTTCGACGAACTCCAGGGTCTTCACCGCAGGGATGTTATAAGAGCTCGCCAGGGCTTGACGCACCAGGACCGGCCCGTGCTCCTTGCCGTCGTAGTTCCTGGGTACGTATGGTGGTCCTTCCCAGTTGGGGAATTCGGTCTTTGTGTCCATGATGAGGGTGGCAGGGGTCCATCCCTTCTCAAGAGCGGCGAGGTAGTTGACGGGTTTGATGGACGAGCCTGGCTGACGCAGCGCCAAGGCCACGTTCACCTGACCATCGATTTCCTCATTCCAGAAATCGATGCTCCCCAACATGAGCATGATCTCCCCCGTTTGTGGGATCATGGCCACTACAGCGGCGTTGCTAGCATGTCTGTCTGCCAAGGCGGCCACGCGCTCCCGCGCCACCTCCTGAGCCAAGGCTTGCATTTCCAGGTCCAGAGTGGTGTGCACCTGGAGGCCGCCTCGGTAGGCCATCTCTGTGCCATACTTGTCCTCCAGGAGTTTGCGTACGTAAACTACGAAATGCGGGGCTTTCATATCCACGCGCAGGGGGACGAATTGCAGTTCCTCCGCCCAGGTTGCCTCCGCCTCAGATGGCGTGAGGTATCCCTCCTTGACCATCAGGCCCAGTACTACCTTCTGGCGGTTCTTGGCTGCCTCCAAATTGGTGTAGGGGTCGTATATCGATGGCGACTGAGGCAGACCTGCAAGGAAAGACGCTTCCGCCAGTGTCAGTTCCCGGGCGGACTTGCCGAAGTACGTGTCCGCCGCAGTCTCAATGCCGTAGGCCATGTTGCCGTAGTATACCTCGTTCAGGTATAGCTCCAGAATGTCGTCTTTGCTGTATCGTCGCGTGATCTCTTGCGCTAGCACCGCCTCCTGTATCTTGCGCGTGTAAGTCTTCTCCGGTGAAAGGAAGATGTTCTTCACCAGTTGCTGGGTGATGGTACTGGCTCCGGAGACTATCTCACCTTCCGTCAGGTTGAGCCGTGCTGCCCTCAGCATGGCCAAGGGATCGAAGCCTGGGTTGTTGTAGAAAGTCTTGTCCTCGGTGGCGATGGTGGCATCTATCAGATGCTTGGGCATGTCCGCGATCGGCACAACCGTGCGTCGGCCGGCGTTGGGATCGAAGACCTCATAAAGGAGTCGGCCGTGGCGGTCATAGATTTTGGTGCTCATGAAGAGCCTCCGCGCGCCGAGTTCCTCTGCCGGCGGCAAGGTGAGCGCGTAGTATGCGTAGACAGTGGCGCCCCCGGCCACCGCTATGGAGAAGAGGAGGAGGATGACCAGAATCAAGGCATAGCATCCCTGAACGAAGAAGCTCAGGCATCCACGGCGTTTCGGAGGTTCGGTTCTCACTCGTGAGTAGTTGCCGTAGCGAACTCGATTAGTGCTCATGTCACGCATTGGCTCTTGCGAAAGAGGTTCTGCACTCCTATTACTAAACGCTCAGAGGGTCGTAGTAGTTCCTCTGTCAACTAGGTTTGCAAGGCAAGCTCCAAAGAGCTCAGGAGTTCGTGCTCCTCACCAGGGAGGACTGTACGGGGATCCAGGACAAGCCGCCCGCCCTCGATGCGTCCTACCACTGGCGGCTCGCCTCTGCGCAGGCGCTGCGCAAGGTGATCGGGGGAAGGGATTCGAAGAGCTACTAGTCTGGTGGGCAGGGTCTCGCCGGGGAGGGAACCACCGCCAACTGTAGAGAGGCCAGGCACGACCTCCGCCTCTATGGCCAATTGCCCAAGCCGCTCAGCCCAGGACTCAGCTCGTCGCTGTATGTCTTCCAGACTCAAGCTGATCATCTGCCAGACCGGTAGCTTCTCAGTGGCCTCCTGCTTCAAGTAATGCAGCAGAGTGGCTTGTATTCCAGCGATCGTCGTCTTGTCCACTCTGAGCGCGCGAGCGAGGGGATGGCGCCTCAGGGAGGCGATCAGATCGGCCCGGCCGACGATGATGCCTGCCTGCGGCCCGCCCAGGAGCTTGTCTCCACTGAAGCAGACCAGGTCTGCGCCTTGGTCTATGCTCTCCTGGACCATGGGTTCGTGAGCCAGTCCGAAGGGAGCGGTATCCAGGAGAGCCCCACTGCCCAGATCATCCACCACGAGCAGGGCATGCTGATGAGCCAGGTCCACCAGTTCCTGCAAGGTCGCCTCCTCGGTGAAGCCCACGACCCTGAAGTTGCTGTGGTGGACGTGCATCAGCAGCTCCGTATCCTCACCGATGGCTTCCTCATAATCCTCTACACGGGTGCGATTGGTGGTCCCCACCTCCACGAGTCGGACTCCACCCTGGGCCATCACTTCCGGGATGCGGAAGCCACCGCCAATCTCAACCAACTGGCCCCGTGAGATGACCACTTCCTTTCCCCGTGCCAGAGCTGTGAGCACAAGCAGAACGGCCCCGGCGTTGTTGTTCACCAAGAGGCCGCCGCCAGCCCCGGTGAGCTGGCACAGCAACTGTTCCGCATGAGTATGTCGTGAGCCGCGTTGCCCGGTGTCCACCTCATATTCCAGGTTGCTGTATCCCGCCGCTGCCAATTCCATCGCTGCTATTGTCTCTTTGCTCAACGGAGCACGACCGAGATTAGTGTGAATGATCACTCCGCTGGCATTGATAAGCTTGCGCAGCGTGGGCCTCCCGGTGGCCTCTACATCTGTGAGGACTCGATCGAGGAGTGTGGCGAGGGGAGGACAGGGCTGACCGTTTGCGATGTCTTGTCGGGCGCTTTCCAGAACCCTCCTCACACTTTCCACGACCATGTACCGCCCTTTCTCCTCCACGGGTCCTTGCATCTCCCCTCTCTGGAGGATCTTCTCTACACTGGGCAGTCTGCGCAATTCGTCCTGCATGTGTGATCTCTCGAGTCTCAGCTCGGTACGCATTTCTGATTATACCTGACTGCCATGGGCAAAGCAATGGATTCGGTTCTTTGCAGTCCGCATTCCGCGAGCGCGGCGCCTACACCTGGCTTTGGTGCTGTAACCGTCTGTGGGCTTGCGCCATCGCGGTTCCTGGCACCCCTGAACCGCCGCATCCTTACCCCCACTGAGGTGTTGTACTAGCTGGAGCCGCTCTGGAGATGGATCGGATTCCCTCTGGCTCACGAAGGATTGCGGCCTCGGCTTGTCTCGTTAAGAGGTACGGCATTGGCGACGATTGGGGCTGACTGCCCGAAATTGGCATCGTGTTGCGTACTGAGGCGTAGATCTGAGCACTTGACATTTGTTCGAATATGTGCTAAGATATAGAATTGAGTAGACAGGGACGCCGCGAACGGGCTTCTCAGGTCAGGTTCGCACATTAATATCTGTTACACAAGGAGGTGATGCTTATCGGAAGTAGTGAGCAGTTTTCATTGAAACCATGTGACACTGTAGTGCCCATCGGAGGGAGAATAGGAGGTTTCAAGAATGGCAGAGAAAACCCTGTTTGCACGTAAGGCCACCGGTTTGGTCCGGGAGATCGGTTTTATTACTGCGGTGATCCTGGCCATTGCCAACGTGGTCGGCCTGGGATGGCAGAAGCGTGTCTTCATGTCCATCGGTGCCGAATCGGTGTTGCCTGCGGAGTATTTCCTCGGCATACACCCCATGATCATGGCCTTCTTCCTGGTGGGGATTTTGATGCTGCTCTCGATCTATACCTTTGCGATCCTGTCGGCAGCCATGCCCCGCTCGGGAGGAGGCTACGTCTTTATGTCGAGGATCATAAACCCCGGCTTTGGCTTCGTGGCCACTATTGTGGAGTTCTGGGCCGTCGCTGTCTCCTACGGCCTCATCTGTACGGCCGTTTTT
>CAZNMJ010000041.1:0-18476 GCA_964573815.1 uncultured Anaerolineales bacterium
GGGGAAACAGCCTGGCGCCACAGTCTATGCACCGTGCACCGAGCAGCCTATACCGTTGATCCTGCAAACGCCAATGCTTGGCTAGATTCATCTTCTCGTCTCACAATCCACGATCGCTCCGCCTGACCAAACCGCGGCTCTTGTCGAACTCCACGGCACCCCGTAAACATCCTCAGTGCAGCTCAACATCAGGACGGTGACATGAGGATGTGCGTCACCACTGTTGCTCCACTCCCGCCGATGCTCTGTGCCATGCCCAGGCGAGCGTCCACCTGATTCGCCCCCGCTTCTCCCCGCAACTGCTGTACAACTTCCAACACCTGGTAGACACCACTGGCACCTACGGGATACCCTCTGGCCTTCAGGCCGCCCATGGTGGAAATGGGAATCCTTCCCTCCAGGGTAATCTCTCCATCCACAGCGAGGCGAACCCCTTCCCCCTCCGCGGCGAAACCGCATGCTTCGAGGGACAGCGCGGCCAAAATAGTGCAGGCATCATGCAATTCGAAAACGTCGATGTCCTCTGGACCCACCCCTGCCTGGCCATAAGCCTTCCGAGCTGACTCGCGCACTCCTTCGAGGAACAAGGGATTGCTTCGATCATGGAGCGCTATGGCATCACTGGCTGCCGCGGAAGCGACGATCTCGACTGCGGATTCGGCTCTCTCACCAACGACCTTTTCCGAACAGAGAACCAGACTGGCCGCCCCATCGGCCACGGCAGCGGAATCAAGCAAGCCGATAGGGTCGGCGATCATGCGTGCGTTCACGAAAGCGTCCACGGTGATGGGACGAGGGAACATAGCACATTCGTTGTTCGAAGCATTCTTGTGAGCGTTGATGGAGAAATGGGCGAAGTCCGACCGCTCGGCGTGGTGCTCGTGCATGTACCGCCGCATGAGCAATGCGTTGAGGGCAACGAGCGACAGGCCATGGATCGCTTCGTACTCCTCGTCGCCGGCCGTGGCCAGCGCCTCCTCCACCGCAGGGCCGGAGAGATCAGACATCTTCTCCACACCGGTGACGATGACGACGTCCTGCAGGCCACTGGCCACAGCGAGGTATGCCATCCTCACCGCTGCACCTCCTGAAGCACCGGCGGCTTCGACGCGTACCGCCTCCGCACCCCGCAGGCCAGCGAAGTCCGCGATCAGTGCAGCTACATGCTCCTGCCCGGTAAGCTCCCCCGAAAGCGCGTTTCCAACGTAAATGGCATCGACCTTCTCGACGCCCGCCTGCTCTATGGCCTCAAGCGTGGACCTCACAGCCAGCTCTCGCGCTGAGTGGTCCCAATGCTCCCTGACCGGCGTCTGGCCGATGCCGACCACATAAACCTTGGTCAATAGATCAGATACCTCCCTCGGCCTTCTCCTCCCCGAGCAAGCTCCAACGTGGAATCCTACTCCATCGAAAGCTTGCCCCGATGTCGTGCATATCGGGCGTAGTCTATCTCCCGTCGGCGGGCGACATAGTCAGCCACCGTGGGCAACGGGTTTCTTCCTCGAGTAACGAGGTCTGTGGTCACGAATGAGAAGGCATCACTCCCGGCGCCAGAGCCAAAGGACGCCAGGAGGATCCTCTCCCCTGGGTCGGCCCGATCCAGGACCGCTGCCAACCCCAACGCCGATGATGCTGCGTAGGTGTTACCGATGACCGGCACCAGCAGACCATCCTGATACTGCTCCGGAACGAAACCCAAGCGCTTCGCCAGGCGTACTGGGAACTTGCTGTTGGGTTGGTGGAAAATCACTTTGTCATAATCTTGAGGACCGTATCCCAACTCCTCCATAAGCTGTCCGGCAGCCATCATGCTGTGCGTGAAGTAAGCCGGCTCGCCGGTGAATCGACTCCCATGGGTAGGGTAGCTCTGGCTCGGCCTACGGAAGAAGTCGGGCGTGTCGGAAACGTACGAACACGAGCCCTCCAGATAGGCCATGCTCTCCTCTCTGCGCCCCAGTATGAAGGCGGCCCCACCAGCAGCAGCTGTGTATTCCAGCTGGTCGCCTGGCCTGCCCTGCGCCGTGTCGGCACCGATGGCCATCGCATACTCGGCCATGCCTGAGCCCACGAAGCCGAAAGCAGCCTGCATGGCCTCGGTGCCCGCCTTGCAAGCAAACTCGTAGTCAGCAGCCATGGTATGAGGTGTGGCACCCACAGCCTCGGCGACGATAGTAGCCGTAGGCTTCACAGAATAAGGCTTGGACTCGCTACCTAGCCAAATGGCTCCCAGCTTCTGCGCGTCGATCTTAGCCTTGCTCAGTGCATTCCTGGCAGCCTCGATGGCAATGGTGGTCGTATCCTCGTCCAGGCCGGGCACGGCCTTCTCCTCCAGGTGAAGGGTATCCTCCCCCATCTTCCACACGCGCGATATCTCGGCCGCGCTGATCCTGTAACGTGGAATATACGCTCCATACCCCACTATTCCCACTTCTCTCATAGGTTTCATCATAAGTTGTTATCTCCCTGCTCCAACAAGATTTCAGGACATCTCCTGTACAAGTTCTTCGGCTCTGTCTAACCGTATGGCACTCTCCGCAACCATGCGGGCCGCCACCAGGTCCACCACATCACCTCGAGCTCCCGCAGCGATGGCCATGCTGCGCGCATGCAGCTCCATGTGCCCTCTCTGGATGCCCTCGGTAGCCAAGGCTCGCAGCGCCGCCAGATTCTGGCCCAGCCCCACAGCAACTATCACCTCAGCCAGCTCCTGAGCCGTATCTACACCAAGGACCTTCAGGGCCACGCGGGCACCCGGGTGGACTCTCGTCGCCCCGCCCACGGTGCCTACTGCCAACGGCAACTCCAGTGTGCCCGCCAGATTGCCGTCAGCATCGGCTTCCCACGTGCTCAGAGACGTGTACTGGCCGGACCGCGCAGCATAGGCGTGCGCTCCAGCCTCCGCGGCTCTCCAGTCGTTGCCGGTGGCGATGAGCACCGCATCTACGCCGTTCATGATCCCCTTATTGTGCGTAGCCGCTCGATAAGGATCGACGGCCGCCAAGGCATAAGCCTGCACGACGCGCCTCACCACCTCCCGGCCCTCAAGCCCATCGACAGCCAGAACGTCAGCCGGCACTGTCGCACGGGCCCGGGCAAGACGCTTGTCCGCGAGATTGGACAGGATTCGCAGCAGGACCTGCCCTCCTGTTATCTCCTCCACCAAGGGGGCCATCGCCTCAACCGCCGTGTTGATGGCATTTGCCCCCATAGCATCTCGACAGTCCATGATCAAGTGCAATACGAGCATCGGACCGGCTGGCGTCTCAGGGAAGAGCCGTATCTCCAACTCCCTGGCACCCCCACCTATGCTCACGAGCACCGGATCCTGCTCATTGGCCACGGCCAACAGCCTCTCTCGCTCGGCCAACAGCCTGCGGCGAGAGCCTTCCAGGTCATCAAGCCCGAGAACCTGGATCTGCCCGATCATCAAGGAAGAGGAGGCATCAGCCTGGAACCCGCCTCCCTCCCTGACGAGCTTGGCCGCATGACTGGCGGCAGCCACCACCGAGGGCTCCTCGATAGCCATAGGCACCAAGTAGTCGCGGCCGTTGATCAGGAGATTGACCGCGATTCCCACGGGTAAGCCATAAGTGCCCACCACGTTCTCGCTCATCCGATCAGCCTGGGCCACGTCTAGCCCCTTGGAGCCCATCAGAATAGCGGCCTCCTTTTCGGTCAAGCCGGCCCTGACCTGGACTTCTCTCAAACGCTCTGCGGGCGCCAGCTTATAGAACCCCGGAATTCGGGATAGGACGCTGCTACCTGCCGTGTCCATATCTTGCTGTCCCACGTGCTGACAACACAAAACGAATCCACAACTTCGCGTCGCGGGTTCGTTCGCCTGCCAATATAACAGATTCCAACTGTCAAAAACTATCAAGTTCAGCCTTTCACGAGAATCCAATCGAGCACAGCCCAAAAAAGCGGATCCTCAACTCAGCGCTCGAGATAGAGGCATGGGTCCTGACCAGCACGATTGACAACCCGGGCTGCTCCCTCTATAATCCGTCAGGTCTATGCGCAACGGTCTCAAGGCCAAGGTGCGGAGGTCCAGAGATGATCAGTTTCTCCCTCACCGAGGAACAGCAAGCTTTGAGGGAACTGGCGAGGCAGTTCGCTGAGAATGAGATTGCCCCGCTGGCGGCCGAATACGACCGGGAGGCCAGACATCCACTGCCGATCATCGAGAAGGCCCATGGCCTCGGCTTCATGAACATGACCGTCCCTGAGAGCTATGGCGGTGGCGGGCTGGGCATGATTGAGACCTGCCTGGTCACCGAAGAGTTGGCAGCCGCTTGCGCCGGTATTGGGACCGCCATCATGGCCAATACGCTGGCCCTCACTCCCTTGCTCATCGCTGCCAGCACGGAGCAGATGGAGAGGTTTGTAGGTCCCTTCTGCGCCGAGCCCAACCTCGCGGCGCTCTGTATGACTGAGCCTCAGGCCGGCTCCGACGTGGGCGCCGTTACAACTGTTGCCAGGCGTGACGGCGATCGCTACGTCCTCAACGGCACCAAGACCCTCATCGACAACGGCGGCGTAGCGCAACTCTATTCCGTCTTCGCATCCACCGACTTGGACCAGGGCGTGAGAGGCATCGCAGCTTTCGTCGTTCCCGCCAACCTGTCGGGCGTCTCCACGGGGAAGCAAGAGGACAAGATGGGCCAGCGCGCCATCAACACCAGCGAGGTGATCTTCGAAGACGTTGCGGTTCCCGTTGAAAACCGGCTAGGCGAGGAGGGTGAGGGATTCCAGATATTCCTGGATACCCTCAACCGCAACAAGCCTTGGATTGCGGCGGCATCTGTGGGAGTAGCGCGCGCGGCGCTGGAAGCGGCCACGAAGTACGCTCAAGAGAGGGAACAGTTCGGTCGACCAATAGCATCCTTCCAAGCCATCCAGTTCAAGTTGGCCAACATGGCTATCAAGATCGAGGGAGCCCGCCTCCTCACCTGGCAAGCCGCTTGGCTGGTAGATCAGGAGCTACGCCATGCCCACCAGTCAGCCATCGCCAAGTGCTATGCCTCGGACATCGCCATGGAGGTCACAACGGATGCCGTACAAGTCTTCGGGGGCTACGGATACGTCAAGGAGTACCCGGTGGAGAAGTACATGCGCGACGCCAAAGCGTTCCAAATCTACACTGGCACCAACGAGATCCAGCGCTACCTGATCGCGCAGGACCTTCTCCGCTGAGCGCCCGGTGTGCCATCGGCTTCGTGGCTCTAGCACCCCTTGCAAAACGAAAAAGCGCCCGACTCATCGAGCGCTGGTGGCAAGACTTGTCCTCTGGGCAACACGTGCCACTCATTTCGATCTCTTTCGCTTCTTGCTTGGTACGTCAAACCAGTAACCCACCCCTCTCACGGTGCGAATCAGCGCCGGCTCCCTCGGATCGTCTTCGATCTTGCATCTTACCCAGCAGATGTGCACATCCAATGTCCTGGTGTCCCCCAGGTAGTCCGTCTCCCACACCTCTCTCATCAATTCCTTGCGGCTGACCACCTTGCCGCGATTTCTCATCAGCATCTCTAGCAGGGCGCATTCTTTGAACGTAAGATGGGTCGCCACGCCATTCTTGATGATGTTGCGTTCGGTCGTGTCTAGAGTCAGGCCGCCGGCCCGAAGTCGGCTGGAGCGTTTCTTGCCTCTGGTTGACGAAGCTTCCCTTCTCGCCATTGCCTTGCGGCCTCCTCACCTGAACTGTCAGAAACCGCGCCGATAGGAAAGATGATTCAGGAAGTAAGCGGGCTTCGCACCCGTTCTCGAGAGGCTGTTTCAAGCGACCGTGTCTACTACGCTGAGAAGCTACACCTTTGAGAGGTCACGTGACGACTCGTGCACGGTCGGAAGTAAGGGCCATCTCCACTCAATCGAAGTATACACCGTACAGAGGGCTCTGTCAAATTTCCGCACCGGATTTGGCAGGCCACCGTCGCTTTTCGCTCAGCTCACGCGCGGAACGCGAGCCAAGATCTCGGAGACGACTTCGTAGTTGATGGTCCCGAGGCGCTCGGCCACCTCCCCCACGGTGATCCTCTCCCCACCTTGCTGGCCTATCAGAACGACTTCGTCACCCTGCCGGACCCCAGGAATGTCCGTCACATCGATCATGCTCTGATCCATGCACACGCGCCCCACCAAAGGAGCTCTCCGCCCTCTAGCCAGCACTTCTCCCCAGTTGTGTGGTCCGAGCCGAAACCCGTCCGCGTACCCAACTGGAATGACTGCAATACGCGCCGGGCCCTTCGTACGATAGGTGCACCCATAGCTGACGTAGCTCCCCGCGGGCAAGTCCTTCACCTGAGCCACCTGGGTTTTGAAGCAGAGAGCAGGTTCGAATCCAGGGGGGCAAGGCACTTGTGATGAAGGGTCCAGTCCAAAGATGGCGATGCCCGGCCGCACCATGTTGAAATGGGATTCCGGCAAAGTGATCATCGCGGCACTGTTGGCCGCATGAACGAGGGGGATGTGAATCCCGTCGTCCTCCAACTCCTGCAACACACCCTGGAAAGATCTCAGCTGCTCCAGTGTATACTCTCGCCCCCATCCCGGGAAGTTGTGAGCATCCGGCATATCGGCGATGGCGAGATGCGTGAAAATCCCTTCCACGACAAGCCCGGGCAGATTCCCTATCTCTCGCACGAACCCTAGAACTTCATCCGGCGGGATGCCAAGACGCCCCATACCTGTGTCCACTTTCACATGCACCCGGACCTCGGAGTCAAGGTCTGTGGCCGCTCGCGACAGGGCCCTGGCCACATCGAGGGAGAACACGGTGACAATCAAGTCACTGAGCACGGCATCTCGAGCCTGCCACGCGGGAGTGTACCCCAGGATCAGAATGGGAGCAGTGATATCCGCCCTGCGCAAAGTCACGGCCTCGCTGAGACAAGCCACGCCCAGGATGTCGACACCATTAGCCAGGGCGGTCTGGGCAACCTTCACGACTCCATGGCCATAGGCATCAGCTTTGAGACTGGCGATAATACCTGCTCTCTCTCCGACCATCCTCTTCAGCCGCCGCACGTTGTTGGCTATCGCGCCCAGGTCTATCTCAACCCAGGTGGGTCTGTCAGGTCGGATGATGTAGATCTGCTTCCAAGCGGTGCTCTGACGAACGAGCACCGATTCGGCGCTGCCAGGATCAGCAAGGAGTTTTGCTACGACCTCCTCCATCCGAGTTTCGAGAGCCCCTTTGATCAACACGACATCTCGGGGACGGATGATGTCCACGACGCTACGCACGGCGTCGTCTGTGGTGTAGGTGATGAAAACCTGATCGCGCCTCAGTCCAGCCTTCTGAGCCTCACCAGCTATGAGCCGTGCCCTGTCGCCTTTGGTCACCAACACGTCCGCGACCTCAGCCACTCGGCGACCCACCTCACGATGTCCCTCCTCCTCGTAGGCACCCAGGCGGAGCATGTCTCCCAGAATGGCGAACTTCCTTGCGCCTTCAAGCCCCTCAAGGGCATCCAGGGCTGCCAAGGTGGAGGCGGGACTGGCGCTGAAGGTATCGTCCAAGAGGAGGCTGCCATTGATCCCTGGCAAAGGATTCAAGCGGCCCCTCAAGGGCCGCAGACCACTCAATGCCCTCAAGATGTCGTCCCAGTTCACACCGTAGGCGAGGCCCGCGGCCGCCGCCGCCAGCGCCGTGTAGACGCTGTGCTTCCCCAGCAGAGGTACCGTGGCCCCATAGTCGGCTCCCCGGTAGCGAATCTGGAAATTGATGCCGTCGTTCGTGCTCTCGATTGCAGTGCCCAAGACATCTGCTCCTGGGTCGGTCCCATAAGCGATAATTTGCGCCGAGGTCCTGTCCACCATCGCCCGCACTCGAGAATCATCGTAATTGAGGATCGCGTACCCGTCCTCAGGCAGAGCCGCGACTAGCTTGCCCTCCTCCTGAGCGATATTGTCCAAGGTACCAAAGTACTCTAGATGGGTATAATCCACAGTGGTGACCACGCCAACACGAGGGGAAGTCATGCGGCTGAGATCCTCGATCTCTCCAAAGCTGTCACAGGCCATCTCCAACACTGCCTTCTGATGCTCTGGCAGCAGCCGACCCAAAGCGATGGGGAGACCGTAACGGTCATTGTAGTTGCCGAAGTTCTTGAACACCCTGAACCCCGTAGCCAGGACAGCTGCTATCGCCTCCTTACTGCTGGTCTTGCCAGTGCTCCCTGTGACGCCAATGACTTCGGTGCGGAACCTGCCCAAGATATGCCGCGCCCACAAGGTGAGAGCGCGTCTGGTATCCTCAACCTGAATGCAGGTCACTCCATAACGAGAGAGATCCATCTCCTCCTGGCAAAGAACGCCCGCAGCCCCGGCCTGGCAAACTTGCTCGATATAGTCGTGACCGTCCGCCTTCTCGGTCTTCACGGCCAAGAAAAGCTCGCCAGGCTTCAGGATGCGGGAGTCGTAGCAGAAATCGCTGAACTCTCTGGCGAAGATCTGCCCGCACACCCTGCCTTCGCTGGACGCCAGGATGTCATCCAGATAGATCATCGGTTCTCTTTGGGGGCACAGGCCTCAAGGAAGAAGAACGCCCTTGGCCGACGTTATCTTGTCTCTCTACCAGCCCACCAGTAGAGGATTGCGCCCACAACGGCTAGTACGGCGCCCACGGCGATGCCTGACATTTGCCTGTAGCCCAAGACATTTGGGCTGCCTCCTATCCCCAAGACGTCGGCCAGTGCCGATACCAGCAAGACAACTATGCCCACTACCAGCAGCCCGATGGCCACGCTCCTCATTCTTGACATGCCTTCCTCCTTCTCGCGCGAGATATGACATTCTAGCATATCCGTGAGGGTCGAGCAATGGACCTGGCCCTGTCAAAGGCTTGAGGGTGTGGAACAACGACGTGAGATCCGCCATTGGAATGAGGTCTTGTGTGTATGTCAAACCCTTTCTCGACACACTCTTTTCGAGGGTTTGACAATTGACAACCCGTATGATAGACTGGTCGGTATGACCGCCCTCGGCGGTCCAATCTGAATGCACGTGGGCAAGAGGAGGTTGGCCGAGATGACTCAGGCAACCATCGGCGTTATTGGTGGCAGTGGGCTATATGAGATCGAAGGCCTAACGGATATTGAGGAGCAGGAGGTCTCCACTCCGTTCGGCAAGCCCAGCGATCCGATAGTAGTGGGGACCCTTCAGGGAAAGCGCGTGGCTTTTCTGCCTCGGCACGGCCGGGGCCACCGCATACTCCCCGGCGAAGTCAACGTCAGGGCAAACATCTATGCCCTGAAATCCGTTGGCGTGGAGCGGATAATCGCGGTCAATGCGTGTGGCAGCATGAAGGAGGAAATAGCCCCTGCAGACATCGTGATCCCAGATCAGATCATCGATCGCACCAAGGGACGCCCCAGCACCTTCTTCGGTAACGGTCTAGTCGTTCACGTTTCCTTTGCAGATCCCTTTTGTCCAGCGCTGAGCGACGTACTCTTCCAGGCTGCGAACAAAGTAGGCGCCAGAGTCCACAAGGGCGGCACCTACGTCTGCATAGAAGGCCCTCGGTTTTCCACCAAGGCCGAATCGAAGATGAATCGCATGTTGGGTGTGGATGTCATCGGCATGACCGCGATGCCTGAGGCGGTTCTGGCGCGTGAAGCCGAGATTTGCTACACCAGCCTCGCCATGTCCACAGATTACGATGTCTGGCATGAAACAGAAGCGCCCGTCACCGCTGAGATGGTCGCTGAGACCATACAGAAGAACGTGGAGACAGCCAAGAACACCATCAAGGAACTCCTTCCTCTCATCCCCTCTGAGCGTGACTGCGCCTGCGCCACGGCTCTCTCCGTAGCCATCCAGACAGCCAGGGATCGTATACCCGGTCGAATCAAGCAGGAACTCGACCTGCTGGTCGGCAAGTACTTAGACTAGCGATTCCATGGCCCAGAGTGCGGGTGGCAACAGCCAAGAATCTGTAGCTCTAGCCCGGACACTTGGCGCTTTCGACGCCACGATGATCGGCGTCGGGGCCATGATCGGGGCCGGCATCTTCGTTCTGACAGGCATCGCTGCGGGCGTCGCCGGTCCGGCGCTGATCATTGCCTTCCTCTTGAACGCCATCATGACCAGCTTCACGGCTGCCTCGTACGCCGAACTGGGTTCGGTGCTCCCCAATGCCGGCGGCGGCTATCTGTGGATCAAACAGTCTCTTTCTCCCCTGCTTGGCTTCCTGAGCGGCTGGATAACCTGGTTTGGCCAGTCGGTGGCTTGCAGCCTCTACGCTCTAGGTTTCGGCCACTATACAGCAGACCTCCTGAGCCGACTCGGACTAAGCCCCACCTTCGTCCACACTGACGTGTTGGCCGTGGCATTGGCGGTCGTCATCACTGCCCTCTTCACCTTCATCAACCTCCGGGGTATCTCGGAGACAGGCAAAGTGGGAAACATCCTGACTCTGGCCAAGATAGCAATCCTGGGCCTCTTTGTTGGCTTCGGCCTATTGAGCATGTTGCGGCAAGGGGATTGGCCATCCAAGTTCCAACCCTTCTTCCCCACAGGTCTCAGTGGAGTGGTGATGGCCGCCGGATTGACCACCATCGCTTTCCAAGGATACGAGATCATCGCCCACCTCGGTGAGGAGGTACGCGAACCCAAGCGCAACCTGCCGCGGGCGACGTTCGCCGCCATAGCTGTGGTCGTCTTCATTTACCTCGGGGTGGCCTTCACAGCGTTGGGAGCTGTGAATCCCACAGTACCAGGGATGTCCACCTGGGACTTCCTTGCGAGATTCGAAGAGACGGCGATTATCGAGGCTGCCCGCCAGCTCATGCCTTTGGGAGCCTTCGCGTTGATACTGGGCGGTTTGATGTCCACCATGTCGGCTCTGAACGCCACCATCTATGCCTCTTCGAGGGTCTCCTTCGCCATGGGTCGCGACCGCAACCTACCTCCACTCTTCGGCCAGGTGCACCCCAAACGCCACACTCCTCAGTGGGCCATACTCATCTCTGGGACTCTGGTAGCTCTCATAGCTGTGGCTCTACCCGTCAAGTCCGTGGCTAGCGCCGCGGATGTCATGTTTCTGCTGCTGTTCATGATGGTGAACATAACAGTCATTCGTATGCGCCGCCTCCGACCGGACTTGGATAGGGGATTCAAGATTCCCTTGATGCCGCTGATTCCCATCTTGGGCATCGTTTCTCAGATACTGGTTATAGTCTTCCTTTTCCGCCTGAGCCCGGAAGCTTGGTATGTGGGCGGACTCTGGATTGTGGCAGGGCTGGTATTCTACGCTACCTACGCATCTCGCACCGAACCCATGAAGGAGCCTTTCAAGATCATACATCAAGAGATAGTCACGACCAGGAGATACTCGATCTTGATCCCCGTGGCCGATGAACTCCATGCTCATCTGCTGGGAACGGTGGCCGCACCAATAGCCAGAGACAAAGATGGGGAGATATTCGCCTTGCACGTGGTGCGGGTACCGAGACAGCTGGGGATCACTGATGGCCGCTTCTTTCTGAAGCAAGGGAAGCCCATCCTTGAGAGCGTCATTCAGGAAGCAAAGACACTGGACGTTCCGGTGAACACCATGATCCGATTTGGGCGCGATGTCGGCCAAGCCATCGTCGACACCGCCCGAGAGCGTGACTCCAACCTAATACTGCTCGGCTGGCTGGGAGCTACTAGCAGTGAAGGAAAGGCCTTCGGCAGTGTTATCGATACCGTCAGCAAGAGCCCTCCCTGCGATGTGGCGATGATCCGCTTCAGGAAGCGCGAGGCACTGCGACGAATCCTGGTACCCATGGCTGGCGGGCCCAATGCCACGCTGGCTCTAGAGTTGGCCATCTCTCAGGCCCGAGAATACGAGAGGGAGAACGGGGTCCGACCGCACATCACTGCGCTCTACGTCGCCCAGGGGAGAGACCCTCGATTAGTGGACATGGGAAAGCGAATTCTGGCCCGCGCCACAGAGCACTACGATTACCTCATCGAATCGCAAGTCGTCTCGGCTCCGACCATTGTGGAAGGCATTTTGCAGCAAGCGACAGAGGCAAACCTCGTGGTGCTGGGGGCGACGGAGGGCAGGGTCTTCGAGCAACTACTCTTTGGCGCCTTGCCCGAAAGGGTGGCCCGCGAATGCCCGAAGACGGTGATGATTGTGAAGCGGTACCAGGGCCCGGTGAAGTCCTGGCTTCAAAGGCTTCTCCTCACGGCCGAAGCATGAACACGCGCTAGCTCGCTTGTGTTCACTCTCCCCAGATGTCGGAGACGCTGACCTCTGGGAGTTCCTCTGCTCGGCTACCTCTCCCCACCGCTTGGTAGAATCTCTCATCATAGGGTCGGGTCTGAACCCTGACAGGCATGGGTACGGCATGGCCCATGAGAAGCACTTGTTGGCGGGTGTCCAGGCTAGCCAGCGTACCGCGCAGGAAGCCCCTGCCCAGCACGCCTGTGAGGACCGCGTCGATGTCGCGTTCCTCGGTCAACAACCCCGTGATCCGCGTACCCAACTGGGACATCACCTCAGGGTCGATGCCGCTCGGCCGCTGGTCGATCACCATTAGCGTCACGTTGTATTTGCGCATCTCCCGAGCGATAGTGCCAAAGATGGTTTGCCTGGCCACGGCGGCGTTGAGAAACTTGTGCGCCTCTTCCACAGTGATCATCAATTGCAGCGGCCTGTCGGCCTCGGCCTTCGTTTCCTCGAAACGCTCCATCTTCTGCTGGTAAAGCCTGCGAATACGCCTGGTCACGATATTGGCGACCAGCATGTAGTCCAATGGAGTGTCATGACGACCAAACTCCAGGATTATGCTGCGCCCCTTGCCCAAAGCCGTCACCATCTCATCTATCAAGGAGAAAGACGCTTGCTCCGCTAGATAGCCGCGGCGTTGCACACCCCTCAGCTTGCGCTGTAGAGCTCTGGTGGCCTCGGGATGAGCCCCAGAGGATTGGCAAAACTGCGCCAAATCATCAGAAGACATGGCTAGCAGTTGCCGCAGCCAGTCCGCTCCGTACCGATCTCCCAGCAAGCCAGCGGTGGCGGCTGTTGTCGCCGTCAGGTCTAACTCGTCAGCCAGAAGCATGATGTCTTCGGCTTCAATCTGGTTCAGGCCGATGGTTAGCGTCACGTCCACGTTCCGCCTGGCGGCAGCTTCAGCATCCAACGAGTAGACCAGCACTTGAGAGCCCACCAGTTCCCGGAGGCCCTTGACCCAGTGGCCATCCTCGGTCTGCTTGTCGAAGGCATACTCGCTATGCATGTCCAGGATCAAATTGGCCGCAGCGCGTGTGTTGATGATGCCGCAGAGGAGAACGCGAGCCAGGAAGCTCTTCCCGGTGCCCGACTGGCCAAAGATACCGTTGGACCGCTCCACAAACCGATCCAGGCGCAAGCAGATGGGCATGTCCATGGTGACCGGTGTGCCTATGGAGAAGTTGGTGCCGCCCTCCCTGCCAAAGACGGTGTCGAAATCCATCTCGCTGGCTTCGTACAAGGCGGCAAAGTGCATGGGGATCGTGCGTACCGGCTGGGGGCCACTAGCCTCATCTAAGTCATCCGTGAGGTCTAGCATCAGCATGGGCTTGACCTCCACAGTGGCATAGGTGGCCGTACCCGCCAGGGCGTGGGCAACGAAGGCCGGAGCGTCGTGTGGTGGCGAAGCCTGAAGTCTTGAGTCGGTGACCTGCAGCTGCATGTCCGAGATCATGCTGAAGTAGCGATTCGACTCGCCCTCGATCACGACGAAATCGCCTATCCGCAGATCCTCGGTTGAGCAATCCGCATCTAGTCGCACTGTCAGACCGGTATTGAAGGCCCCATCTGTCACCACGCCCAGCCGCCTACGCTTCATCGCTAAGCACTCCTGACATCAGCCGCTAGCCCGTCGGTTGGATGGCATAGAGCACCGTCATCAGGCGCTCATAATCCTGCCTCAGAAGGCTGGCTACCTCCCGCGCCGCCCTGTTGAGCCAATCTCCGTCCTCGCCCCTAAGCCTGTACATCTGCCGCATGTTCGCCGCCAGGAGTTGGTCAGCTGGCACAGGGGCCGCAACCCCCAGCAGAAGCCGGAGGTAGTACAGATTCTCGGTAAAGAGGATCGTCTCCTCCGGATTACAGCCGTGAACCGAGTAGTGAAGAGGGGGAGGCTGAGAAGGCAACCCTTGCGATACCATTCTCCCTTCCTTCACCCCGACAGCGAGGCTGGTGAACTCGGTCCGCAGCACATGCTCCAACTGGGGGCTCTCCCGATAGATCTGGTCATCAAAGGAGTCCTCCGTGCTTCTACGCACGGCCCGACGCCCAGGATCCAGACTACTCGTCTCCCCGTAGCAGACTACGCCGTAGAGGTCGCGCTCCTCGCCGACTTGAACCTTGACCAGGCTGCCCAATGCCGGCGGCTGATTCAGTTCGAAACTCTCAGCCACGAAGCGGGTACTCGCACTCTCGATGATCTCCCCTATCCTCATACCGCCCGCCTTCTCTTGCTTCGATCTTTGGCTGAGGTCGTAGGAACGACTCCTCTCCGCGCCAGAGCCCTTTCTACCAAGGTCTCCACCAGCCGCCTCTCCACGGTCGAGATAACGGCTTGCTCGTGGGCCTCCTGCAGCGCCGGCGGATAAGGAGGATAGACCTTGCTCCGACGACACTGGTCGAAGATGGTGGCCTGGACGAGACCCAGCATCTCAGAATCGCTCATCACCCACTGGGGAGCCTCTATGCGCGCCACCTCGCCTCCTACGTTCATGTAGAAGAACTGAATGCGGTGACTCCCGTACCGCTCCAAGATAGCCGAGGTGCTGTCGAAGATCTCAGAGCGCTCCCCGGCCTCCAACATGCCAAACAACTGTCGGTCCAGAATCCACACCAGAGTCCTGCAGATGTCCATCGCCTGCGAAGAGGAACAGCTGCTGCAATCTATGGTCTCCTGCTGGCAGAGCCATACCCTGAGGGAGTTGACCACATCTCGTGCGCCGGGATAACTGATGTAACTCGCCACGGGGATGCGCACCGCACGGAACTCCTCCAGGTATCGGAGGAACTCCCCCAGCAACCGCCCTTGCACCCGAGCATCCTCGTTCTGCAACCCCCACAGGATCAAGGACCCATCGCCGAGAGCTACGACGGGCGCTTCCATTCGTCTGGCCGCTTCGCACAAGGCCTTCAATTCCGCCACACTCATCAGAGCACTCAGGCGCACTCCCTCCACCGGAAAGCTCCCCGTCAAGGGGTCAAAGTACAACTCTTCGCTTCGGAAATAGAACCGAGTGGAGGAATCGAGGTCAGCATTCGGCGTGTCCCCATAGGTGAGAACGGCGTGTCCGGTGTTGATGACGTAGTACCGGACGGGACTGTGTCTGTCTGGCGGCATGGCAGAGCCGTCGGCGGAAACCACGGTATAGTTCCAAGGGCAGTCAGGCGGGGCGCAGAAGGCATCTAGAGTTCGCAAAGGGACGGCCACCAGCCAGGGCACTCGCACAGTCCGATCTAGCAGTTTTTCTCTCAGCTGGCGTGGATCAGCGTCGCGCAGCAGTTCTCGCGCTCGCGCCAGACGCTGGCTCTGCTCATCGGCCAGGGCCAGGTCCGTCATCTCTTCGAGGGCTTCGTCAAGCGAGGGCAGTTTCAGAGGCATGATCCGCCATCAACGCAGAACCCTCTCGTCTCCTACGCGCTTGGTGATGCGTTGCTCATCCAAGTGCTCCATCAGAGCAAGCGCGTACTTGCGGCTCGCTTGAAACGTGTCCCGCACTTGAGCCACCGTGATGCTACCCTCGGCCTTGAGATGATCGACTACCCTCCTCACCATCTCCTCGTAGGTGTCAGCGAGGAAGACGACGCTGTCACTGACGCGCACCAGCCGCCCTTCCTCCAGCAAGACGTTGAGCAGTTCCGACCCGACGGCAGCCTCGCACTCGGCCACTGAAGGCGTCGCGTAGGGACTGCGAGCGAATGTGGACAGAAGGTCATCAATCTTCCGCTGCTGCTCCCCACTGAATCTAACCTCGTGTCCAGCCAGCCTTAGAGCACCGTGATCCTCGACCAGGCCACCGTGCGCCATGGCGTGGTCGACGACTCCATTGAAGGCCCGCGTTGGCAGGTTCACCTTACTCTTCAGTTCCTCGCGCGGCATACCACGCCGAAGAGGATAGCGGACATGGTATTCACCCAATAGACCGTGAAAGCGATTCTCCAGGTCTTCCCAGCCCGCCGTCGACATCAGGTATAGGTTCCTACGCAACGCCTCGGCGGCCGCGATGTCATCTCCACCGAGGGCGAGGATCTTCGACTCGCTCAGCAGCGTGTCCAGAGCTTCCCTGGCCGTGTCCTCTGCCATTCCACTTTCCTCCAGCAACTCCCTTGCTGGTCGAGGGCGCACGCCGTCCACAGTTTGGAGCAAGATCTCCTCTGGCGTGCCACGAGAGAGTGCCTCTAGGCGCTCCAGCACTGCCGGACGGAACCGGCGATGCCGCCGCTGTGGATTGGGGTCCACTATGACCCCACCACCTATCGTCAGGCTAGGCGACGGCTGCCGAATGATGAACCGATCACCTCGCGCCACTGCCGTGGGATGAGCGAGGCGGAACTGCACCCAACCCTCTCCGCCAGGCGCTATCACCTCGTCCCCCAGCAAGCGCGTGCGAGCCATGATCTCTGCTGAACCTACGTAGAACTCCACTTCCACATTGTGCTTGAGAGCCTTGGGAGCACTAGGAAGCAGGCGCAGGCGAGCGTCGATCAACCTGGTGCTCTTCAGCCAACCCGGCACCGCGAGCACGTCCCCCCGCTCCAACTGGTCGCTGCTTACGCCCACCAAATTCACAGCCACCCGGCCACCTGGTTCAGCTAAGTCCAGCTTCTGCCTGTGAGTCTGCAAGCCACGGATTCGGGACTTCAGGCCAGACGGCAGTATCTCGACCTCTTGACCGACCTCTAGACCGCCATCGATCAGCGTCCCTGTCACGACGGTGCCGAAGCCTGGCATGACGAACACCCTGTCTATCGGCAGACGGGCCTTCCCCAAGTCCCGCTTGGGAGGCACCACCGCGAGGAGTTCATCAAGCTGCTCCATAAGAGCTGCAACGCCCTCCCCAGTCCGAGCCGACACCGGCACTATCCTTACATCAGCCAGGGTGGTGTCTTTCAACAGTTCGGCGACGTCATCGGCGACCAGTTCCAGCCACTCCTCATCGTCGAGCAGATCCGCCTTCGTGACTGCCACCAATCCGTGTTCCAGTTGCAGCAGATCGAGGATGTCCAGATGTTCCCGGGTCTGGGGCATCACCCCCTCGTCAGCGGCTACTACGAAAAGCGCGGCATCAATGCCGCCTATGCCGGCCAACATGTTCTTGATGAAGTTCTCGTGACCTGGCACATCGACAATGCTCACCACCGCACCGCTAGGCAGGGTCAACCAGGCAAATCCCAAATCAATGGTCATTTCCCTTTCCTTCTCCTCCTTGAGCCGGTCAGGGTCTATGCCCGTAAGAGCCCTTACCAAGGCGGACTTGCCGTGGTCTACATGTCCTGCAGTGCCAATCGTCCGAATCCGCTGTCCCATGGGTGCCTACTTGCCAGCACGAACGAGCCGCTTCTCCAGTTCCTTGATCAACTTGTCCAACTCTCCGATCTGGCGGCGGAGATGTGCCACGTGTGATTCCCACAGCAGGGCTACGTGAGCGTCGCGCTTCGCATTCTCCTCACTGAGTTGCTGCCACCGTTCCTCGTTCCTCAGCCAGAGCAACTCGCTCTCTTTTCGCCAATCCTCAAGTTGCTGTCGCTGCCGTGTCTCTGTCGTCCGCTCCAGGTGCTCCAGGGCCTCTCGGTCCTTCTCAAGCTGGATCCTCATCTTCTCCAGGGAGCCCAGCATCTTCTCCGCACTCCTGTACTGCTTCTCACTGAGCGCCAGCTGTTCCCGACCCCCCTTGGCTTCATCGCGCCACGTCCGCAACTCCTTCGCCCACCGGGCTGCCTGCTTCTTGCGGCGATCGTCGACAGTCCGCAACTCGCCCAGGAATTGCGCCTGCTCTTCTCGCAGCCGTTCACCGAAGGCCTGCAAATCGGCCATCTGCTGCGTGCCCCGTTCGGCCCAGCCTTCCAGATACTTCAACCGCTCTGCGATTCGCTCGGAACTTGCCTTTGCCTCCTGCCCCTGCAGAAGTTGCGCCAACCTCTGATCATTCCTGCTCATCTGCTCGCCGACTGCCAGTAACGTCTCCTGCTGTCCTCTAACTGTCTTTGACGTTTCATCTAGCTGCAGCCTCAGCTCCGAAGCCACCTTGTTCAACCGCTGAATCTCAGCCTTCTCAGTTTCAAGCAGCTGTTGAAGACGCAAGGCCTCCTTGACCCTTTCCTCCAGCCTTGCCAGCGCCAGGACCCGATCCTGCCTCTCTTGCCGCAGAACCTCGTCTTGTCGGTCCGTTTCCTTCCGAAGTCGTTCCTGCCACCGCCGCATCTCCAAGAGAAGGTCATTCTTGAACTGCTGCAGCGCTTGCTCGAATCGAGA
>CAZNMJ010000042.1:0-18463 GCA_964573815.1 uncultured Anaerolineales bacterium
AATCGCGATCACTGCGGAGGAGGTCAACGCGGCGAAGGCTCTCTACTACCGCATGGCTGGCTGGGACGAGCACGGCCGCCCCACGAGGGCCAAGCTGGAGGAACTCGGCCTGGGCTGGGTGGCAGACGAGCTTGGCGCGTAGTCCCCGGTGTTCCCATGTTCGGCTCCCCGGGACCTTAAACATCAGACTATTGGCGTACGGGAGGGAATGGACTATGAGAATCGTTGTGCTTGGCGGCGCGGGGAAGATGGGATGCATCTCCGTGCAGGATCTGGCGGGCGACAAGCGGGTGAAAGAGGTCGTCATCGCCGACCAGGACCTGGCGCAGGCCCGCACGGTGGCGGAGATCATCAACAGCCCCAAGATCGCCATTGAGCAAGTGGACGTCACGGATCACGATGGGCTGGTCGGCCTGCTCAAAGATGCTGACGCCTGCGTGAACGCCACCGTCTATTACTTCAACCTGCAGGTGATGGAGGCCTGCCTGGAGACTCACGTGCCCTACACCGATATGGGTGGTCTATTCCATCTCACCCGCAAGCAACTGGAACTGAACGATCGCTTCGCCGAGGCGGGCGTGAGCGCAGTCCTTTGCATGGGGTCCGCGCCGGGCGTGCCGAACATCCAGGCCCGCTACGCCGCTGATCGTTTGGACACCATCGACAGCATTCGCATCTACGATGGCATCAAGCCACCACCCGCAGAAGACCTCCGTTTCGCCTACGCAGTGCCTACCATAATAGATGAGATGACCATGCCCGCGATGGTCTATCGGGATGGCGAGTTCGTGGCCTGCGAGCCACTCAGCGAGTTCGAGGACTACTGGTTCACCCCTCCCCTCGGCCTGCTGCCCATGCATCTCTCGCTGCACTCCGAAGTTGCCACACTTCCCATTACCTTTCAGGACAAAGGACTGAAGGAATGCACATTCAAGATCAACTACTGGGGGATGGCGAGGGAAACCGTGGAGAAGGTGCGTGTTCTCGCCGACTTCGGCTTCGCCAGCCTAGATCCAGTTGAGGTCATCGGGCAGACCGTCGTGCCGAGGGATTTCTTGGTGGCGATGATGTCCGGGTATGTGCCACCGATCGATGAGTTCCTGGCTCCTCCCAAGACGAAGCCCCCGGACTGGGTCAAGGAGATCGTCACCGAAGTGCGAGGCACGAAGGACGGCAAGGCTCTGACCTACCGACTGGGAACTCTCACGTGCAAAGGAGCTCTCCCCACCGGGGTAGCTCCGGCACGAGCAGCGATCTGGCTGGCCGAAGGTCGCATCTCCCTGGGCGTCCACCCTCCAGAGGCCGCCCTGGACCCTGAGCCCTTCCTCAAGGAACTGGAAGAGCGAGAGATCCACACCCAGGTGAGTGTCACACAGTTCGTGTGAGGAAACGCTTGGACATGCCTTGGGCCGCCTGACCAACTTTTGCCAGGGGTTTAAGTAGGTTATTGCATGCCGCACCAGCTGAGGGACGGCTCTCGTTGGCTCGTTTGCGTTACAAAGGGGGCTAGAAGGCTGCCTCTCGTATCCCTCGTGCAGCGACCCGGTATGAGGTCTGAGGCCGTTTCGTTGGTTCCGGTGCCGAGGAGGACCCGGGCAAGCTCGGATATCCTCGATCCGCTGTGAGCACAGCCCCAAAAGGCGGTTGCGCATAGACCGGTCGCTGAAGTGGGAGAAACCTCTCCGTCCCTCTTCCTGCGTAACGAGACCGCTGGGCTCCGCTCGCCGGCAGCTCCGTCGTCATTGATTCTCCCCCGTACAAGTTCAGTGCGAGCCATGGGATCGGCGGTGCCGCGTCCGCTCGTCGCCTAGAGAGATCCTTCCCCAGCAAACGAAATTTCTCTGCGCATCTCCCCCAACAAAGCTACGAAATTCGTAGTGAACGAGGCGAATTACTGCAGAATACTTGACAATCCTACGAATTTCGCATATAATGATCCCAAGACACTATCCTAGCCGTACGAGGAGTGTGTCGCTTTTTCCTTGGGCCTTGCAGCCAGGTTGGGCCTGGATCAGGTCAAAGATTGACTGGGTGAGGAGTCTGCATGAACAGCAAAGAGAGGGTCTTCGAGGCATTTCGGCTGGGCGAACCAGACCCCGTTCCCGCAAGTGTGTTTGGGGGCGACATGTGGACACTGCACATCTCAGGCATTGCTTTCGAGAGCCTGATCGGCCGTCCACGCGAGATGGCCGAAGTCCACATACGGACCAACAGAAGAATGGGGTTTCCCATTGTCTACATGGGTTCCGGCTACAAGAACTTCCATGCTGCTGCATTGGGCGGAACGATCACATTCAGGAGTGCGGGCACCCCGGATCTGGCGGGACCCTTGATCACGCATGCCGATCAGCTAGAGAAGCTCAACATTGATGACTTGGCGAAAGACGAAGCTGTTCAGACCGTCTGGGAGGCTACGCGCATAGTAGCTTCTCGGTTGAGAAACGAAGTCGTGGTCGCGGCTAGTGCCTGGGGCCCCTTCACGCTGGCTGGTCAGATCTGCGGCTTGGAGAACCTGATGCGCAGTGTGATCAAGCGACCCCAGGATGCCAAGAAGGTAATTGAGTTCGCCACCCGGGTAATCAGGCGTTTCTATCAGCCTCTGTTGGAGGAAAAGGCGATCTCCATGGCCAGCATAGCCGACATGGCAGCGTCCGGTGATCTGGTCTCGAGGCAGCACTTCGCTGATTTCGCGTTGCCCTATCTTCAGATGCTCATCACTGACATCAGGAGCAAGGGGGCCCACACCCTCCTGCATGTCTGTGGCGATACGAGTGACAAGCTGGATGTGCTCGTTGAGACGGGGGCTGATTGCGTGAGCATCGATCACAAGGTTGATATCGCAGAAGCCAGGCATCTATTCCGAGGTAGAACGTGCCTGGCCGGCAACGTGGATCCAGTCCATGTCCTCATGGAGGGGACTGCGGCTGACGTTGAAGCTGCCTGCCGGGATTGCCTGGACAAGGCAGCAGCCGGTGGAGGCTTCATCCTGATGCCCGGTTGTGATATCCCTCCCACCGTGCCGGAGGAGAATCTGAGGGCCTTCCTTCGCACAGCAGAGTCCTGGCCGGTGCGCTCAACCCCAGTCCCTGCGCACTGAGCAAGACTGAGTTCCGGAGCGAAGCGGCATCGTCTGACCTGCAAGAAGATCAAGATTGCCGAGCTCTGGCGCTGGTTCATCACAAGCCCTCTGGCCATTGGGGTCTAGAAGGGACTGAACATGCCGACAGGAGACTGGGTCCGGCTACGAAATTCGGAATTCCTGAGACGAACTCCGTGGTCTCCGCTTGACATCTCTACGAAATTCGCATACAATCGACGCGGTCACAGACCGATCTCACTCTGGGAGACGAAACGGGAATGGCAGAACTGGACGAGACCGACCGCGCCATTGTGGCCCGCCTCCAGTACGACGGGCGAACACCGTTCACCGACATTGCTGCCGAAATAGGGGTCTCCGAGGGAGCGGTGCGCCGTCGCGTCAAGCGGTTGATTGACAGAGGGTTCCTTCAGATCGTGGGCGTGGTTGAACCACGGCTCTTGGATTGGCAGGCACCAGCGATGATCGGCGTCACGGTGCTGTCGGGAGAGGTAGACTCCGTGGCCCAAGAAATCGCGCAATTCCCCGAAGTCACATATCTGTTCATGGCCTCCGGCGGCTTTGACTTGTTCGTCGAAGTGTACTGCAAGGACAGGGAGCACCTGGCAACTTTCCTGAATGAGAAACTCCAGCAAATCCCGGGTGTGCAGCGAACCGAGACTTTCATGATCTTGAAGATGTATAAGCTGTCGTACCGCTGGGGCGAAACTGAGTCGTCACGACAGACCCCTTAGCCACCCGACTGGTATTGGAGCAGCGCGACCACGTCTATCGCAGAACTAACGCGCTGGACGGCATGTGTTGCTGTGGGTTTCACTGATGCTAATGGATTCTCACCAAATCGAGAATTCGCCACTGCTGCGTCTGATGCCAGCCACTCGCCACTTTGACAGTACTGCCGAGTTAGTGCACAAGAAGTCGGTCGAAATCCTGTCCGACGTGGGTTTCTGCGTGCCCGACCCCAATGCACTAGCTCGCCTGGGTGCCGCCGGCTTTCCTGTCAACCGGGACTCTGAGATGGTGCGCGTGACCCCAGAACTCCTGGAGACAGCACTGGCATGTCTCCCGCAGGACGTCAAGCTCTACGACCGGGCTGGGCAGGTGCCAGCACCTTTCGAGCGAGGCTCCTGCTTCATGGGCGCCGGGACACCTGTGAACGTGTTTGATTTGCATACCGGCGTGCGACGACCATCAACGCGGCAAGATGTGCGAGATCTGGTAGTCCTGCAAGATGCTCTGCCACAGGTGGATATTGTCCGACCCACCGTGACGGCCACTGACATGGGTGAATGCTCGGATCTCGTCGAGATTGCTGAGTTGTTGCGCTGGACCGGCAAGCCGGTGGTCCACCGCACATTGTCGGCTGAGCGGGTAGACGCGGCGGTGGAGATGCTGACCCTCGTAGCTGGCGGAGAAGAGGCCCTGCGTGCGCGCCCTAACTTTGCCACCCTCTACTGTCCCATCAGTCCGGGCTACTTCACCCAGGAGAATGTGCAGTGCATGTTGCGCTGGGCCGACCACGGAGTCCCCATCACCCTGCTGAGCATGGCCATGGGCGGAGCGTCAGCACCAGCGACGCTACTAGGTGAGTTGATCGTCATCAATACCGACATCCTGGCCTGGATTGTCGCCCTGCAGGTTCTCTATCCGGGACTACCCTTGCTGTATGGCAGCGTTTCGGCTGTGCTTGACATGCGCACCGGGCTGCTGCCGCTGGGTGCGCCTGAGCGGGGGATGATCAATAGCGGGGCGGCGATGATGGGACGCTTCTACGGGATTCCCTCCATGTGCGGTGGCTTATCGGCCGATGCCAAGGAGCTTGATGCACAGGGTGGATTCGAGAAAGCGGTCACCGCGATGCCATTGCTGTCGGAAGGAACCAGTATCATTTACGGAGTTGGCGCGACCGACTCAGGTGCTGCCATTTCCTACTTGCAGATGGTCCTGGATGACGAGTTCATCGCGGGGCTTCGCCGCATGATGGAGGGCATCACGCTGCACGATCTCGAGGAAGAAGTAGCTCTGATCAAGGCTAAAACACCACGCGGCAACTTCCTAAGGGCCCAGCACACCAGACGTACCTTCCGCGAACATTGGCAGCCCAGCATCTTCAGCCGCGAACCCTACGAAAGGTGGAAAGCCAAGGGCCAGACCATCGAGGAAATCTGCCGGCACAAGGCCCAGGACATCTTGGCCAAGCCCTGCCCGCCGCCGCTGCCCGCCGAGGTCGGGGCGGAGTTGGAGCGGATCGTGCGCCGTCACCTGGGACACAATTTCCACTTTGACTCATAGCTTGCTTTGGTGGCCGTATGGTGGCTAGCATAGAGCCCATTCAACCCAGCTTTCACTTGAGAGTGCTGAGTGCCGATCAGCTTGAGGCTATCAAGTCGGCTACACTGGACATCCTTGAGCGCGTTGGCGTGCGGTTTCCCTCCGCGCGCGCTTTGGATGTCTTTGCTGAGCACGGGGCTCAAGTCGATGTGGAGAGCCAGATTGTGCGGATGTCGCCAGCCCTCGTGACGGAGGCCATGAGTCAGGCCCCGCGGTCCTACGTGCTGGGCGGTCGCGCCGAGGAGACCGATCTGCTTCTCAACGGCACATGTAGCTACTTCTCGACCGATGGATGCGGCGTAGAAACGGTCGACTTTGAGACAGGAGAGCGCCGCAGATCTTGCAAGGAAGACGTCGCGAAGATGGCGCGGGTGGCGGATAGTCTTCCATCGATTGCCTTCTACTGGCCGATGGCAAGCGCGCAGGACTACGGACGGATGGCGCCCCTGCATGAGCTTGAAGCCAGCTACAGCAACACCGTCAAACATGTGCAAACCGAAACGGTCATGGGAGAGAAACCGGCCCGGTATGCGGTGCGCCTGGCCGAGGTGATCGCTGGAGACAGAGAGACGATACGCACTCGTCCTCCCTTGTCCAGCCTGATCTGCACGATCACGCCCTTGGGGCAGGATAGGGATGGCATAGAGGCGGCGATGGTCTTCGCCAAAGCGGGGATCCCCGTAGGCTTCATGGCCATGCCTACCATGGGCTCCACGGCGCCAGCCACACCCGGCGGGGCACTGGTTCTGGGCAACGCTGAGGTGGTAAGCGCATTGGTCTTGATGCAACTTGTCGCCTCGGGCGCGCCGGTCTATCATTCGCTGATTGCTTCGGTGATGGACCCGCACACGGCTGGCTACATAGTGGGTTCGCCAGACAAATACCTGTGCAACGCTGCGGCCGTGCAAATGGCTCACGACTGGGGTGTTCCGTCACTGGCTGGAGCGTTCGGCATGGGAAACTCCGAGCCTGACACGTGGCAGCATGGCCGGGACAGTGTCTACGGCGCGCTTTTGTGTTCTCTGGGTGGAGCGGAAATGGCATCGGGATTGGGCCTTCTCCGGGCCTCGACCTTGCTGCTGCCCGAGCAGATCATCTTTGACGACGAGATCTACCACACACATCGGATTCTGGTGCAAGGGATCGAGGTGAGTACGGGCGCCCTAGCGCCGGATGTAGTCGCCGCTGTGGGGCCAGGGGAGCATTTCCTAGGCCAAGGGCACACCCGTGAGCGCATGAGGGAGAGATGGATTCCGGAGTTGACGCATCCGCGGCCGCCTTTGCAAGAAGAGCCCCCGCGCGATGTCCGCCGCAGAGCAAGGGCACGACTCGACACGATCTTGGCAGAGCATCAGCCCGAGCCCCTGGACGATACAGTCCAAGCTGAGTTGCGGGCTATCTTGGATGCAGCAGCGCAGGAGCTGGGTGTCTGAGGCTGCGCAGAACATAACTACTGGGAGGACAATATGACAAAGGAGATCTTTGGTAAGCTGAAACAGGCGGTTATAGAGGGCGAGCCAGAGCAAGCCGAGGAGCTGGCCACTGAGGCGCTGGCTCAGGGTCTTGATCCTCTTACTTGTATCAACGAGGGCCTTACTCCCGGCATGAATCGCGTGGGCGAGCTATTCTCGACCGGTGAGTACTTCCTGCCCGACCTCGTCATCGCGGGCGATGCAATGAAGGCAGCCTTAGCTATCCTGGAGCCAGCGCTGGTCGGGAATCAGGAGCGGGAGACGCCGGGCCGGGTCGTCCTCGGCACAGTAGAGGGCGACATTCATGAGATCGGCAAGACGCTGGTGGGCATCATGCTCACGGCTAACGGCTTTGTCGTTGTTGACATCGGCGCCGACAAGTCAGCCGCCGAGTTCGTCGCGGCGGTCAAGGAGAATGGGGCGACGCTGGTGGGCGCTTCGGCGCTCCTCACGACGACGATGCCTGAGCAGCAGAGAATCATCGAGGCGCTAGAAGAAGCTGATCTGCGTGATCACGTCAAGGTGATGGTCGGTGGAGCCCCTGTCAGCCAGAGCTGGGCCGACAAGATTGGCGCAGACGGGTACGCCGAGAATGCCATGTCGGCCGTCGACCTCGCTTTCAGGCTCATCGACGCTCCGGCGTAGCCTGAAATGACCCCAGGACACAGCGACCGGGACATCTGCTCGCTATCGGTAGGGAAAGGGGGTGATCAAGGAGGGAATAGCCTGTTGTGGTGAGAGAGACTTAAGCATGAAGAACGCGAGAGATAGAGGAGGAAAAGAATGAAAAGGTTACTTCTTGCCACAGTGACGTTTGCTACTCTACTGGCGCTGTTTGTCTCAGGCTGTGGGACACCTAGTCCTGCTCCTCCGCCTCCGGAGGAGACTCCAGCACCTCCGGCTGCGACGCCAACGCCAGCGCCAGAGCCGACGCCGGCGCCCCCGGAGGAAACGAGCATCGTTATCCTCATCCCAGAGGACCCGGGGGTCTTCAACAGTCTGGTGACCGACACCGGCTATCAACAGATGCTGATGGAGCTGGTCCTACTGGGCCTGACCGATATCGATCCCCAGGGGGAGTTCTACCTGGAGTTAGCGGCTGAGATGCCCACGATCGAGAACGGTGGGGTGGTGGTCGATGAGGACGCCTGGACCATGGACGTCACCTGGTCCTTGCGCGACGACGTCTACTGGGCTGACGGCGAGCCGGTGACGGCTGACGATGTGATCTTCACCTGGAACGCGATCGCGGACCCCGAAACGGGTATCTGGGCCGAGGGGATTGACTACACCGAGAGCATTGAGAGGATCGACGACTTCTCATTCGTCGTCCACTACAACACCGTCTACCCGAACTATCGGATCCACTTCGGTGGAGAGAACTTCGGGGTCTGGCCGGAACACTACTGCGATGCGAACCAGGGCTTTGTGAACTGGGACTGCAACCGTGAGCCGCTGAGCAGTGGCCCCTACATCCTCGAAGAGTGGGCTACCGGCGATCACCTGAGCTTCGTCCGCAACCCTACTTACTTCGAGGAGGGCAAGCCCTACATCGACAGGGTCATCGTCCAGATCGTGCCCGACGACTCGGTAGCCAAGACGATGATGATCGAAGGAGATGCCGACTTCCAGATGTGGCCGACCGAGACCATGGCGGAGGATTACGAGGCTGCGCCCAACGTCGAGGTTTCTTTCGCCCCCAGCGAGCGTTGGGTGATGCGGCTGTTCGCCAACCTGGCGGCCAAAGGGTCTGTGGACCCGGTGGAGAATCCGCATCCGATCCTCTCCGACGTGCGTGTGCGTCAGGCCATCCGCATGGCGATAGACGTGGACACCATCGTGGATGAGATCTTCCTTGGCTATTCCGTTCCCATGTGGACGGAGTTCTTCCGGTCGCCGTATATCTGCGACGTCCCCAAGCCGGAGTACGACCCAGTGGGTGCTGCGGCGCTGCTGGAGGCAGCTGGGTGGACCGACGAGGATGGGGACGGGGTACGTGAGTGTCACGGCTGTCTCAACGCCGAGGAAGGCTATCCCATGTCCATGGAGTTGGTGATCTACGCCGAGTACGGCGAGGAACTCGAATTGACCCAGCAGTTGATCGCTGAGATGCTGGGAGACATCGGCATAGATCTCAAGTTGAGCATGATCGAGGGCACCGTGCTGTGGGCCGACTACGAGAGCGGCGGCATCGAGCAGACCGGGGACTTCGACCTCAACATGTGGGACGACGGCTACCCCGGCGTTGATCCGACTGACCACATATGGTACTACTACTACTCTGCATCGGCTGAGCCCGACTATGGCTGGAACATCGGTCGTTGGCTGAACGAGGATGCAGACTACTGGATCGACATGAGTTACGTCCTGGACGAGGACTATCGCCAGGAGGTATTCTGCGAGCTGGCAGCACTCCTCGACGAGGAGCTGCCTCAAATCCTGCTGTTCACGGCGTTTGATGCGGGTGCCTACTCGACGCGGCTTCAAGGTGTGCAGGCGACGGTGAACGACTCCCACACCTGGAACGTGGCAGACTGGCAGGTAGTGGAGTAGACATCCAACACAGGGGCGACTCGCTGAGTCGCCCCTGCTGCCCCTCTTGCCGATGGTGGTATGCTGAACTACATAGTACGGCGGATTCTCCAGGCCATCCCCATGCTCTTCCTATTGAGCATCGTGCTTTTCGCCTTGGTCAACATCGCCCCCGGCGGGCCGTTGGCCGGGCATGGGCGGTCGCGGCGCATCAGGCCGGAAAAGGCCGAGATCCTCAAGCGCCAGTTCGGCCTGGACAAGCCGCTGCCGGTGCAATACGTGATTTGGCTGGTCGGCAACGACTGGATGAGGGTTGACGCCGATGGCGATGGTGTGGCTGAGAGCTATGGCGAACGACGGGGTATCCTGCGAGGTGATTTTGGCTTTTCCTACCGGAACCGCCAGCCGGTGTTGGAAGAGATTGCGGCCCGGTTGCCCAACACTATCTACCTGATGAGTGTGACGCTGATCGTCGTGGGCATCATCGCTATTCCGGTCGGCGTCATCTCCGCAGTCAAGCAGTATTCCGCTTTTGACATCGTGGTGACCACTCTGTCCTTCATGGGGCAGGCCATCCCTGAGTTCTGGCTCGGCCTGCTGCTGATCATCGTCTTCTACGCCTGGCTTGACAACCCGTTCACCGGCGAAGCCTTGCTGCCGGCCGGTGGGATGCATTCGCTGGGTGAGGAGTTTTCCATTCTGGACTGGGCCAAACACTTGATCCTGCCGGTCACCATGGGCATGGTGGGTTGGGTGGCGTGGTATACCCGCTTCTTGCGCTCGGGCATGCTGGATGTGCTACACGAGGACTACATACGTACGGCGCGGGCCAAGGGCCTCGCTGAGCGTCTGGTAATGTATAGACACGCGCTCAAGAACGCAGTGATTCCTTTGGTGACGATCTTCGCACTGGATATTCCCTACATTTTTGCGGGTTCGCTCTACGCCGAGTTATTGTTCTCCTGGCCCGGCATGGGGCGACTGTACTACCAGTCGGCCACGGGGCGCGACTATCCCATGTTGATGGCCATCCTTACCATCGGAGCTGGGTTTACGATCTTCGCCAATTTGCTGGCAGACGTAGCCTACGCATACTTGGATCCCAGAATCAGATACGACTAATGGATGCCCGATGCCAAACGAACGAACCGAAGTGGGAGACATAGACGGGGAGTTGGTCTCCATCGATACAGAGAAGATGCGCGCTCACGAGAGCATGGGGAGCATGATCTGGCGCCGGTTCCGTCGCCACCCTGGCGCCATGGCCAGCTCAACCATCCTGATTGTGCTGCTGTTGGCCCTCGTCCTTGTCAGCTTCTCACCCTATGATCCCGAGGCCTCCGACATCTCTAAGCGGCTGCAGCCTCCCTCTTGGGATCATCCGTTCGGCACCGATGGGCTAGGACGTGATCTGCTCACCCGCGTGCTACACGGAGGACGCATCTCGATGACGGTTGGCTTCCTGGTCGTCGTGATCACCCTCGCCATAGGGATACCGGTGGGGGCCGTGGCTGGCTATTTCGGCGGCTGGATAGACAACGTCCTCATGCGCATCACCGACACTGCTCTGTCTTTGCCCACACTGATGGTGTTGATCCTGCTGAGTGCCATACTGCGCGAGATCGAGTTTCCGCTCTTGGAGAGGAATAACGTTCTGACCATCGCCTTGGTAATCGGCTTGCTCTCCTGGATGACCGTGGCTCGCCTGGTACGGGCAACCTTCTTGATCGTGAGGGAGATGGAGTTCATCACTGCTGCCCACTGTGTGGGGGCGTCAAGTCTGCGCATCATGGCGCGCCACATCCTCCCCAATGCCGTCGGGCCCATAGTCGTCGAGTCCACTCTGGAGACCGGATACGCGATCATGGAGGAGGCAGGGCTGTCTTTCCTAGGCTTTGGTATCATGCCGCCCACGCCGAGCTGGGGCAATCTGCTGAGCAATGCACAAGAGCACATGACCAAACACCCCTGGCTGGCCATCTTCCCTGGGCTGATGATCTTCCTGACCATCATCTCGGTCAACTACATCGGCGACGGATTGAGGGATGCCTTTGACCCTCACAAGGTATTCGGAAAGATTGCAGAGGGTTAGTGCCAAAGGAGTCGAGAATCGTGTCTGTGGATCGTCCAGCTATTGAGCCTATCCGGTCGGCGTTCAGGGTCGAATTCCAGAGTGAGGAGAGATTGGACCAGCTGCAGGAAGCGACGCTCCAAGTTCTTGAAGAGGTCGGTGTACGGTTCCCGTCGGAGAAGGCACTGGACGTCTTCGAAGATCACGGCGCAGTAGTTGATCAGTCCACGCAGATCGTCAAGATCCCGAGGAACCTGGTCCGAACGGCGATGGCAAGCGTTCCCCGGTACTTCCAGGTAGGAGCCCGCTCCCCTGAGTGCAATTTCCAGCTGGAGGACGGAGTCACCTACTTCACAACCGATGGGTGCGGCGTTGAGACTATCGACTTCGAGACGCGGCAACGCCGTCCTTCCCGCAAAGCGGATGTGGGAATGATGGCACATATCGCCGACTATCTCCCTTCCATGGCTTTCTACTGGCCCATGGTCAGCGCCCAGGACTTTGGTAGGACAGCACCGCTGCACGAGCTGGATGCGTCGTGGAACAACACAGTCAAGCATGTGCAGAGCGAGACGCTCATGGGCGAGGAGATAGCTCGCTACGCGGTCGAGATGGCAACGGTGATTGCTGGAGACAAGAGGAAACTGCGCCGTTGCCCACCCCTGTCAGCGGTGATCTGCACCATCGCCCCCCTAAATCAGGACCCAGAGGGCATCGATGGTGCGCTGGTTCTTGCGGAGGCTGGTATCCCAGTCGGTTTCTTGGCCATGCCTACACTGGGCACCACAGCGCCAGCCGCCCTGGCGGGCACGTTTGCCATGGCAGACGCCGAGATCATCAGTGCGACAGTCCTTCTTCAGCTCGCAAGCCCAGGAGCGCCGGTATTCCATTCAGTCATGCAGGGTTGGGCAGATCCCCGCTCTGGGGACTATGTGCCGTACCCTCTGGACGACCGGTGTCGCTACGCGCCAGTGGAGATGGCGCATCATTGGGGCATGCCTTCGTTCGGAGGCGCCTTTGGCACCGAAAGCGCGGAACCCGGCACGTGGCAAGCAGCTGCTGACGTTGCTCTGGATCCCCTCCTCGTGGCGCTGGCTGGTGCTGAGTGGGTGACGGGCATAGGGCTTAGCAGCAACTTCACCTTGCTTCATCCAGAAGCGATCATTCTTGATGATGATCTCTATCACCGAGCCCGCTATTCGCTGATGGATATGGAGATCACCCCTGAGACTCTGGCCGTCGATGTGATCGGCGCCGTCGGCCCTGGTGGCCACTTCTTGGCGCAGAAGCATACTCGGAAGCACATGCGGACGGCCATGAAACCTGCTCTCACGCATCACAGGGGACCGGGCGGTAAGTATCGTGACCCGCGCGAGGTGGCCCGCGAGAAGGTGCAGTGGATCCTTACCAACTACAAACCGGAACCTCTTGAGGAAGCGAAGAAGAGAGAGCTGAAGCGCATACTCAGCTCCGCAGATCGGGAACTAGGGTAGTCCAGATTTGGGGATTCCGCATGTCATTATCATTGATGCCGGTCTTAGCTCGCCACGATATCGAGCGACTCCATGAACACAGCCTTGCTTTGCTGGAGAGGGTCGGGGTTGACTACAACACTCCCAGGGCGTTGGAGATCTTGGAGGAGGCGGGCTGCCCTGTCGACTATGATCGCGGGCGGGCTTGCCTGCCGCGTGACCTAGTGGAGTGGGCGCTGGTACAGGCGCCACGGATTGTCCGCCTTTGCGCCCGAGACCCGAAGCGCGGCGTGGTGCTGGACGGCCGTCGTCCCCATCACACCACCGACAGCCAGGGCACTCGAGCAATTGACCTTGAGACTGGAGTTCGTCGCGATTCCACTGCGGAGGACCTGCAGCGGGGCCTGCTCTTTGCCGACGCGTTGGAGAGGATCGAGATTGTCAACGTGATGGTCTCAGCTAGCGATGTGCCGGCCCACTATCGCATCATCCGGCAGCTGGCCCTGGCCTTCGCCCAGACGAGCAAGCATGTACGCTCAGGCGTGCTGCATGCTCTAGAGGTTCCCTTCATCGTAGATATGGCAATAGCAGCGATGGGGGCCGACGACTTCCGGCCGATCTTCTCTGCCGTGGATTGTACAGTCTCGCCTCTGATGCATGATGGCCCCATGACGGAGGCCTGTATCGAGTTGGCCAAACTGAAGGTGCCCATCATGGTCTATCCCATGCCATTGGCGGGCGGAACCTCGCCTGTCACCCTCGGAGGCACGATCTTGCTCCATAACGTCGAGTTCCTCAGTGGGTTGGTGCTGTTCCAAGTAGCCAGTCCTGGAACGCCGATCATCTATGGTACTGGGGCGTCGCAGTTGGACATGCGCACGGGTAGCTACGGCGGCGGTGCGGATGGATACGGAATGCAACTTGCGCTCTGCGACTTGGCACGCTTCTACAACCTACCGGTAAACTTGGGTGGCTTGTCGTCCTCGTCAGAAAGCCTCGACGCGCAGTATGGCCACGAAGCTACCGCCGCTGGTCTGCTGGCTTACCTGGCCGGTGCGGACGAGATCTACAGTATGGGTCTGCTGGGCTCTGCTCAGATCCTGTCTCTCGAGAAGATGGTGCTGGACAACCACCTCGCGCGTCAGATAGAGATCATGACCAAATCAATCCCGGTGGACGACGAGCACCTCCAAGCTCGCCTGATCGAGCATGTCGGCATAGGCGGGCACTATCTGAACCAGCGCGAGACCCAAGAGTACACGCGCCTTGAATACGTACCAGTGTGGCCCCCAGCAGGCAAGACAATGTTGGAGATAGCCCATCAGGAGGCGCTGGACATTCTGCGTACTCATCAGCCTCCTCCGTTGCCCCCAGGCGCGGGGGACCGGATCGAGGCCATTGTAGCCGAAGCGGAAAGAGCGTTGGCTCAGGAGTAGGAGATGGATATTCCTTCCGAGACTCCGGACATCATTCCCTTTAGTTCGCCGCTCAAAGCCGAACTCCTGACGCAGCCTCAACTGGAGAGTCTCAAACGAGGCACATTGCGCCTGCTGGACGAGGTCGGCGTGCGCTTTCCATCGCGCAGAGCACTAGAAATCTTTGAGGACCACGGCGCCCGGGTGGATGAAGGGAAACAGATCGTCCGTATCCCACCGGACATGGTGGAGAGAGCCATGTCTACGGCGCCACGCTCCTTTGTCCTGGGAGGTCGAGAGGAACGATTCGACCTACTCTTGGATGGGAGTTGCTCCTATCTATGTACCGACGGGACCGGGGTGCACACCGTTGACTTGGAGACGCGGGAGATGCGTCCCTCGTGCAAAGAGGACATCGCGGTGATGGCCCGGGTGTGTGATGCCCTGCCGTTGATCAGCTTCTTCTGGCCGCCGGTCAGCGCCCAAGAGTACGGGCCGACGGCGCCGCTGCACCAATGCCACGCCGCGTTGACCAACACGCTTAAGCACGTGCGGGGTGGAATGCCTGTGTTCCCCCAGCTAGCAACCTACAGCGTGGAATTGGCGACGGTGGTGGCCGGAAGCGACGAACAACGGCGACGGCGCCCCCCGATTTGTGCCAATATCTGTACGATCGCCCCATTGGCCCAGGACAGCGATGGAGTTGAGACGGCGCTGGTCTACGCTGAGGCAGGGATTCCCACCAGTTTCATGGCCATGCCAACCATGGGAGCAACGGCGCCGGCCACCCCACTGGGTGCCCTAGTAATCGGTGACGCAGAGGTTGTCAGCGGCATGGTGCTCATACAGTTGGCCTACCCCGGCGCACCTGTCTTCCACTCGATCGAAACCTCGCTTATGGACCCGCGCACGGCTGACTACATCGCCGGCGTGCCAGCTCCGCTGGCGTGGATGGCTGTGCAACTGGCCCACGCCTGGAACGTGCCCAGCTTGGGAGGGGGCAGCCTGAGCAGCGATGCCAAGGACATCGGCTGGCAGTCGGGTATGGAGGCTGGGCTAGGAGCGGCGACCATACCTCTGTACGGCGGCGAGATCTGCGGCTATTTGTCGCTGCTTGGGGGATCGATGATCCTGTACCCTGAGCAGGTTATCCTAGAATACGAAATCTGCCAAGACGCCTACGATCTCCTGCACGGGTTCGAGTTTGACGAGGCTGACATGGCGCTGGACGTAATCGCGCAAGTAGGACCACGGGGGCACTTCTTGGGCCAGCAGCATACGCGCAAACACATTCGGGACTTTCGGCTGTCTCGTCTGCTGCGCCAGAAAGACCCCGATGGCAGTCCGTGTGACCCGCGTGAGGCGGCCCTGGAGGAGTTCAAACGGATCTCGGAGACGCACCATCCCCAGCCCCTGCCAAAGGAAGTCTTGTCCGAACTGAACTCCATCCTGGACGCGGCGGAGCGTGAAGCAGAGAGAATAGCTTAGAACTTATCGATAACGTGGCCTGGAACAAAGAATGATCGACATAAAGCCAATTCGTGCCAGATTCCATCTGGAAGTGCTGAGCGCCGATGAACTTGGGGCCATCCAGTCGGCCACGCTCCACATTCTGGAGCACGTCGGGGTCGCCTTCCCTTCCGAGCGAGCACTGCGCATCTTTGCCGAGCACGGAGCCCAGGTAGAGACGGATAGCCAAGTCGTGCGGTTGCCACCGGACTTGGTTGTGGAGGCGATGAGCCACGCTCCGCGTTCTTACCTGTTGTCCGGGCGCCACAAGGGAACCGATCTGCTTCTCGATGGTACCGAGAGCTACTTTGGAACGGATGGCTGCGGAACAGATACCGTTGATTCTGAAACCGGGGAGCGCCGCCCCTCCACGAAGGAAGATGTGGCCAGGATGGCGCGGGTGGCGGACGCACTATCGTCCATAGCCTTCTACTGGCCGATGGTCAGCGCCCAGGACTACGGGCGGGTGGCCCCGCTGCACGAATTGGATGCCAGCTTCACCAACACAGTCAAACACGTTCAGACAGAGACGGTGATGGGAGAGAAGCCGGCGCAGTACGCGGTGCGGATGGCCGAGGCGATCGCTGGGGATAAAGAGAGGATGCGCGCACGACCGCCCCTTTCAGTGTGCATATGTACGATTGCCCCCTTGGGGCAGGACAGGCACGGAATTGAGGCCGGGATGGTGTACGCACAGGCGGGCATCCCGGTGGGCTTCATGTCTATGCCGACGATGGGCTCCACGGCGCCAGTGGCAATTGGCGGGGCACTGGTCGTAGGCAACGCCGAGCTAATCAGCGCGCTGGTCCTGATGCAGTTGGTGGCTCCTGGCGCGCCGGTCTTCTACTCGCTCTGCGCCTCGGTGATGGACCCGCGCACGGCTGATTACATTGTCGGCATCCCCGAGAAGTATCTGTGCAACACAGCAGCGGTCCAGCTAGGCCACGACTGGGGAGTCCCTGTGCTGGCCGGTGCGTTCGCCATGGACAGTCCCGAACCGGCCTCATGGCAACTGGGGCGGGACAGCGTGTATACCGCTTTGATGGTCGCCCTGGCCGGCGCAGACATGGCCGAGGGCCTAGGCATGGTTGGAGCTTCGACGCTACTGGTGCCAGAGCAGATTATCTTTGACGACGAGATATACCACGCGCATCGGATCTTGGCGGATGGGATTGATTCAAGTGCCAAGGGCCTAGCGCTAGACGTAATTGCTGCGGTTGGGCCTGGCGGCCATTTTCTGGGGCAGACGCACACACGCGACCGTATGCACGACATCTGGATCCCGGAGTTGACTCATCCACGCGTGCCGACGGGCGGCGAGTCCCCGCCGGGTGTTCGTCAGCGCGCCAGGGCGCAGCTCGACAAGATCCTAGCGGAGCACCGGCCAGTGCCTCTTGAAGAAACCGTTGAGGCCGAATTGCAGGCCATTCTGGATGCTGCGGCACGCGACCTAGGTGGCTAGCGACATGGTTCGAGCTTGACCCATCCATTATGAAGAATACTGCAAGGGAATCGAAGACAGAACCAGAGAGGGGCTGACAGCGCTTCGTTGCCGAGCGTCAGCGAAGTTCTGGGATAGCGGTCATGAACGGAAGAGCAGTAGACCATCAAGGCTACCACATGCCGGCCGAGTGGGAGAAGCATGAAGGGACCTGGCTGCAATGGCCGCACGACGACACCTACAGAGGCCACCAGATGCGCCTGGAGCACATTTGGCTGGCGATGACGGAGGCCCTGCACCAACACGAAATCGTACACATCGTCGTTCCGGACGAGCGTAGAGGGGATCACCTTCAGCAGCAGATAGCGTACTATGGTTTCGATCAGAGCCGCATTGACGTTCACGTCTTCCCCACGAACGATGTCTGGGCACGGGATAGCGGCCCCATCTTTCTGGTGAACGATAGAGGCGAGCTGGCCGCCACCGATTGGAACTTCAACGGGTGGGGTGAGCGCTACCCCTTCGAGAGGGATCGAAAGGTACCCCGGGGAATTGCCGAGATACTATCGATACCGATTATCACCGCTCCGATAACCCTTGAAGGAGGCGGTGTTGAGGTAAACGGCGAGGGGACTCTGCTCGCTACTCGTAGCTCGATCGTCAACCCCAATCGTAATCCCGGCAGGACAGAGGAGGAGATCGAAGAAGCGTTGAGACAATACCTGTGCATCGAGCACATTATCTGGCTGTCGGGGGCCGTAGGGGTTGGGGACACTGATATGCACATCGATGGCGCCGCGCGGTTTGTGGACGAGACAACCGTGCTCTACAGCTGGACCGACGATGCATCTCACCTGCGTTACCCCTACTTCAGACAACACTTGGATGAGCTGGAGAAAGCTGTGACCCAGTCTGGTGAGCCCTTGACCCTGGTGCCCCTGCCGGTGACCGAGGCCAGGGTCTATTCCACAAGGAATACCTCCACTGTCCCACCCTTCGAGTCTGTGCCTTCGCTGGGCCTCTATGCCAATTACTATGTAGCCAACAACGTCGTCCTGGTGCCCGTGTATGGCGACGTCAACGACGCAGAGGCTAAAGGCATCATAGCCGAGCACTTTCCTGG
>CAZNMJ010000043.1:0-17681 GCA_964573815.1 uncultured Anaerolineales bacterium
CAACTCAGCGCGGCTCACTGGCTGGTCGCCGTAGTGCACCCGCATGTAAGCGGTCGTGATACGGCCGAGGGCGTCTTCGTGGCCGCCGAAGGCTGCGGTGAGAACAGGTAAGTAGGCATCGGGAGGCTGAGCCGGGTGGCGGGGATAACCACGTTGCCCTCCCAAGCGGCAGAGATTAGCGTACATGTTCTGTACGGATATGGCCGCCAGCAGTTGTCGACCGAACCCGAAGCGCCTCACCAAGCCCGCCTTCTCGCGCAGCCACTGTATCCCACGCCCCAGGGTACTCCCACCCAGGGTGATCTCCTCCTCGCTCTCCTCTTCGGTTTCGTCCCGATCCCTACGCGAGCGAATCTTGTCCAGAGAGAGAAGCACAATACCCAGCATGACTAGAATCCCCAGTAACACCCCGCCGTAGCGCAGTCCGGTCAAGAGCCAGGGCGGCAACTCCAAGCCCCCGCCACCAGGGCGCTGTGCCAGCGAGAGCAAGGCCGCAATGCGCTCCCTGATGGTCTCTATGAAGGTCAAATCCACGCTGCCCGTCACTCGCCTCATCAGCCACTCCATCGCGGTCAGGATAATCTGTATCAGCCACACAAGCACCTCCGTCAGCGGCTGCGCCAGAACCCCCAGCACCCTCCACACTGGCTCCAACCCGGCCACCACGGCCTTGATCCTGTACGGTGTAAAGAGAAGAGCCAGTACCGCGATTGCGCCCACCGTCAAGGCGATGCTCAGCAATAGCTGGATCAGCCTCCGCCTGGGCAATGACTTCCCAGCACTCCCGCCAGCAGTGGCCTTCTCTCGAATGCGGGCCATAGCCACCGCCGTCAGTCCCAGTGCCAGGTATAGCCAGAACAGGCTCGTCACCTCATAGCCGGTAACACGGTTGAGCAGGCCACCCCCCAAGAGGAATAGGAGAATCCCCAGACGGAAACTGACTCCCACACTGAAGAAATCCAGCTGCCGGCTGGTGGCGTTCGTAGCTCTCTGCCAGAGCAACAGGTTGGTGAGTATCAGCACCAATTCCGGCCGCAGCCCCAGGTGGAAGTTGAACAAAGCGCGGACGGTGTCGGGCAACCAGCCGAAGTCGCCAAGTGGAGTACCCCAGTAGAGCAAGATGCGCACCAGGACGAGGGTACTAACCACCACCAAGGCCACTACCGCCAACTCATAACCCGGTGACTCAAGCTCGCGCCGGTTCATCAGTTCCAGCGCGAGGACCCACACCAGCAGTACGGCAAGAAGCCGGCAAAATGCAACCATGGGCGACCACCCCAAGCCTTGCTGGTGGAAGAGCAGGGCGACAAAAGGCGTGATCCACGCTATCTCCATGCCCGCCAGACAGAAATAGATCAGCCCCCGACGTTGACCGGAAAGCAGCATCAGGCCGTCACCTCCTCCGGGGCGATCAGGTCGTCCACCAGATGGGGCAGATGATAGACCAAGATGCCAGGCAACTCGCGGGTGGGAGGCTCTTCGGCCAGGGTGAAGAGCACCACTTCCCGCCGCGCCTCTTCCAGGTCCATCAGAGCTGCCAGTAGATCGTCGTGGGCGATGGCCGTGACGACGAGCAGCGTGGCTCCCCACGGCAACTTGGGGGATTCGCGCAGGAGCATCTCTTCGATGGGCATAGACGCAAAGGTGGTCACGCCCGCCAGGGACTCAAGGATGTGCAGCAACTGGTTCGGGTTGCGGCCCGGCAGAAGGCGCAACGGCTGGTCACTCCCCGGCAAGACACCGTTGGAGATCAGGCCCACCGGCAGACGAAGATCGACACACAGGGCCGCCAGGCTGCTGGCCACGCTGATTACCCGCTCCGTGAGTTCGGGGATACTCCCCTGCCAGTGTCGGGGCAGCGTGGTGACGTTGAGGAAGATCAGCATCTGTGGCTCCTCGCTGGGTTCGTAGACCCGGCTCAGGAGTTGTTGATGGCGGGCGGTGGCCTTCCAATGCACACGCCGCAGACCGTCGCTGGGCCGCCATTCACGCACCCCCATAGTGCGCAAGGGATCCTCGAAGAGGCGATCCCGAGTCCCGCGCGCGCCGAAAGGGTTCTTGGCTGGCAGCCGCAACTCGGCCACCGAGTAGATCCGGGGATAGACGATGAGGTGGTCCTGCTCGGTCCCCATGGCCTTACGGCTGAAGAAGCCGAAGCCGTCGCCAGTGCTGATGGTAGCAGGGCCATAGGAATGGTAGCCACGCTCAGTACATTCGATGGTGAAGCGACGTCTGAGCCCTTGGAACGCGCCGGGCATCCAGAAAGTGCGGAACTCACCCAGGTGGCTGGCGCGATTGGGTACCACCTGGGCTCCATCCACTGGCAAGTCCGCCGGGAAGACATCCAGTATCTCCAGCCACGTGAGGGGCAGGAACTTCTGATTGCGCACTTCCAGGGTAAGCTCGATGGCCTCGCCCTGGAATGCTCGCATCTCGCTCAAATGTCGATGGTAGTGCAGGCCAAAGAGGCTAAGTTGGTTCCACAGCCAGCTGACTATGGTGACCCCAAAGAGACCCAAGGCCACCACCATCAGAAACTGGTTGCTCAGAACGACGCCCACCAGTGTCAACAGCAGGCCCAACATCACCCAGGCCTCGCTGAACTGGGTGTCCTTCTCCAAGTCCAGATAGCGTTCCCCGCGCACCTCCTTCAGGATGCGCTCGAAGGGGCTGAGGGGTTCTGGCTCCTCGCTGGGCAAGCCCTCCGGGGGCTTTCTCTCGCGGCGCCGGTCGGCGTCAAGTAGCTCTGCCTGGCTCTTCATCCCAGGTCACTCTACCACGGGCACGGGAACCGTTCCCACAATCTCGGACACCACCTGGGCGGGGGTGCGACCCCGCAGTCGAATCCGCGGGCTGATGTGCAGCCGGTGAGTCAGAACAGGAGCACAGAGATACTGCACGTCGCTGGGGATGACGAAGCTTCGGCCCCGCAGGGCGGCCAGAGCCTGGCTCGACTTGAACAGGGCCAAGGTACCCCTCGGGGACACCCCCAGATCTACCGCTTCATGCTCTCGGGTGGTCCGGACCACCTGCACTATGTACTGGCGCACGTCGGTGCTGATGTGTATCTCCCTCACGTCACCCTGCAACTTGAGCACATCTTCAGCTGACGCGACCGCTTGCAGGTCTTCGAACGGGTCATCCCGCTGATAAGTCAGCAGAATCTCCTCTTCCTCGGATTCGGTTGGATATCCCAGAGCGAGTTGCATCAAGAAGCGGTCCATTTGGGCCTCGGGGAGGGGAAAGGTGCCTTCCAACTCGATGGGGTTCTGAGTGGCCATGACCATGAAGGGGCGGGGCACGGGATATGTCTGGCCATCCACGGTGATTTGGCGCTCCTGCATGGCCTCCAGCATACTGGATTGAGTGCGAGGCGTGGCACGGTTGATCTCATCGCCCAGCAGCATCTGGCTCAATATGGGACCAGGACGAAACTCGAACTGCTGGCTCTTTTGATTGTAGTAATTGATGCCGGTCACATCACTGGGTAGTAGGTCAGGCGTGAACTGGATGCGGGCGAAGGTGCAGCCGAGGCTGCGCGCCAGGGCCTTGGCCAGCGTCGTCTTGCCGATGCCGGGGACGTCTTCCAGCAGGACATGTCCCTCGGTCAAGAGAGCGACCAGCAGCAGCTCCGTGACGTCCTCCTTGCCGATAATGACCCGGGCCACATTCTCCTGCATAGCCTTGGCGAATTCGGTGAAATCCATGGACCCTCCTCAACTCCGTCGACGCTGAAGAATGGGCGGATGGGCAGCGCTGAGGCACCTGACGCGGATTGGCCTGCCCATCGCCTGTGGGGTCTCCGTCTGCGGAACGTCCTCCCCCATGTGCATTATAGCCGACTTTCCCAGCGTGTTCCACCAATCCGTCGCCAATCGTTGTTGGCACGGAACCCATGTGGAACCAGGATCGTATCCCGATCCGCACTACTGAACACCATCGGCGCACGCAGGAGGTTCACACGTCTTGAGCCCAAGGTGGAGGTCCCGGGAACAGTCTCCCGGGCCATCGAAGTGGTCGCGTCCGTGGGGATTCGCCAAGCCGCTGGCACGGCCACGGCCGGCTATGCTTGCGGTGCGCCCTGACCTCTCAGTCCACGATGGAGATCAACAGATCCACCATGGACTGCAGGACATTCACATAGAAATTGCCGCCCAGATCGCGGAGTATCTGGAAGGGAAGGCCCGGGGCCCCGAAGAAGGGGCGCAAGGTCCAAGCCATCTGTGTGCCCACGAATCCGTAGACGAAGATCCAGATCCACAGTATGAGGTTCCGGATGCCCAGGCCCTCGCCCTTGTGCACGTGCTTCATCCCCTGCCACAGGAAGCTCAGGCCGGCTATGCCGGTGATGGTGAGGATGCCCACGTTGAGCAGCTTATAGAATTGGTAGTTGGGCGCGGTGAGCCAGAAGAAGAGGGCGATGGGCGCGAAGGAGAGGGTCAGCACCGCGGTGACAGCGATGGCGGTCATGATGAGGGCGAAGGTCTGGCCGAGGGTCAGCCGGGAGCCGAACAGGAGGTTGAAGAAGTAGAGGGTGGGTAGGCAGATAGCCAGCGTGATCAGATAGAGTATGGGCAGCTTGACGGCCGACGAAGCCGCCTGCAAGACACTATTGGAGATGCCCAGCACCGCTCCGTAGATGGCAAGAAAGAGCACTGCCCCGATGAGCATGTTGCGCGTTTTCCGGCCGAGGTCATCGCCCTCCCTTATCTCGTCAAAGAATCCACTTCGATTACGTAAGATGCGCTCGATGACATAGAATGGTTCCACGTTCCCCTCCTCCTTCACGGCAGACTACTGATCTGCTCCTACAGTTGGGCGATGGTCACCAGGCTGAAGAACGCCCAGACTCCGTAACCGTAGCGCCACTTCCTCAAGGTCAGGCCTGGCACCAACAGAGCGAGGATCGCCAGAGAGGCGAAAACAAAGGGTGTGGGGCTGCCCTGCCAGTGGCCCAGACTGCCAAGCAGAGGCAGCAGGATCCACTTGAAAGTCAAGGCCAGGGCTACCGGCAGGAAAGCGGCCAGAACTGCCTGATTGGCTGACTCGCCGTGCAGAAGACCCAGCATTCTTCCCACCTCCCCGGCCTCGCCGAAGTTGGCCATAGCTTGTGCCAGGCTCTCCTGTCTATCCACCCCGCCTTCTTGCAGTTCGGCGGCAGAGTCCTCCAAGTGAACCTGAATCTCCCGCAGGATTTCTTTCTCAGTTGCGGGCTCAACGCTCAGCTGGTTCGCTATCTCGCCCAGATACCTTTGCAGTTCGTCGCTCATGGCCTAGTCAACTCCACGACACAGAAAGGCCGCCCCTCGCGCTTGAAGCTTCCTGTGGCTTCATGTCCAATGCGCTCGCGGCCATGCTACTGGTACGCCTAGCCCGCGCTCAGTGCTCTACCTGCTGTCGCTGTACCTGCCTCGTCGGTCAAAGCGTCCCTCTGGTGCCTGATGCCACCAACCCGAGCTTGGCGTCCAAGCCAATGATACATCACCGCAGCCAGAGCCACCGCCGCCCAGAGTTGAGCGGATCCTAGGGCCCGCGTGAGCCAGTACCAGTTTTCCGAATAGTATGGGCGAACGCTGCCGCTAATGATTTCAACACTGACCAGGGCGACAAACACTGGCACCAGCAGGCCCGCAACCCGCCCCCGCGTCGACCGGGAACGCAACACCCAGATGGGCGAAATGACGAGAAAGAACATCGCAGGGATAACAGATACCAGCATCACGATCGTCGAGCTGGACGTCCATATGCCCAATGCGTAAGCAGGATCGAAAATCTCGTCTACCAGTACAAACTCGGCAGCAACAACGATGAGCCCCGCCAGTAGACCGTGACGCCGAGCCAGTAGTAAGCCTATCGCGACGGGCAGCAGAATCACACCCATCTGCAACAGTGTGGAGGGTAGCATCACCGAAAGAGCCATCCACTTATTGGAACTGCGATCGGCAATGGTTGAAGTGACAACGCCAGCCATGGTAACCAGGATCACAGAGCCAAGAAGAACCCAGACCAGTCGAGGAACGCGAATCCGGTGCTGTCTGTAAACACGGTACACGGCGAAGGAGGCAATTCCAGTGAGAAGAGCCACCAGTACTACAAGCGGCCCGGCGTGCCATACCGGGCTGGCTTCGTCTATGAAAGGGAGACGCACCCACCACGATACAAAGAGGAGTATCCCGGATAGAGGGAAGAGAAGTATTCCCAATGCGGGAAAGCTCCAGACGGCAATCCGGCGCTCGCGGATAAACCCTGCAATGATCAGCAAGATACACACGGGAATCAAGCCACCTTGGGCGAGTGTGCGAGCGATGCTCGCGCTGAACAATGACGAGGGTAGACCGCTCCTGCCCAGAGCAAGAAGTCCTGGCAAGATAGCCAATCCAACTTTCACCCAATCTGAGTCGTTGTGCAACCGACCCAGCATTCTTCCCACCTCCCGGGCTTCGCCGAAGTTCTCTACGACTTGTGCCAGGCTCTCCTCCTCACGCAGCCCCTCCTCCCGCAGTTCACTCAGGGCCTCATCCAGGTGGGCCCGGATCTCCTCCAGAATCTCCCTCTCCTTGGCAGGTTCGACACTTAGCTGGCTCGCTATCTCCGACAAGTACTTATCAAACTCGTCATTCATCGCCCGAGTGACCTCAACACAAACAATCTACTGAAGGTGTGGTGACGTCAAGGCTTTCGGTCAGGCACTCTGCCTCTGCCCCCTAGGCAACAGGCGCTAGCCAGATGCGGGCTCAGTTCCCCTCTCACCAAGGATGGCCAGTAACTGTTGGGAAAAGGTAGTCCACTCCCTCGCTGAATCGGCCAGCACCTTCCTGCCCTCTTCGGTGATGTAGTAGTACTTGCGAGACGGACCCTTCTCCACCACCTGCCACTCACTCCTGAGGAGACCATCTTTTTCCATTCGATGTAGAGCAGGGTAAAGAGTACCTTCTTTGAACGAAAAATACCCGTCGCTACGACGCTTCAGCTCCTTGGCGATTTGATACCCATACATGGGCTTCTCCACCAGCACATTCAGAATCAATACCGTCGTACTGCCCTTCCTCAAATCTCTCTCCATGACCCGGTTCTCCAACTCCTCATTCCCGGCGGTTGCGCAGTGTACAGCGCCTTGTCCAGCAAGGCAGCGTCCACACACTAGCGGCTCCCGCTCTCCAAACCCCTTTGGTGCAAAGCCGGCCTCAAGCTGGCGCGCGAGCCGCCTCCATCGTTATCACTCAGCCACAAGCTCCCCTGATCAGGCACCAGTAGATGGTCGGTGGCAAGAACACCGGCCACAGCAGCACAGATGGCACCATCCAGAGAGCGGCCATCACTCGCTGACCCCACGACAGGCCAGGAGCCCAGACGGGCATGGGCGGTGGGTCCTCTGGGTCAGCTCGCAGCTGCGCCCACACTGCCAACAACAACCCTGGGATTAGATAGATGACGATCGCTATCAGTAGCCATTTTCGCATTACTACGTCCCCTACATAGCTGGTTGTCATCCCCCACGCGGAGGATCGGCCCTTGGCCAATGCCCTCTCTGAGCGAGAAGGACCGCTTGAGGGATCCGAGCATAGGTGCTGTCCTCTGGCAGCCGCTCTCTCTGACGTGGATACATAGATAATCTATGTACATCGCCAATTATACTATCGTTTCGGAGAATTGTCAAGTTCGCTGCCGGCGCTGGTTTCGTTGCGCAGCGAGTCGCGGAGAAGAATGTGCTGTGGCTTCAGTGAAGTGCTCCTTGTGGGCTGTGAGAACCAGGGGCTCGACACCGCAGAACACCGTACAGGATGAAGGCACCAATAGCCAGCAGGATGATGTGAGGAATTGCATATCCCCAGTGTGCTACAAATGAACTTGGGCGGTCTGCGATCCCATAACCATGAAGCCCAAACCAACAGTAGATTGGGGGTAGCTGCAAGAGCATCAAACCAGAGTATGGCAGCGCTAGGATCACCTTGTAGGGTTTTCCCCGGCGAGGCCCCACCGCCAAGGAAAGGATGGTAAGAACGACACCTGTGTACAGCGACACCCGGCCCCACAATAGCACAAGATCGTAGAACTCAACCTCGCCTGGGCCGAGAGCACGATAGTTGGATATATAGACATACAGAAGCCCAAGAGCTATCGCTCCCAGGCTTCCTAGGAGCATCAAGGCTATGGTCCTCATCTTGCACCTCCCGGTATCATACCTGTGGTGGCGACAATCCCGCGAAAGGATAATCGTCTGTTGGTCGAATACGTAGACATTGTGTGCGCCTAGACCGATATACCCCGGTTCCGAGAACTTTCCAAGTACGCCGCAGCCGTGCCTTCGCTACCGCAGACCGGGCGCAAGCACTCGTCAAGTTTGCTGGCAGTGAACGAAGATGTTATACTTCTCCAATTGTTGCCCAAGCGGGCTACAAGTGAGGAGTGGACGCCTTGGTTGTTCTGAGCATAATCTATGCCTTGACCGCAATCTGGTTAGCGATTTACTCGCTGAACTCATTTGTGCTGGCTTTCCTCTACCTGCGGCACCGGCGGGAAACGCCATCGGACCCGCCTTTGAGGGACTTCCCCGCGGTAACTGTCCAACTGCCGATCTTCAATGAGGCACACGTTACAGAGCGCTTGATAGACAGCGCGGCGCGTCTCAACTACCCACGGGAAAGGCTCCAAATCCAGGTCTTGGATGATTCCACTGACGAAACCACACTCCTGGCCCAGCACAGGATAGACCGCTACCGCGCTCAGGGGGTGGACATCGAGCTGCTCCATCGCCAGAACAGGAACGATTTCAAGGCGGGGGCGTTGCGAGAGGGCCTCAAGACAGCGAAGGGAGAGTTCATCGCCCTCTTCGATGCGGATTTCCTGCCGCCGCGGGGTTCCTGCTGAAGACCATTCCCCACTTCCTGAAGCAGAGCCGCCTGGGCTTCCTTCAGACTCGATGGGGGCACATCAACTACACCTATTCGTCCTTGACTCGCGCTCAGGCCATCGCACTGGACGGCCATTTCGGTGTGGAGCAGACAGCGCGCCACCGCACGGGCCTTTTCCTCAACTTCAATGGTTCCGCTGGCGTCTGGCGCCGAGAATGCATCGAGGATGCTGGAGGATGGCAGGGAGACACCCTCTGTGAGGACATGGACCTGAGCTACCGGGCCCAGTTGGCGGGTTGGGAACCCCTCTACCTGCGAGATGTGGTTTGCCCCGCGGAGATCCCCCCGCAGATCCACGCCTTCAAGCGGCAGCAAGCTCGTTGGGCCAGAGGCTCCATCGCATGCGCCATCAAGCTGTGCCGTCCACTCCTCAAGGCACCCGCGTCGGTGTTCACACGCATTCACGGCCTGATCCATCTGACCAGCTATCTCGTTCATCCCCTGATGCTGGTGATCTTGCTTCTCTCGGTGCCGCTGCTGCTTTTGCGACAGCCTGTGGCCTTTCCGCTGACTTATCTGACGGCGGCCAGTCTGGGCCCGCCAGTGCTCTACGCCCTGGGGCAGCGGAGCCTCTATCCCGACTGGGTCAAACGGATACGATACTTCCCTCTCCTGGTTCTTCTGGGCACCGGCCTGGCGCTGAGCAACACTAAGGCCATCTATCAGGAATTCAGGGGCAAGCAAGCCAGCTTCGGTCGGACTCCCAAGTTCAGGCTGGAGCAGCGCCCAGACGATTGGAGGAGGAGCAGATACGCTCTACCATTTGACTGGATCTCCCTTGGCGAGTTGCTGGCGGCATTGTACGCTATGCTGGGGATCGCCATCGCCTTATACCAGGGCAACTACTTCGCCATCCCCTTCCTCACCCTCTACGTCCTGGGGTTTGGCTACGTGGCCTCTCTCACTCTGTTCCATTCCGCATACAGTTGGACCCGGAAGAGAGTTCCCGCCACCAGGCTAGACGGGTCTACTGCCAGGCAGGCCTATCCCGCCTGGCGGGGGCAGAGGATCTGGCGCTCGCGCAAGAGCGCAGAGAGATCATGACGAGGTCTGTTGCGCCTTCCACGGCACCAGGGTAGAGGACTTCGCCTCCTTCTATCTGTCGGGAGCCGCCCAGCAAATCCAGCGGATAGTCCCAGCCCCGCAGAACAGCCCCCGCTGGCGGTGCAACGGCGCAAGGAAGGCCAGTACGCCGCCTTGGCCCCAGCCGCGAACTTCCTGCCTATGATGGCCTTGGGCCGCGCGTAGCCATTCCTCCCACGTCCGCCTGGATCCGACGCGCTGATTGAACTGTGACGCGGCGCACGTCCGCGACGGGATTGGCACAGCCAGCGCACGACCGGCCGAGTTCTTGGATCACCCTCGCTCTGCGCACGGCGAGTGCACCGGGGATATCGTCGTGGCCCCGAATGTAGACGATAGAGAATCGCCTCCCTCAGCGCTCCGCTCAGGACTGACTACCAAAGCCCTGTGGTCTATGATATCATTGCTATGTCTCACGTGCGATGCTTCGCATCCAGGAATCCTCCCATGCAGATGAGCATAGTCATCCCCGCCATCAATGAGGGGAACAATCTGCGGGTGCTTCTACCACGTCTCCACCGAGTTGTCTCTGACCTGCAAATGCAGGGACACGAGACAATCGTGGTCGATGGCGGATCCACAGATGACACGTCAGAGGTCGCGAGTAGCCTGGGCGCAAGGACCGTAGGTCAGGAGGAGCCAGGCTATGGCGGGGCGCTGAAGGCTGGCTTCCAAGCGGCCAACGGCGAATACATCCTGACCCTCGACGCCGATCTGTCCCACGATCCCGATTTCATCAAGGCCATGTGGGAGGCAAGGCAAGAAGCAGAGGTCATCGTCGCCTCGCGATATGTGCCAGAGGGCTCGGCACAGATGCCCGTGGTCCGCAAGGTACTCAGCATCATCCTCAACAGGTTCTTTACCAAGGGGCTCTCGCTGCCCCTGCACGACATCTCCAGCGGCTTCCGTCTGTACCGTTCGTCAGCACTCAAGAACATGCCTATCGAAAGCATCGACTTCGATGTCCTGGAGGAGATCCTCATTCGCTGCTACGCCCGAGGGTGGAGGATCAAGGAGATTCCCTTTCGATACATGCCCAGACAGGAGGGGGATTCTCACATCAGCCTGCTCAGATTCGGCCTTGCCTATCTGCGGACCTTCCGGCGCATGTGGGAGTTGAGGAACTCGATCCTCTGCGCGGATTACGATGACCGTGCTTATGATAGCCGCATTCCGCCACAGAGGTACTGGCAGCGAAAAAGGCACGACATAGTAACGGAGTTCGCCGCCGGCGCTGGCTCATGTCTCGACATCGGTTGCGGCTCGAGCAGGATGCTCTCCAGCCTGGACGCAGTGATAGGAGTTGACATTCTTCTCAGGAAACTCAGGTGGGCCCGGAAGTACGGCAAACCCCTGGTCAACGCTTCCATCTTCGATCTACCGTTCTGCGACGCAGCTTTCGATTGCGTGATTTGCTCCGAGGTGATAGAGCACATCCCGGCTGGCGACGAGTCTTTTTTGGAGATGCGGCGCGTTCTGAATGATGGAGGCCGTTTGATTCTGGGGACGCCCGACTATGGGAGGTGGTCTTGGCGCATCATTGAGGGCCTGTACCACCGGCTGATACCCGGCGGGTATGCTGATGAGCACATAACGCCATACAAGAAGGATGACCTGGTGCGTTACATGGAGGAGTCCGGCTTTGTGCTACTGAACGCGAAGTACGTACTCGCTTCAGAGGTGATCTTGCTCCTGCGCAAAGTTGAGACGGCCTAGTGGCCGGAGTGGGTCATTGCCCTTAGCTGCAAGGCACGGGGCCCACGAGGTTTGGAAATGGAGGAGAACCCAAGAGGTGCTTGAACCTTTTTACTGTCCCGCTTCCGTGGCCGTTGTTGGAGCGTCTCGAGACGAGGCGAAACTTGGTCACGCCGTCCTCAAGAATCTCCTGGAGTGCGGGTACCAAGGCGAGATTTACCCCATCAACCCCAAGGCCGAGGAGATACTGGGCCAACGCACATATCCCAGTGTGCTGGCCGTGGGCGGTAACATAGACCTGGTGGTGATCGTCGTACCTGACCGATTCGTGGCCACCGTTCTGGAAGAGTGTGGTCAAAAGGGCGTTGAGGGCGTCATCGTCATCACCGCAGGTTTCCGCGAGATGGGAGGCGAGGGCATCAAGAAGGAGAATGAGCTGCTCAAGATCCTCCGCCGCTACAACATGCGCATGTTGGGCCCCAACTGCCTAGGAGTCATTGACACTATCTGCCCCCTTAACGCGACCTTCGCCAGGGGGATGCCTCGCAGAGGTGACATAGCCATGATGTCCCAATCTGGCGCTCTATTGATCGCCATCCTCGATTGGGCCCTGGGTGAGGAGGTGGGCTTCTCCCGTTTCGTGAGCTTGGGCAACAAGGCGGACATCGACGAAACCGACCTTCTGCAGCTGTGGGATGAGGACCCCCACTCCAAGGTCATCGTGGCCTATCTGGAAGGCATCACCGACGGTGCAAAGTTCATGGAAATCGCGCAGCAGGTTACGAGGGACACCCCCATCATCGCCATCAAAGCGGGCACCAGCGACGCCGGGGCCCGTGCCGTCTCCTCTCATACGGGCACGTTGGCAGGCTCAGAGAGAGCGTACGACGCCGCTTTCAAGCAAGCAGGGGTAACAAGAGCTGACTCGGTGGAGGAGCTATTCGACTATGCCCACGCCTTCGCCCAGGCACCACCGCTCAAGGGCGATAACATCGCTGTGGTCAGCAACGCCGGTGGTGCGGCGATCATGGCCACAGACGCCCTCGATCGGGCACAACTGCGCCTCGCCTCTCTTGAAGGAGAGACCATCGAGTTGTTGCAGACTCGCCTGCCGCCAGGGTCCAGCGCCCTCAATCCTGTGGACGTGCGAGGTGACGCTGACGAAGAGAGATACAGGTTTGCCCTGGAGACCGTGCTACGCGATGAGAACGTGGATGGGGTTATCGCCATCCTTATTCCGCAGGCAGTGACCAAGGTGGCGGAGACCGCCAACGTCGTCGCCGATTTGGTGCACGGACATGACAAGCCTGTGTTGCCGTGCTTCATGGGGCAGCATACGGCCCAAGTCGGCATCGAGATCCTACGCGATCGCAAGATCCCGAACTATCACTACCCAGAGCGCGCCGTGGATGCCATGAGGGCCATGGTAGAACGCTGGCGCTGGCTGGCGCGCCCTGCCACGAAGGAAGAGAAATTGGATGTCCAGCGTGATCAGGTAGAGCATACACTGGCCGAGGTGCGGGCCGACGGGCGCCTCACGGTCGGAGATGCTGAGGCGAGACAGATCATGGAAGCCTACGGCATCACCATCCCCCAGGCGCAGCTAGCCGCCAATCCCGATGAAGCAGTCGAAGTAGCCCAGCGAATTGGTTATCCGGTGGTCATGAAGATCGCCTCCCCTGACATACTCCATAAGACCGATATCGGTGGCGTGAAGCTCAATCTGATGGGAGATGACGACGTCAGAGATACCTTCGACCTGCTGATGTATCGCGCCAGCCGATACATGCCCCAGGCCGAAGTCTGGGGCGCCCTGGTGCAAGAGATGGTCCCTCAAGGTAAGGAGGTCATCATCGGCATCAACTGTGATCCTCAGTTCGGGCCAATGCTGCTCCTGGGTCTGGGTGGCATATATGTCGAGGCGCTGAAGGATGTCAGTTTTCGCATCGCTCCGGTGGCTCGGTGGGAGGCCGAGGAGATGATCACCGAGCTCAGGTCTTACCCCTTGCTGCGGGGACTTCGGGGCGAGAGGCCCTCGGATTTGGAGGCCATCGTGGATTGTATGTTGCGTGTCTCCCAGTTGGCGGTGGATTTCCCCGAGATTGTGGAACTGGACATCAATCCGCTGATGGTTCACGAGGAAGGCAAAGGAGCAGTGGCGATAGACATGCGACTGGTGTTGTCCTGAGCACGGGCGAGTAACCTTCAAGATGCTCTGGCTGCACGGAAATCCGGCACCAGACGGATTGGGTACGCAACAGGGAAAAGAGGTCACACAATGGTAGCACTATACGTCGCGTCAACAGAAAGCACAGCAGGGAAAACCGCCCTCTGTCTGGGCCTAGGGAGAAAGCTGCAACGAGACGGCTACTCGGTGGGCTACATGAAACCCATCAGCATGGCGGCTAGCCGTCTGGAGGGCATGGTAGTTGACGAGGATGTCCAGTTCATCCAGAAAGAGCTTGACCTGCAAGAACCGATCTCCGATCTGGTGCCCATACCCCTGGACCCCCTTACGGTAGAATCTATCATGAGGAAGCAGAAATGGCTGGACTACCCCAATAGGCTTCTGGAGAGTTACAGCCGGGTTGCGAACGGCAAGGATGTGATGCTACTGGAAGGTGTGAACCGCCTGAGTGCTGGTGGACTGGTGGGTCTTCCGGCCAATGAGGTCTGCAACTTACTGGATGCCAAATCCCTGACGGTGATCAGATATACTGGCCTGCTGACTCTGGACCCCGCGTTGTTCTACCGGGGCGTACTGGGCGACTCCATGATCGGTGCGGTCATGAACAGCGTCACTCAGCGCCTGATGGACTCCGCACAGGAGATAGCCAAGCCCTACCTCCAGAGGGAAGGCATACTGGTCTTTGCCATCCTCCCCGAGGAAAGATTCCTCATGTCCGTGAGCGTGAATGAGCTGGCGAAGGCTCTGGACGCGGATATACTCGCCCGCGCTGACAAGAGCGAGGAGTTGGTGGAGAATCTGATGGTGGGCGCCATGACCAGCGACATCGCGCTGAGCTACTTCCGCCGCAAACCCAACAAGGCGGTCATCACCGGCGGCGACAGGTCTGATATCCAGCTGGCAGCTCTGCAAACGTCCACCAAATGTCTCATCCTCACCGGCAACCTCTATCCCCAGGACATGATTCTGGGTGTGGCAGAGGAAACCGGCGTGCCCATCATGGTGAGCACACATGATACCTTGACTACCATCGAGATCGTCGAGGGCTTCTTCGGCAGGGGGCGCTTCCAACAAGAGAAGAAGATAGAACGGTTCGAGGAACTTCTCAAAGAGCACTTCGATTTTACCAGTCTCTATGTCACTCTGGGACTGAAATAGCATAGGTAAGCTAGAGCTCTGTCAAACCTTGCGCTTATGAATCGCGTGGCATCGCCCCCTATAGGCGTCTCGACAAGCGCAAGGACCTATGCTACATATCAAAGCAGAAGTTGCACAGTTCCTGGTCTCGATACGGCCCTACGGGCCTACTCGACCGACGAAGCGCACCGGCAGGCCGCCAAAGCTGGTCTCGATACGGGCCTACTCGACCGACGAAGTGCACCGGCAGGCCACCAAAGCTGGTTTCGATATGGCCTTCGGCCTACTCAACCGACGGTTTGGTTCTCAACTGGGTAGGTTCTGATCAAGACATCTCATACAGAGTGCCTAGGCGGAAGGAGACTCACCATGAGCATGATAGAGGACATCTTGGCACGAGAGGTATTGGATTCTCGCGGCAACCCGACCGCGGAAGTGGAGGTGTACCTGTTAGACGGCACCGTGGGGCGGGCCATAGTGCCATCAGGGGCTTCCACCGGTGCCCACGAATCCCTGGAATTGCGCGACGGCGACCCACAACGTTACCAGGGTAGAGGCGTCCTGAAAGCCGTCGGGAATGTAGAAGACGAGATAGCGGGACACCTTGTCGGTTGGAGCGTGTTCGATCAGCAAGGGATTGATCAATTCCTCATCGAGCTGGACGGCACACCCGACAAATCGAGGCTGGGAGCCAATGCTATCCTGGGCGTGTCTCTTGCCGTGGCCCGGGCGGCGGCCCTCTCCGCGGACTTGCCCCTCTATCGATACCTGGGCGGTGTGGCGCCCAGGATGCTGCCTGTGCCCATGATGAACATTCTCAACGGAGGCAGACACGCCGAGGACTCCACCGATCTGCAAGAGTTCATGGTGATGCCCACCGGTGCCTCAAGCTTTCGAGAGGCACTGCGCTGGGGAGTCGAGACCTATCATAGCCTGAAGAAAGTGCTGAGGGACAAGGGATACAACACCGGGGTAGGGGATGAAGGAGGCTTCGCGCCATCGCTGGGATCCAACGAGGAGGCGGTAGAGGTCATACTGGAAGCCATTCAAGAAGCAGGATTTGAGCCCGGCGAGGATTTGCACCTCGCCCTGGATCCTGCCGCCTCCGAGTTCTACGAGGATGGGCAGTATCATCTGCGCAGGGAGGGAAGAAAACTCAGCGGCGCAGAGATGGTGGACTTCTATGTCGATTGGGTGGACAGGTACCCCCTCATCTCCATCGAGGATGGTCTGGCCGAGGATGACTGGGAAGCGTGGAAGCTGCTCACGGAGAGTTTGGGAGACCGGGTTCAGTTGGTGGGTGATGATCTCTTCGTAACGAACGTGGACCGGCTGCGCCGGGGCATTGAGGAAGGGGCTGCCAACTCCATCCTCATCAAGGTGAACCAGATTGGCACCTTGAGCGAGGCCATAGTCGCCGTGGAGATGGCCAGGAACGCCGGATGGACAACGGTGATCTCGCATCGCAGTGGAGAGACAGAGGACACCACCATCGCCGACCTGGCAGTGGCGCTGAACGCCGGTCAGATCAAGACAGGCGCCCCGTGTCGCAGCGAGCGCGTGGCCAAATACAACCAACTCTTGAGGATCGAGGAAGAACTAGAGGAGACCGCCTGGTATCCTGGCATAGAGGCCTTCTACAACATCCAAAGGTGAGCGACGCCCCTAGCCAAAGGGGCGAGGCGTGGCCAGGAGGAAGAGCAGGACAAAGGAGAAGATGGCCAGGATCTTCCTCTTCGTATCCAGCGGGGTGATGTCATTCAACGGGGGAGGATGCCTCAGGCCGCCGAAGATCAGGATAAAGAAGCCCCAGATCAGCCATCCCGTCCAGAACACTGCCATCGCTAGCATCGCTACGAATACCAGTATGGCGACGAAGCGGTGCGCCTTCCCAAAGAACGCATATCCTACATGACCACCGTCGAGCTGGCTCAGGGGAATGAGATTCATCGCTGTGATGAAAACACCGAACCAACCAGCGAAGGCGACGGGATCCAGTAGCACGTCCACGTGATCGGGCAGTGGGCCCATCACCAGGTCCGTAAGCCACTCCACCAAGATGCCACTGCCCAGATACATGGTCCCCGGTGGCGGCGCTGCCAACTCCACAACCTCAGAGCGTCCCAGCCCCACCACGAGGGCGATCAGGGAGACCACCAGTCCGGCCAGAGGTCCCGAGATACCCACGTCGAAGAGAGCCTTGCGATCTTTGATGGGTGACTCCATCCTGATGACGGCGCCGAAGGTCCCTACAGGGCTGAAGGGAATGGGGATGAAGTACGGCAAAGTCTGCCTCATTCCTCGAGCTGTGGCCACAAAGAAATGCGCCAATTCGTGGGTGACCAGTATGCCCATCAGGGCAACGGCAAAGGGAATGCCCGTCAGGATCGCCACGGGGGGATCAGTGAAAGGATTGTAGCCTTCCTGAAGGGCGCCAGCCAGGATCACAGTGCCCACCGTGGCCAGGAACAACGCCAGATTCACTATGGGTCGTGAGGCCCGTTTCTCCGCTGGTGCCGGTGCCACCAGAATCGTATCCTGGCCTTTGTTCCTGCTCAACAATGGAATAAAGCCCAACCTCTTGAATCTTTCCTCAAGTATGGGAAAGGCGCTCTCCGCGTCCGTCAGTAACCGCCCCAGGAAGCTCACCACGCGTCCATCTCCCC
>CAZNMJ010000044.1:0-17578 GCA_964573815.1 uncultured Anaerolineales bacterium
TGTAGCGCACTTTGTCGTAGGCCAGCACCGGCCAATCGAGGCGAGCCAGCCCATGGTTCTTCTCCCCTGGCACGTCTTCTGCCGTGATGACCGCCGCGACGCCTGGCACCGGCTTCGCCTTCTCTGTGTCAACCGACAGGACCTGCGCATGGGGATACTCGCTGCGCAGAACCTTGGCAAACAGCATGTTTTCGAAATAGAGGTCCGCGGCGAATGTGGCCCTGCCCGTCACCTTGGCGCGGGCATCTGGCCGAGGCAACTCACGACCCACGATTCTCCTTGGCAGCTCCTTCCGTTCCCGGCGTGGCTCCCTCAGGCCCGCAGCCATCTCCACCGCTTCGATAATCTTGGCGTAGCCGGTACAGCGGCACAGATTCCCTGCTAGAGCCTCAACGATCTCCTCCCTGCTGGGCTCAGGACTGCGATCCAGCAAGGCCTTGGCCGCCATTATCATGCCTGGAGTACAGAACCCGCACTGAACCGCGCCCGCATCGATGAAGGCTTGTTGCAGTGGATGCAGCTGTTCATCCTCCGCCAAGCCTTCTATGGTCTCCACCCTCTTTCGGTCAGCCCTGGACGCTGGGTACACGCACGATCTCACAGCCTTGCCATCCACGATGACCGTGCACGCTCCGCATGCGTTGTGGCCGCAGCCGTTCTTGGTACCCGTCAGTCGCAGCTCATCACGAAGAACGTCCAGCAACATGGTCTTGGCTGAGACTGTGAACTCGTGGAACTCCCCGTTGACCCAGAACTCGATCTGCTTTTGGCTGGACATGATATGATGCCTTTCCACCCTATCACATTGACCGATCACCTGGTCTCGTCAATACCAGGCGGTGACTCTCAGAAGTACAGCGGTCCCTTATCGATTCGCTGCCATCTGCACAGCAGTTGCCGACTCTTCCCGACGCCAGATTGCCCTGGCCCTGTCCAAGTCTTCCTGGCTATTGATGTTGAGGAAGGAGAGGTGCTCAGGATCGAAGGTCTCTATCTCCTCCTGCTCGACGTATCGGACGCGCACCTGAGGGAAGAAATGGACAATCCGCAGGTCTCCCATCTGCAATTGCCGTTCGATGAAAGGGAGGCAGTTCTTGGAGTAGATGGCGTGCAGGGCCTCGGTCAACCCTCCGACCCGAGGGATCACCACGTCATAGTCCGCCGCCAGCCCCTGCATGTAGCGCAGAAGCGAGACGTTGAGGAACGGCATGTCGCAGGCCACCACCAGGCTGTGATGATTGGAGGCCCTTGTCAGTCCGGAGAATATCCCCCCCAAGGCTCCCTTGCCTGGAGAGACATCAGTGATCACGATGCCCTCGAACTGCTCATACCTGTCGACTTCGTTGGCGACGATGATTGTCTCCTCGCTGATCTGGCCAAGCCTGCGGAGTATCCTTTCGATGAGGAACTGGCCGTTGACTTGCAGGAAAGCCTTGTCCCTCCCCAGACGGGCACTTCGCCCCCCTGCCAGCAGTATCGAAGTGATGGGCTTGGTGTAGCCTCCTTGTGCCATCTGGCCTGCCCCGCGACGCCGAAGAAGTCGGCTGCGCGGAATAAGTATATACCAGAATCGGTGAGCTGTCTAACGTTGGGGAGCTAGCTGCCCGGTGTTGCCAACGCGAAAGCCCGCAAGAAGCTGCGAGACGTCCGCTGAGCAGGTGAGAAGCGATTCTTCAGCCTGTAGTTGCGCGCCATCTTGCGACCCCTCTCTTCTGCCCATCGGGTCTGGTACTGGGTAAGACAGGCCCGGGACACGTCCCCAGCAGCCGCTGCCTTGGCCGCGACCTCTGCCGCCAGGCGGCCTGCAACCATGGCGTTGGCGATGCCCCCTCCTGTGAGGGGGTCAGCCTGCCTGGCTGCATCGCCGACGAGCATCACCCCGTCGCCCACAATGTCCCCTCGGGCGACGCCGACCGGTACATTCCCCGTTATGAGGGTGACGGGGCTACCCTGCTCAAGAAATCGGTGCTGGGCGATGAAGCGATTCAGATACTCCAGGGCTGGCGCCTCAGCAAAGTCTGCCTGTACGCCCAGGCCCACGTTGGCCTTTCCGTCACCCTTGGGAAAAACCCAGGCGTAGCCTCCCGGAGCCAACTCCTGCCCCAGATAGTAATAGCAGCACGTGGGATCGACGTCGATGCCCACGAGCATGAACTGAGCGCAGACAAGGCAGTCCGCTTGCGGCAACGTACACCTGAGACCTGACCATTGTCCCACTCTGGACTCCACGCCATCGGCACCCACGACTATTGGGGCGTAGATCTCAAACTCGCTATCCCCATGAGCCGCCCTGACGCCCCTCACCGCGCCGTTCTCCATCAGGAGCCCGTCGACAGTTGACTTGACCATCACCTGCGCCCCTGCCGCTGCTGCTCTTTCAGCCAGCGTCCTGTCAAAGACCCGGCGCTCCAGCACGTAACCCACCTCGTCCCCTGCGAATGACTGGGCCTCGCCTGTCTCCACGTTCACAACCTGGGATTTGTTGATCTTGGCGCATATCCAAGGTTCTTCCGGCTTGAGGAAGCGGAGAAGCATCTCGCGATTGATCCCCTCCGCACACCGCACCGGACTGCCTATCTCCTGCCGTTTCTCCAGCAGGAGTACATCCAAGCCTTGTTCGGCAGCAAACCAAGCGGCGGTGGAACCGGCAGGCCCAGCTCCCACCACCACCAAGTCATATTGTCGGCGCACGCGGGCGAGCGCCGGCTCATCCTGCTCTGCCACCAAAGCCCCCACAGGACAGGCTGGGATGCAGAGGGTACAGTCGTTGCACCGCTCTTCGTCGATGACCAGCCTGGTCTCTCCCAAGTCGAGGGCACCGGACGGGCAGAGACTGACACAACCGCCACAGTAGGCGCATAGCTCGCTCCGACAAGCTATCATCTGCACATGCCTCCGGGCTGCGCACACCGTGTGGAAGCCACGGCTCCCAAAACAAGAAAGGGATGCCGCTGGGCATCCCCCACTTGATCAAGCCAGTGCTCGGACCCTACGCGAGCCCTTCTTCAGCGATGCGCTTCTCGATGTAGGCCACGGCCTGACCCACGGTGGTTATCTCCTGAGCCTCTTCGTCGGAGATCTCAACGGTGCGGCCGAACTTCTCCTCGAAGTACTCCTCAAAGGCCATGATAAGTTCGACAAGATCCAGGGAGTCGGCCTCGAGATCCTCTTTGAAGTTGGCCTCGGGAACCACCTTGGCCTCGTCCACACCGAGCTGTTCGATGATGATCCCCTTGATCACGGAGAAAATGTTGCCTTCAGCCGCTGCGCTCATTGCTTTCACCCCCTTCCTCCTCTCAATCTGGAAACGCTATGCCTCACAGTATAGCAGCCTTGGACGAGATAGTCAAGCTTGACAAGCACTCTCACAACGTTGATAATAATCTCTGACACCTCAGCATCTTACCAACACCCAGCCCGTACGGAAGTTACGAACAAACCCTTATGCATCAGCAACGCAAGCTCGACCATCTCCGCATCTGCCTCGACGAGGATTCCCAGTTCACCAATCTTACGACTGGCCTGGAGCGCTATCGCTTCATCCATCAAGCCTTGCCGGAGATTGACCTGGCCGAGGTGCGGTTGTCGTCAGCGCTTCTGGGCAAGCAGCTGGACGCCCCTTTGATCATTTCCTCCATGACGGGCGGGACAAAGGAAGCTGAGCACATCAACTTAAGCCTGGCTGAGGCCGCCCAGGGATTGGGAGTGGCCATGGGCGTTGGTTCCCAAAGAGCGGCCCTGGAGGATCCCACCCTAGCGCACACCTATCAAGTTCGAAGCGTAGCTCCAGATATTCTGCTGCTGGCGAACCTCGGCGCCGTGCAGCTCAACTACGAGTACGACCTGGAGGACTGCCATCGAGCCGTGGACATGATAGAGGCAGATGCCCTCATCCTCCACCTAAACCCTTTGCAGGAGTGCCTGCAATCCGGTGGGAACACGAACTTCTCTGCTCTGCTCACCAAGATCGAGGAAGTGTGTTACCACCTCCCCGTGCCCGTAGTCGTGAAAGAGGTGGGCTGGGGCATCTCGAAGCGTGTGGCAAACATGTTGGCCCAGGCCGGCGTGGCGGCCATAGATGTGGCCGGTGCAGGGGGAACTTCCTGGAGCGCAGTGGAGAGGCAAAGAGCGCTGGACGAGAAGACTGACCATATCGCTGAGACCTTCGCGGACTGGGGTATTCCCACCGCTGAATCCGTCCAGATGGCGCGAGAGGGTGCGCCTGACACCACCATCATCGGCAGTGGTGGCATCCGCACCGGTGTAGATGTGGCGAAGGTCATCGCCCTCGGCGCCCACGCTGGGGGAATCGCAACCCCACTGCTTGAGCCCTCCACAATCGGTGCTGCCGCAGTCGTCTCCAAGCTGGAGGAGGTCATCGAGGAGCTCCGCATGACCATGTTCCTTGTAGGCGTTTCGAACATGGAAGCCCTCCGGGATACCTCTCTGTTGCGCGAAGTCGCTCAGGCGTAAGGTGAGCGATGCCTTTCCAGGACCTGGCCACCTACCTGGACGCCATCGAGGCGGAGATGAAGGCCTCGGTGCCATTGGGTCAAGAGCTGCTGTCTCCCTACTACGGGATGATGCTCTACCACTTGGGATGGGTAGACGAGAGCTTCTCCCCGAGACCGCAGAAGTCGGGCAAACGGCTTCGCCCTCTCTTGTGCCTCTTGTGTTGCGAAGCCTGTGGCGGAGACTGGCACCAGGCCCTCCCCGCTGCCGCCACCGTCGAGCTAATACACAATTTCTCCCTCATCCATGACGACATCGAGGACGGCAGCCCCGAACGACGTCACCGTCCCGCTGTGTGGAGTCTCTGGGGGCAGCCCCAGGCGATCAACACCGGTGATGGTCTCTTCGCCGTTAGCCGCCTGGCCCTTCAGCGGCTGCTGGAACGTGGCATCTCCCCTGAGAAGACCGTCGTCTCCTTCAGGATCGTTGACGAGACTTGCCTGGCCCTCACCGAAGGTCAGTATCTCGATCTCAGCTTTGAGAATCGCGACGATGTGGGTGTCGAGATGTACATGCAGATGGTCGGCAAGAAGACAGCTTCGCTGATCGCGTGCGCGACGCAACTGGGATCGCTCCTGGGCACGGATGACCAAGACACCGTTGAGAGATATCGCCAGTTCGGCCACCAGCTGGGACTCGCCTTTCAGATAGTTGACGACATACTTGGAATCTGGGGCGAGAAGGAGGCCACCGGCAAGGGGGTGGGAGAAGACATCCTCAACAAGAAGAAGTCCCTACCCGTAGTCTACGCCCTGGAAAGAGGAGACCGCGAACTGAGGCAGATCTACAGTCAGGAGAGCATAGGACCGCGCGACGTGCAGAGCGTCATGAAGAAGCTGGACGAGCTGGGCGCGCGGGAGTATGCACGTGGGGTGGCCACCCAGCACTGGCGACTGGCCCTCCATTCCCTGGAGGAGACGGGGATACAGAACCCGGCCCAGGAGAAGCTGCGAGAGCTGGCCCTCTTCCTGGTCGAAAGACAGTATTAACCATTCGAAGCAGGGAGAAACCTCTCGAAAACCTCGTTTCCTAGCAGTCGCCCCCTTGGCGTCAGCCTCAAGCCACTCCCATTCACATGCAAGAGCCCCTGGCCGACCAATACCCTTATCTGCTCGTCGTAGACCACAGCCAGCGGCAGACGAAAGCGCTCTTCAAACTCCTCGAAAGACACACCTTCGTTTAGGCGCAGACCCATGATCATGGTCTCGCTCATCTCCAGAGCCTCGTCGATCACCTCACAGCCGCCACGGGTGTCTCCGCCAGCCAGAACCAGACGGACGTACTCCACTGGGTCCGCGACATTGTAGTACCTGCGCTTGCCCCGAAAGGAGTGGGCCCCTGCCCCGAACCCAAGATAGGGCCGATTGCGCCAGTACGTGACATTGTGCCGACACTGGTACCCAGTCCTTGCCCAGTTTGAGATCTCATAGTGCTGGTACTGAGCATTCTGCAGGCACTCTTCGGCCCAGGTGTACATCTCAGCAGCCCGATCCGGGTCCGGCACCGGGAGGCTTCCAGCCGCCACCATCTCCGCCAGAGGGGTTCCTTCTTCGAGGGAAAGACAGTATAGCGACAGATGCTCGGGCCCCAAGGCGGTGGCCTCGGCAAGATCGGCCCTCCACTGCTCCAGCGTCTGGCTCGGCAACGCGTAGATCAAGTCAAGGTTGATGTTCTCGAAACCAGCCTCTCGCGCCGCATGATAGGCCTCAAGGGCGTCGGCGACGGTGTGCGCCCTCCCCACCAAGCCGAGCATCTCATCGCAGAAGCTCTGGACCCCCAGGCTCAGCCGGTTGACGCCCAGGTCTCTCAAAGCCCGCAGATAGCCAGGCTCCACACTTCGAGGGTTGGCCTCGATACTGATCTCAATATCTTCGGCTAGGATGAAGCGCTCTCGACAGGCCTGAAGTATCTTGTTCAGAAGATCGATGCTCAATACCGTCGGGGTGCCACCGCCGAGATAGATGGTCTCTGCCTGCCACGCCTCTTCGCTCTCGCCAAAGAGCACGATTTCCTTCTCCAGCGCTTCTACGTAGGTCTCGTACAGGTGACCCAATCCCGCGTGGGAGTTGAAGGTGCAGTATCTGCATTTCGACACACAGAAAGGAATGTGGATGTAGACACTCACGGAGTTCACGGGCTGGCAATCCAGCGCACGCGTCATGGTGATAGCTTCTGCCGCAGATAGAAGATAGCTTCGAGCACGCCACCACCGATGGCCAGCGCTTTGTCAGAGATGGTGAAGCAGTGTTCCCGGATACCTCTGGGGTCTATGTCGCCTACCTTCAGGCCCTCCCTGACCATCAGCCCATCGGCGATCAACCCTCGGATCACCCCAGTGATCCCCGCCACGACTCGCGTGCCGTTCACATATCCTACTACTTCTCCCTCTTTGGCAGCATCGCCAATCTGCCTCTCTGCCTCGAAGACGCCTGCGCAAGGAGCCCTCAGAACCCGCTCCACAGTGTAACCGTTCACGGCACCCGGTATGCCTGTGTCCGGAGCAGCGCGGCCTTCAAGAATCACTCTGCCAAGGTTGTGGCCTCGCTCGGTCTCCACCACCGCGTGGACATCGACTCCGGCTTCAAATCCAGGACCCAAGCCGATTACGATGGGCGCATCGGTGATCTTGGTGCCCAGATTCCTCTTGGCCAGGATGGCGTCAACGAGGACTTCGGGACTCCACTCGGAGATCGCCTTGCCCTCAGGGTCGGCTATCACGGGAACCTCGCCTTTCGCCAAGGAGCCCTCGGCTTCTTCCAGCGCATCCACGCGCCGACCAACTATTCCTTCGATCTCCACCAGACCTTCGAACATCGCCGCACCGAAGGCCACCGCGCGACGAATGACCGTGGGCTCAGCACGTTCGAGGACCATCACCTGCATTCCTGAGCGATGCAAGCGGTAGACGACGCCACTGGCCAAATCGCCGCCGCCCCTAACTAACACTTGGATGTCCTCCAACATCGCTCTCCTCCGTCCGGTCTCTCGACAGGCCTCGGATAGACTTCCAGCCTCCCTGTGCCCGACTCTACATCTCGCGCAGGACGAGGGAGACAAGAACATTATAGTCGAGCCGAATTCGACAGGCCATTGGACAACCCACCACGAACACGCTATAATCTGGCCGCCCATTCAGCGGCGCAGGAGGTCTCGATGCCCGAACCCTGGCCCCTCGTACGCTCGAGATTAGACAAGTCTTACCACGTGTTCTCCGTGCGCACCGATACGGCTTGCTGCCCTCGCACGGGTCGCGAACACGACTTCTACGTGCTGGAATCCCCTGACTGGGTCAATGTCATCGCCTTGACACCAGACGAGGAAGTTGTCATGGTGAGACAATACCGCCACGGCAACCGCGGGATGTGCCTTGAGATCCCTGGTGGTCTGGCCGAGTCGGGCGATACAGCAGAGGACGCTGCCCGGCGAGAGTTGCTTGAAGAGACTGGCTACGAAGCGGGTGACATCGTCCTCCTCGGCTCTGCCTGCCCACAGCCCGCCATACTGAATAACCGCTCCATCACCTATTTGGCCCCAGACGTACGCCAGGCACAGACTCCTGAGTTGGATGACACCGAGGACATCGAGGTAGTCCTGGTTCCTCTGTCCGAGATCCCCAACCTGATCCGCAAGGGCGAGATCACCAATGCGATGGTGATTCTGGCCTTCTACTGGTACTTCATGGGCGCCCAGGAGGAGGAATAGGCACCCCTTGTGAGAAGGTTCGAACTCTCCATAGAGGAAGGCAACTACCCCCTACATTCCCTGTCCCTCCTTGTGGGGGAAGACCTTGTGACCTGCATTTGGGGGGGCACGCAACCTCACATCGGTGCAGTCGCCATCGCACTGCCGCGCCCCAGCATCGCCGATCCGAATGTCGTCAGTTCGACGTCCTCCGTATTCACCGTCCTGGGACACAAAGAGGACGAGCTGGTCAAGATGGTCTCGGAGAGACTGTCCGCCAGGCTGCAGAAGAACGTAGTTGTGGCGGCCGGGGTTCACTGGGACCACCTCGAGGAAGATGCCATCATAGAGATCATGGACAACTGCCGGGCGCTTGCGGGGAAGGTAGCAGACCTGATTGAGAGGGAAGAATGAAGACACTCGTGGTAGGCATATCTGGGGCCTCAGCAGCCATCTACGGGATCAGGATGCTGGAAGCCCTAAGAGACGCAGATGTCGTGTCCCACCTCGTCATCACCCAACCAGCCCGAAAGATCATAGCACTTGAGACCAACTACCAAGTTTCCCAGGTGGAAGCCCTCGCCGATCACGTCCATCCGATAAACGACGTGGGGGCCTCTATCGCCAGCGGTTCCTTCCAGACTGATGGTATGGTGATCATACCCTGCTCCATCAAGACCTTGTCTGCCGTCGCCAACTCATACAATGACAACCTCCTGGTTCGCGCCGCTGACGTGACCTTGAAAGAGCGAAGACCGTTGGTGCTGGTGGTCAGGGAGACCCCTCTGCATAAGGGCCACCTGCGATTGATGCATGCTGTGGCGGATATGGGAGCAGTGGTCTATATCCCCGTCCCTGCTTTCTATACCAGACCCAAGACCATAGATGACCTGGTAAGTCACACAGTGGGCAAGATCCTCGATCTGTTGGACATCGATCATAATCTGCTCAACAGGTGGCAGGGGATACCGGAGCCGTGAGGTTGAAAACCCAGGTGCTGCAAGGCGCCGAGGGCTTGACAGTGACTACCACCAGGACTATAATATTTTCGTCTTGCTCTTCTCATCAACGTAGCAGGTTTGCTGTCTACCATATGTGACTTGTTCTGTGTGGAGTGGGCTGGTGCACTATCATCGCATCAGGAGAGTTCAGGGCAAGGAAGCATTGTCTGGCTAGCCACCGAGGAGTGGGCTAGCCAGCTTTGTTTTGTGCAGGGATGACCAGAGACCAAAGCATCAGGGGGTAGAATATGGCACAAGTCAAAGGGGCTGAGGAATACTGGAATCCAGTGCTGGAGACTCTGCCCAGAGATAAGCTCAGAGAACTGCAACTGAAGAAGTTCAGGAAGATAGTTGAGTGGGCGTACGACAACTCTAGATTCCACCGCCGCCTCTACCAGGACGCTGGCTTGGAGCCCGGCGATATCAAGACGTGGGAAGATATCAGGAAAGTGCCCAAGGTGGAAAAGAGCATGATGCGGGAGATCCAGAGGAAGGATCCCTTCCCCTACGGCGACATGCTATGCGTTCCGCTGGAAAGAGTGACCGAATTCCACCAGACGAGCGGCACGACCGGACAGCCCGTCTACCAGCCGGATACCTGGCAGGACTGGGAGTGGTGGTCCGAGGCCTGGTCCTACATCATGTACGCCCAGGGGTTCAGAGACTCGGACCGCATTCTCATCCCCTTTGGCTACAACATCTTCGTCGCCTACTGGGCAGGCCACTACGCAGGAGAGAAGATGGGCTGCGAAGTCGTGCCAGGGGGGGTGCTGGACACAGAGGCGCGCATCCTCAAGATCCAGGAACTGAATGCCACAGCATTGATGGCTACTCCCACTTATGTCCTGGGCATGGCGGACAAGGCGCGGAGCATGGGCATAGACCCGACAAAGGACCTGAGCATTGACAAGATCCTCTGCGCAGGTGAACCGGGGGCCAGCATCCCCGCCACCAAGAAGAGGATGGAGGAGGCGTGGGGTGCCAAGGTCTACGACCACGTCGGAGCCACCGAGATCGGCGCCTGGGGCTACGAGTGCACAGCGCAGCCCGGAGGACTGCACGTCAACGAGGCGCTCTTCCTGGTCGAGTTGGAGGACATACAGACGGGCCAACGTATCACCGAACCCGGCAAGAGAGGCAAGCTCGTCCTGACCGCCCTCGACAGGGAAGCGCAGCCGTGTATCCGTTTCGATTCCAAAGACGTGGCGGAATGGGCGGAAGAGCCCTGTCCCTGCGGGCGCACTTTCGGCTGGATCAAAGGGGGCGTGGTGGGCCGCGCCGATGACATTACCAAGGTCAAAGGCGTGCTGCTTGCTCCCTCGGCCATTGAGGAAGTGGTGAGAAGCTTCGCTGAGCTGAGCGATGAGTTCGAGGTGGAGGTAACTAAGAAAGGCGACATAGACGCGATTGCCTTGAAGGTCGAACTGATGCCGGAAGAGGCAGGCAACCGCGAAGCCGTGGAAGCCAGACTGGTGGACCGACTCAGATTGAAGACCAACCTGCGGTATGACATCGAGTTCCATGAGTACGGTACCCTGCCCAGATACACGCTTAAGGCCAATAGATTCAAGGACCTGCGCCCAAAGCCGTAGGAGGTAGTCAAGCGCATGAGCACGGAGAAGGACAGAGAACTCCTGGAACAGATGGACAAGAGGATTCAAGCCATCAAGAGAGCTGCTCTTGAGCTGCAAGACCTATCCGGTGGACTTCAGGCCGTCTACCGAAATGCGGATAGAGTCCTGGCCAGCGTCAAGATGCTGGAGATAAACGTCACCGATGTGCTGGACATCCTCTAGCGCCTGCGTCCCGGCCCAGATCAATGCGGGTCGAGGCTTCGGTACGATTCTCCGCATGGAGGGAAGCAGTACCAAGCACCCTCCGCAAACTGAAGGAAAGGAGGCGTCAAATACAGCAACACAGGACGAAATGACCCAATAATGAGGGTGTCTGCCATGAAGGAGAAAGGAGGGTGGAGAGAGCATAGAGCACAATGACGAGTCTGCCAACGTAGTAAGATAGACCACATTCGAGGGAGGAGATAACCAATGGCAGAGAAGAAGGCTATGACGCAGCCCTTGATTGGCCTGCTGACCGTAGTCGTGGTGATGGTCTGCGCTTTCATTGTCGGGCTAGCTCCAGGGCCCATCACCGCGGTCGGGCTGATAGGGGCGCCAACCTTGGTATGGCTAATGTATCTGGTAACCAACATGGTGTGGTGGCGAGGCTGGCCAGCCGGCGCTCTGAAGCAGCCATGGGCAGGCCTCCTGAACTGGATAGTCCAGTTGGGGATGATGCTGATCACCCTGGTCATCTTGATGCTCATAATCACGGGTGGGTTCGACTTCGCTGGTCAGATGTTCCCTAGGGTGGCCATCTACACAATAATATCCTTTTTCGTGATGCTGCACCTGACTTTCATCCTCGGCTTGAAGCCTTTCCACAAGTTAGAGTACCGTGTGGCAGGGGTGTGCGCCTTCCTAACCTCCTGGGTCGTGGGGTATATCATATACTTGCTGTTCTGCAATTGGGCCGCGATTCCCCCTCTGGCAGATGCACCTGGTAGTCCCCACGGGATGTTCTTTGCCCTGGAGGTTGCGGCGGCCATACTGATGATGATCGTCTGGCAGATGATCGTGGCAGTGCTGTGGCAGGGGTGGCCCTTTAGCAAGATTGAGAACGTCTGGGCTAATGGCGTCGTGGCTACCGTGGCGATCATCCTCATGGGGTGGATCACCTGGGTGGTCCTGGGAGCGTTACTGCCAGCTGTGGGGATTCTACCTGAATTGATCGTGCCCGTCGTGTTTGCCCTGGGTGCTGGGACCATATTCGGCACCTTTACCTGGGGCATGGCCTTTGAGACCTGGCCGATCCAGACGGCGAGTGCCACGATCAAGCGCACCGTGCTGCCCATCCTGGCGGTGGCACAGGCCATCGTCTGGTACTTCATCATGAAGGCCATCTTCGAGGCTGTTGTGCCGGCCGCCACCTGGCAAGCTGCGGGCGTCCCACCCCAGTTGTGGACAGCAATCTGCACCTTGAACCTGTTCGCAGCGGGGATCATCCTGTACTACGGCGTGTGGCACAGGTGGCCCTTCACGCCGCCCGCGCCGCCGGGGTAGCATCCTGGCGAAGACTACTACAAATCCGCCGGATACGTGACCGAGGGTTGAGCGCTGCGCCTCTCGCTCAACCCTCAGAGGGCTCTGATTCTTGGTGAAAGGAGGTGACAGGGAGAGAGGAAAAGGTAAGCTCAGTAGTGAAGGATCATCGACGCTTTGCTGGTTCGGCGATGTCTTGCCAAGCAAGCGCAATGAACGCACCGTGAAAGGAGAGGAAAGTGGCAGAGAGACGATTCCCTAGTCCCTTCGATGTGGAGGACGTCCCGGGGACCGAGGGCTGGCAGGACATGTACCCATACTACTACCTCTTCAGCGAGGATCGTAAGGAGTATGAGGAAGGCCAGTTCTGGTTCTGGGACGCTATGCACCACCCGGACCCCATGTTGCCCTTCGACACCATCACCGCCGAGAGTTGGTGGGTGGCTCTATCCCAGAATACTTCTCGCATCTTCGCCATCCCTCCTGCCCTGGGCATCGCTCACCGCATCGTGAACGGCTACACCTACATCAGTGCTCACGCCCCGCCTGAGGAGTTGATCCCAGAGAGGGTCGGCTACTTTGAGAAGAGGGTGGGCTTCTACTATGAGAAGTGGGAGAGCCTGTACGCTCAGTGGGAAGAGAAGATGCGGGAGGTCATCGAAGAGCTCAAGGAGATAGAGATCCCTGAGCTGCCGATGTACGAGCCGGACCATGTCGTGTTCAAAGGGCTGGGCTACAGCAGTGGATACACGCTGCTGGAAGCCTATGATAAGCTGATTCTCAACATGTACAAGGCCTGGCAATACCACTTCGAGTTCCTCAACCTCGTCTACCTCGCCTATCTCACCTTCTTCGGCTTCTGCAAGGAGGCCTTCCCCGACATCGGTGATCAGACCATCGCCAAGATGGTTGCTGGCGCTGACGTGATCATGTTCCGGCCCGAGGAAGAGATAGGAAAGCTGGCTCGCTTAGCTGTGGACCTGGGCGTGGCGGACATCTTCAAGAAGGGGCTAGACGCGGACAAGACCATCGCCGAACTGGAGAAGAGCAGCCCTGGCAAGGATTGGCTCGACGCCCTCGAGAAGGCCAAGGATCCATGGTTCTACCTGTCCACCGGCACCGGTTTCTATCACACTCACATCGGCTGGATAGACGATCTCAACCTACCCTTCGACCACGTCAGAACCTATATCGACAGGGTGGAGAGGGGAGAGTCCCTGGACAGGCCCCTCGACGAGATCAACGCCGAGCGGGAGAGGATGGTCGCCGAGTACAAGGAACTGCTGCCCACGGATGAGGACAGGAAGAAGTTCGAAGAACTTCACAGCACTGTGCGTAGGACTTATCCCTACGCTGAGAACCATCTGTTCTATGTGGAGCACTGGCATCACACCATCTTCTGGAACAAGATGAGGGACCTCGGGCAACTGCTGGTCGATCACAATTTCTTGGAGGATAAGGAGGACATCTTCTACTTCCACCGTTTCGACATCCCCCAGATGTTGTACGACCTGGTCACCGCTTGGGCGGTGGGACCGGGCGTGCCTGCCCGCGGCCCCACGTACTGGCCGCAGGAGGTGAAGGGGCGGAAGAAGATCTTCAAGAAGTTCCGTGACTGGGCTCCCATCCCTGCGCTAGGGCCCACCCCTGAGGTGGTTACTGAGCCATTCACCATCATGCTGTGGGGCGTCACCACGGATACCGTCAAGTCATGGCTCGCCCCAGCGGAAAAGCCCGAAGAGATGACCGAGTTGCGAGGCTTCCCAGCGTCACCAGGCGTGACCGAGGGCGTGGCGCGGGTCATCGTGGAGATTGAGGAACTGCGCACTGTACAGCCCGGCGAGATCCTGGTCTGCCCCATCACCTCGCCTAGCTGGGCCCCTGTATTCACCAAGATCAAGGCCGCGGTCACCGACATCGGGGGCATGACCTGTCATGCCGCCATCGTATCCCGCGAATACAAATTGCCCGCCGTTGTGGGTACGGGATTCGCCACCAAGGCCATCAAGACTGGGGACAAGCTCAAGGTCAACGCGGACGAAGGCGTGGTCACTATCGAAAGGTAGGGTACCAAGAACGTGTTCGGGGTCTGATCCTACATGAGCGGGGTCAGGCCCCGAACGCACCTGAACGAAGTCAGTCCGAGAGCGAGCCCTGAGGGTTCTTGGCGTATCTGGCCTGCGGGTTCTATTCTGTTGGATGTGAGAGGTACGGCGAAATGGGCGAGAAGCCGCCTTATGTACTATGGTTTGACCAATGCGACGAGCACTCTTTGCCCCTAGTGGGGGGCAAGAATATGAGCCTCGGGCGCATGACCAGCGCCGAGATTCCAGTTCCTCCAGGCTTCGCAGTAACTACTCACGCCTATGAGGATCTCCTCGGCGAGGCAGGGATCGGACAAAAGATCATGGACACCCTGGCCAAAGTTGACCCCGAAGACGTGGCCACGGTTCAAGAAGCGGGCACGATAGTGCGCGAGTTGATCAGAGGCGCGCCGGTCCCAGCGCACGTGGAGCCAGTTATCAAGGATGCGTACCAGGAGTTATGTGAGAGGTGCAGCTTGGCTGCTATGCCCGTAGCCGTCCGCTCCAGCGCCACGGCAGAGGATCTCCCGGGGGCCAGTTTTGCCGGCCAGCAGGAGACCTATCTGTGGGTCATGGGCGCCAATGAGGTGGTGGAGGCGACCAGGAACTGCTGGGCCAGTCTATTCACCGATCGCGCCATAACCTACCGCCTCAAGATGGGATTCCCCCACGAGCAGGTCCTGATCAGCGTTGGCGTGCAGAAAATGGTCAACGCCAGATCGGCTGGAGTGCTGTTCACGCTCAACCCCCTCACGGGCGACCGTTCCAAGATCACCATCGACGCCAATTGGGGCCTGGGCGAAAGCGTGGTCCGAGGCGAGGTCACTCCCGATAACTACCTCGTGGACAAAGTCACCTTCAACGTCTCCAGGAGGACAATCTCGCCCAAGACGGTGGAGTACATAGTGGACCGAGACACCGGCAAGGTCGTGCAATCGGAGATCCCAGAGAAGAGGCGGGAAGAGCCCTGTGTGACAGAGGAGGAGATCCTGGAGTTGAGTCGCCTGGCCAAAGGGATAGAGAAGTACTACGGAGGCAAGCCGCAGGACATCGAATGGGCTGTGGATCGGGACCTGCCGTTCCCGGAGAATATCCTGATCCTTCAAAGCAGGCCCGAGACCGTGTGGAGCGAGAAAGAAGTGAAGCCCATCGTGGAACCCGGCAAGAGTGTGCTAGACACCATCCTGGATACCACGATGAAAGGCAAGAAGCTCAAGTAGACGATGCACTAGGCGTGAGAAAGGAGAACAACAGCATGGCCGATCGAGATCTGAGAGATTTCCTTGAGAGACTCGAAGCCGCAGGGCAATTGAAACGGGTAAAGGCCGAGGTGGACTGGAACCTGGAGCTCTCCCACGTGGCCAAGATCAACGAAGAGCTAAATGGCCCAGCCCTGCTCTTCGAGAACGTCAAGGGTTACGACTCGCCAGTGTTCATAAGTGCTCTCTCCACAACAGAGCGACTGGCGCTGGCCCTCGATATGCCCACAAATTGGGGCATCAGCCAGCTGGCCAGGGAATGGGTCAATCGCACGCAGGAAGAACTCCCGCCCAGGTGGGTGGATACGGGCCCGTGCAAGGAGAATATCGATACGGGCAAGGACGTGGACCTCTACAAGTTCCCTGTGCCCTGGTTCTACGAGCAGGATGGCGGAAGGTTCATCGGCACCTTCGTCAGCGTCATCACCAAGGACCCCGACAGCGACTGGATCAACGCCGGTACTTATCGCATGCAGTTGCTGGACAAGAAGACCACCGGCATCCAGATCATCAAGGGCAAGGACGCCGATCTCCACCGTCAAAGATACGCGGAACTGAACCAGCCCATGCAGATCGCGGCGGTGATTGGCTACGACCCTGTGCTCTTCTTGTGCTCAAGCACTCTGTTCTCCCCTGGCCAGACGGAGTACAACTACGTTGGCGCCTTGCGGAACCTGCCCATGGAGGTGGTCAAGGGCGAGTACGTGGACCTGCCGGTGCCGGCGCAAGCCGAGATCGTGTTGGAAGGCGATCTGTGGCCGGAGAAGCTCAAGGACGAAGGGCCCTTCGGGGAATACACCGGCTACTACTCAGGCAAGGGCGTGGTGCCCAGACACTACATCGACGTGAAGGCCGTGACCTACCGCAAGAACCCTATCTTCCACGCCACCACAGTGGGCCGTCCCATCACCGACACCCACATGATTCAATCGATGAACCGCACGGCAACCCTCTGGGGCCAGCTGGAGAGGATGGGTCTTCGAGGAATCCAGTCGGTATACATCCCTCCTGCCTCCTGTGGGCGTTTCATGGTCGTGGTCTCGGTGAAGCAGATGTATCCCGGCCACTCATCTCACGTGGGCAACGCCGTCATCTCCACCAGCACCGGAGCTTATGGTGTCAAGGTGGTCATCGTCGTTGACGACGATATCCCTGCCGACGACATGGATCGGGTCTTCTGGGCTCTGAGCACGAGATACCAACCAGAGCGGGACAGCGAGATCATCAAGCGGGGCCGCTCCACGCCTCTTGATCCGTCCCTGCCCATAGACGCCAGGTGGATCACCTCTCGCATCATCATCGACGCTACCACGCCTTACGAGTGGGAGGAAAAGCCTCCGGTCATCGACCTGTCCAAGGACGCGGTGGAGACCGTCAAGAAGCGGTGGAAGGAGTACGGCTTCGAGGATGAGTTGATCTATTAGTGTTGCCTCGCGGCAGGAAATCCTCGCTGCCGCATTCTTATATCGCTTTCGAAGGAGGAACCCGGTGGCTAGCATAGTCATCCTTTCGACCCTCGACACGAAAGGAGAGGAGACCAGTTTCCTCAAGGAGTTGATCGAACAGAGGGGCCACAGAGCCATCCTGGTGGACGCCGGCACGGGTGCAGAGCCTGCCATCACCCCTGACATCACCGCAGACGAGGTGGCCAAGGCTGGCGGCGGCGACATCTATGAGATGCGCCAGTCCAAGGCGACAGGGGAGCTGACCCCCATCATGATCAAGGGGGCCATCGAGAAGATCAAGGAACTCCACGCCAAGGGAGAGGTGGATGGTATCCTCTGCTTCGGCGGCGCCAGCAACACCACTCTCGGCACCAGCGTAATGAAGGCCTTCCCCTTCGGCCTGCCCAAGTTCGTGCTCTCCAGCACCGCCTCCATGCCGGCTTACGCCGCCAGGTACATCGGCACCTCCGACATCGCCATGATGCACTCCGTGCTGGA
>CAZNMJ010000045.1:0-17393 GCA_964573815.1 uncultured Anaerolineales bacterium
ATTTTGCTCTTTGCGATATTTGACAAGATTGGTCAACCTCGTTAGAATACCACGAACTCTAAGGTTAGAGCCACGCGGGAGGTGATGTTTGCCACACGGTTTATCACTATTGCTGAAGTTTGAACACCATAGGAGGCTAGAAGTATGCGAAGAATAAGTAGAAGACAGTTCCTGATGGGTTCGGGAGCGAGCGCAGGTGCCCTTCTTCTGCCACCGATCGTGCCCGGCTATCAGCAGGTGCCGCCCTTTCCTCTGCACAAGAGGGTGGGCGAGGGGCGGACTATCTGCCCGTATTGCTCGTGCGGGTGCGGTTTGTTGATCGCCACTGACGAGAAGGGGGACATCATCAATTCGGAGGGCGATCCCGAGCACCCCAATAACCGGGGCGCCTTGGACCCCAAGTCCATCTCGGTGCGCCAGTTGTCTACCAGCCCCCACCGGCTGGATAAGGTTCGGCACCGGGCTCCGGGCGCGTCGGAGTGGAGGGACATTACGTGGGAGGAAGCCATCCCCCTGGTCGCTCGCAGGATCAAAGACACGCGCGATGCCACGTTCCAGACCACCGATGAGAATGGGGTAACGGTCAATCGCACGAACGGCATTGCCTTCATTGGTGGCGCGGCGAACAACGATGAGGACTGCTACATAGCTGTCAAGTTGGCTCGCGCCCTGGGCCTGGTGTACATCGAACACCAGGCACGCATATGACACTCCGCGACGGTGGCCGGTCTCGGCCCCACGTACGGTCGCGGAGCGATGACCAACCAGTGGAGAGATCTCAAGAACGCTGACGTCGTCTTGGTATGCGGCGCCAACCCCGCGGAGAACCATCCAGCGTCGATGTACCACATCAATCGGGCGCGCGATGAGCGAGGCGCCAGGTTGATCGTGGTAGACCCCCGCTTCACCCGCACTGCTTCGACAGCTGAGATCTACGCCCCAGTGCGGAGCGGGACTGACATTACGTTCTACGGCGGCTTGATGAACTACATACTCGAGAACAACCTTTATCACGAGGAGTATGTGGTCAACTACACCAACGCCTCCTTCCTGATCAATGAGGGATTCCAGGGTCCCGCGGAGCTGGATGGCTACTTCTCCGGCTTCGACGCGGCTGCGCGGAGCTACGATAAGTCCACGTGGGCGTATCAGACGGATGACGAGGGGAACATCCTGAGGGATGAGACTCTAGAAGATCCTCACTGCGTATTTCAGCTTCTGAAGAAGCATTATGCGCGATACACCATCGATGTGGTGGAACAGGTCTGTGGCATGCCCAGGGACAAGTTCCTGGAGGTGGCGCAGGCCTACGCTGCTGCCGGGGCGCCCGAGAGGACGGGCACCATCTTGTACGCCATGGGCCAGACGCAGCACACGGTGGGCACGCAGAATGTGCGCTGCATGGCCATGATTCAGCTCCTGCTGGGCAACACTGGCCGGCCTGGAGGTGGCGTGAACGCGCTGCGAGGCGAGTCCAACGTCCAAGGTTCTACCGACATGGCCATCTTGTACCACATCATCCCGGCGTACATGGCCACTCCCAATGCCGCAAAGCACAAGGATCTCGCCGAGTATTTGGAGGTGGAGACGCCTTCGGGCGGCTACTGGGTCAATAAGCCTAAGTTCCTGGTCAGCCTCTTGAAGGCTTGGTGGGGAGAGAATGCCACCGAGGGCAATGATTTCCGCTTCGACTACATGCCCAAGATCAGTGGCGGCATCGACACCTATGCCTGGATCGCAATGTTCCACGCGATCTACGATGGCACAGTCAAGGGCATGTGGATTATGGGCCAGAACCCAGCGGTGGGTGGACCCAATGCGCGCTTCGAGCGCAAGGCCCTGGAGAAGCTGGAGTGGATGGTGGTGCAGGAGATCGCGCCGACGGCGACGACTGACTTCTGGCATGCACCGGATGTGGACCCGGCCTCCATTCAGACGGAGGTGTTCCTCCTGCCCGCGGCCGACGCCATGGAGAAGGAAGGCACCATCGTTACCAGTGGCCGTCTGATACAGTACCGCCCCAAGGTTGCTGAGCCACGAGGAGTCGCCATGGGGGACATCGAGATGATGGACCTCATCTACCAGGAGTTGAGGCGTCTCTATGAGGAAGAGGGCGGAGCGCTGCCGGAGGCTGTGACACAGTTGAACTGGTCTCACGGGGCGGATTTCGACAAGATCTGCCAGGAGATCAACGGCTACTGGACGGAAGACGTCACAGACGAAGATGGCAACGTTGTAGGCCAGGCTGGCGAAATGGTGGTCAACTTCACCAAGCTTAAGGATGATGGCTCCACCGCCTGCGGCAACTGGATCTATTCGGGCTACTGGTATCTGGCCGACGATGGTGAAGGCAACATGGTCACCGCCAGCAAGCGGCGCGGCCAAAAGGACCCAGGTGACCTGGGCATGTACCCTTACTGGGGTTTCTCCTGGCCGGTGAACCGCCGCATCATCTACAACCGCGCCTCGGCCGACAGCAACGGCAATCCGTGGTCCGAGGACAAGGCGCTCATCTGGTGGGACGCCGCGGAAGGTAAGTGGACGGGATACGACGTCCCGGACTTCTCCCCCACCAAGGGCCCCGGCGATGCGGGCTTCACAGATGCCTTCATCATGCTACCAGAGGGCAAGGGCAGGCTCTTCGCCGTCAGGAACGAGGGCCCCTTCCCTGAGCACTACGAACCGCTGGAGTCGCCGACGATCAACGCGCTGTCATCCGTACAGTTCAACCCTGTGGTGAAGGTGTGGGATGCGGTGGGCGACGATGTCGGGACATCTGAGGAGTTCCCCATCGCCTGCAGCACCTATCGGCTGTGTGAGCACTGGCAGGCGGGCGGTATGTCGGTCTGGCTGCCGTGGCTCGCGGAGGCTCAACCCGAGACCTTCGTAGAAATGAGCCCAGAACTGGCCACGGAAAAGGGTATCTCCAACGGTGATCGAGTGATAGTGAGCTCGGCTCGCGGTGAGATCGAGGTGGTAGCCGTCGTCACTCCTCGTTTTAAGCCTTTCACCGTCAATGGCAAGACGGTCCACCAGGTGGGCCTGCCCTGGCACTTCAGCTGGCAGGGACTGGCCAAGGGTGGTACGGCCAACTTCCTGACGCCTCACGTGGGCGATGGCAACACGGGGATCCCGGAGTACAAGGCCTTCCTCGTGGATATTAGAAAGGCGGTGTGACAATGGGAAATGCGATGCTGATAGACGAGTCGAGGTGTATGGGATGCCGCGGCTGCCAGGTGGCGTGCAAGCAGTGGAATGACAATCCGGCCGAAGAGACCGAAAACTGGGGCACCTATGAGAACCCTCCCGAGTTATCGGGGATAACCTGGACGAAGATCAAGTTCAACGAGAAGGTGGAGGGCGACCAGGTAAAATGGCTGTTCCTCAAGCAGGGCTGCATGCACTGCACCAATGCTAGTTGTGAGGCGGTTTGCCCCACGGGAGCAATCAGGCACTATGGCGAGACCGTCATCATAGACCAGACGTGGTGTATTGGCTGCGGCTACTGCGTCGCCGCTTGCCCCTTCGACGCCGTGCATTCGCTTAACCAGGTGACGGGTGGAGGGGAGGAGAAGGCCACTGCTCGAAAATGCACCCTCTGCATTGACCGGACGAGCAACGGCTTGACACCGGCTTGCGTCAAGACCTGTCCCGCCAATGCTCTGGGCTGGGGCGACCGCGGTGAGATGATAGCCAAGGGGAACGCACGGGTCGCAGCTCTGCAGGCCAACGGACATCCGAAGGCCCGCCTGTATGGCGAGCGTGAGTTGGGTGGTTTGCACCGACTGTACGTGCTGGTGGACGAACCTTCTGCCTACGGGCTACCCGAATCGCCGCAGCACGCAACGACCAATCTGTTGGGCCAGTGGCTCGGCGGCATCATAACCGCAGGTGTGCTAGCTGCTGTGCCGTTCTGGCTGCTTTTCAAGCGGCAGAGAGCGACGGCAGGGGAAGAATCGATCAGCGGAGGAGGTGAGTAGGTATGACTTGGGAGTGGCCAATTGCGATTGACCTCTGGGTAGCTGGGATGGCAGGGGGCGCCTATTTTGCGGCCTTCCTCATAGATCGCATGAGCGGGCGCAAGTACCCATTGCTGCCCAAGATAGCGATGTTTCTAGGCGTGCCTCTTGTGCTGCTGGGTTCCCTGCTGTTGGTGGTGGATCTGGGCGAGCAACTTCGAGCCTGGCACCTCTTTACGAGGTTCAGACCGGGATCGGCGATGTCGATGGGGAGCTGGATTCTGCTTTTATACGCCCTGATCGGCGTAGTGATGATCGCTTTGTGGTGGTCCAAGAGCTTCGAGCCCGAGGAGGTGCGACTTACTGTGCTCTCCGGGCTCGCGAGTGTGATTCGCCCTGCGGCCCGGGCGCTCGGGGTTCTCTCTTGGATCGCCTTTGTGTTGGCTGTGTTGCTCATGGCCTATACGGGCGTGCTCTTGAGCGCCAGCAATCAACCACTTTGGGCCAGCACATTTCTGCTCCCAGTGCTATTCGTGACGTCGGCGATCTTGACAGGAACGGCCTTGCTGGTCCTCGTTCTGAAGACCGGGTTCGGCAGACTGCTGGACATGCTGTTTGGCGGAGAGGGCGAACCTGTCCCTGACGAAGCCGTGTACGCGCTCGCGAAGGCCATGGCTATTGTCGCCCTCGTGGAGTCGGCGGTGTTGGTGGTTTACGTCGTCTGGCTGGCTTCCTTCTCCACGCCAGCCGCAGTCGAGGCACTGCGTTACATGGTCTTCAGCCCACTGGGGCTACTATTCTGGGGTGGAGCCGTACTGCTGGGGTTGATCATCCCGCTGGTGCTGCTGTTCCCTGCCACCAGGGGTAGGGAAGGGATAGTTGGCTCGGTTGTCTCCTCTGCCGCTCTCGTACTCCTCGGAGGATTCTTCCTCCGACTGGTGGTGGTACTGAGCGGCCAGATGGTATGACGGTGGGCCGCCACGGGGCGGGGTGATCGCAGAAGCGTGATCCTTCCCCTCGAGTGGGACATTGTCAGGCCAGGGACACGATCCCTGGCCTGACTTTCTACTCTAGCGCGGAAGATCTCAACTCGGCGCTCTTGGGGCCACGGTGACCAGGGTTTCGGGGTGGAGGGGGACAAGGTTCTTCCATTCCTCCGCCTTCTTGGCCGCGGCGGCTTCCCCCCACTCCTCGGTAACTCGTTCCTCCGAGCAGAGGGAATCGACAAAGGCACGATATCTCAGTGTCTTTCCCCCAACGGTGGTCAAGTAGGCCAAGGTGGCCATCGTGAGCAGAGATCTGGTCGTGCTGAGCTCGAAAGACTGTCTCAACTGGGGCTTTATCTTGGTCTCAATGGCTTCTTCCACATCCATCAGCGGTCGCCGTTCTGAACAGGTATCTCCGCGATGACGATCGTTCCCTCACCTGGTGCGGATTGTACTGTAAGGGTGCCGCCGACCAGCTGTGCCCTTTCAAACATGCCGGTCAGGCCCAGCTTACCCGTCTCCACGAGATTGGCGGGCCTTTCGGGGAGCGTGAAGCCGCGGCCGTTGTCGCGGACGGTTACCGTGACCAATCCCTCACCAAACTCCACTGTGGTCGTCACTTTTGTGGCTTGGGAATGCTTTCTGGCGTTGGTTAGCGCTTCTTGAACGACGCGGAACAGCGCCAATTCCACTTCTGGTGGCAGGCGCCGTCGCTCGCCCAGGACACGCAATTCTGCCGGTAGACCATCCTCCTGTGAGATCCTGGTGGTCAACCCTTCCAGCGTCGGCAACAGGCCCAGATCATCGAGGGTAGAGGGTCGCAAATCGTGGCTGAAGCGACGCACACCATGAGATATCTCCGCGGTAAGCTGGCGGATGTCAACTATCCTCTGTCTCAAAGTCTCGGGGACTTGGTCACTCCCGCTGAGCAGCGCGTCAAGCCGACGCGACAGACCAACCAACGCCTGGGCAGTGTCGTCATGCAGTTCGCGAGCCATGCGTTTTCGCTCTTCCTCTTGGGCGGTTATGATCTGCCGGGCGTAGGAACGCATGCTCTTGTACAGGCGCGCGTTCTCGATGGCGATAGCCGCCTGGCGCGCTACTCCAGAAACGACTGCGATGTCACGATCGGAGAACGAGCGTTTTTCCTTGAGAGTGAACAAGTCCAGGGCGCCAAACACTTTCTCTCCACTGACTATGGGCACGCCCAAGGCGCTTTTCACGCCCCCCTTGCAGAAGGCCTCCGTGCTGGCCGGATAGTCTCGGTAGTCCTCCAGCACAGCGGGACGACCTGAGGTCGTTACCTGGCCGGCCAGCCCCTCATCTGGGGACATCGGGACTTGACTCAGTTCTATGGGTAGATTGTGCAGGTACGGGTAAGTGATTATTCCTCGATCTTCATCCAGCAGAGCGATGCCCCCGGCATCCGCACCTACCAACTCTTCCGCGATTAGAACTACCTTTGACAGAACTCTATCCAGCTCGAGCTCCGAAGTGATCTCCTTTGCCACCTCGCCCAAGCGCCTCTCTCTCTTCAATTGCCTGGCTACGTCCTGGTGTAGCCGGACGTTCTCCGTGGCCACACCGATTTGAGTGGCAACGGCCCCGATGAGGTCGACCTCCTCCGGCAGAAAGTGGTGGATACCATCCTTGCCCACGACGAGGGCCCCTTGCGGTTTGCCCTTCGATGTCAGTGGCACAGCCACTTGGCTGGTGAGTGACTGGTCGCTCACCAACTCCCTGGCCAGTCTCAGCCCTCTGTCACCGACGGTGGCTCCTGGAGGCAGCCCCCTACTCGCTGCGAGGATGAGATCCTCAGCTTTCTCGTCGAGCACGAATATCAATCCCGCATTGAGATCAGTAACCTGAAGCACCATGTCCAGGGCTTCGGTGAGCATCCGTTTCGGCTCCAGAGAGCTCGTCAGGACGGCCGAAACGGCGTTGATTGCCTGCAATCGGGCCGTGGCCTTCTGGCGGAGAGTCTCTTGGTTTTCTCTTATCCACGCCAGCCAGACGGTCAGACCTCCAACGATGATGACGGCCAAGGTCTCGATCAGCGCGTCGGCTGGAGAGGGGCTGAGGAAGACAACGCGAGGGAGCATGATCAGGCCAGCCAATGCCAGGGTAAGCAAGCCCGCAACTGGTCCCAGAGCGAAAGCTGCGTAGCCTATGGGCAGTATGAGCAAAACTCGGTCCGTTGAATGCCGGGTCAAGACCGCTTGGCCCCCGATGGCCATGGGTAGGGCGCGAATCTGAGCGCTATAGTGTAGCAGGACCGCGCTGAGAAGCATGGCGGCAACCAGCCAGAAACTCGGGCTCAAGATGAAACGCCTTAGTGAACGCGTTAATGCCGGATAGACTGGATCCATCGGTCCACGCTGTGATTAAGCAAATGCCCGCTGGTGCCCGTGGTACAAGAACGCATCTGCGGCACCGGGATCGACACTACTGGATGTCCTCGAGAGACAGCCAGGCCCATCTTAGAGCTTGTATCACCGCCTCTGTCCGTGAGCCAACGTGCATCTTACTGAAGATGTTGCTCAAGTGCCCCTGGACCGTGCGCACGCTCAGAACAAGCTCATTGGCGATTTCCATATTCGTCATGCCCTGCGCTGCCAGCCTGAGGACTTCCATCTCTCTCTTGCTCAGTTGATCCACTCCAACTCCAGCCGCTTCCTCTCCCAAGGGAGGCGCGAATCGATTGATGACTTTGCGCGCGATGGTTGGGTGAAGGATTGATTCGCCAGCATGGACGGCGCGGATCGCTTCGACGAGCTCGTGGGCGGGCACATCTTTCAGCAGGTAGCCTGCTGCCCCTGCCTCGAGGAGAGCGAAGACATATTGGTCGTCATCATAGGCACTGAGGATAAGAACGGCACTGTCGGGGTGGATGGACTTGATCCTCTTGGTCGCCTCAATGCCATTCAACTTTGGCATGGCAATGTCCATTATGACCACGTCTGGCCGTAAGTCAGCCGCCAAGTCAACGGCCTTCTCCCCGTCCCCAGCCTCCCCCACGACGCTCATGTCATCCTCGTGCTCCAGCAATTCACGAGTACCCTCTCGCACCAATACGTGGTCGTCGGCAAGCAAGATCGTAATTTTGTCCACTGATCGATCTCCTCCCCATCCTCAACGGTGCAAATCGCAGAGCGACAAATGAAAACCGATGTGGCAACTTCCCAGGAAATCCAGTCACTCCCCCACAATTCCAATTATGCCTTGTTCGGAGCGCGGAAGCAAGCGGCGCGAAGCAAAATAGGCAAATACACCTACTGCGGGGCAAGCAGAAGCACTTGCCGCCGGACTAGTAACTCCTGGTTGAAATACCTAGGGCCTATCTTGGCAGAAACGCCCAAGGGCCGATGAGCAGCATAGGCCTTTCTTCTGGGCGCAGAACAGGTAGTTTGCCTCTTCAAACTCGGTGGCCTGTGTTGTAAGCTATTGGTGGAAAAGAGAGGCGACAGATAGGAGGTAGGTCAAGATGTTGTCCTTAGAAATTATCGGTGTGCTGGGTGCCTTGTTTGCCTTCTTGGTGTATGGCATGGTGAGGGCGCAATTGGCCAGAAGGCAAGCGGAGGTGAAGCGCGAAGCGGAGGAAGGCGCCCCAGCTGCCAGCGAGAGAGCTAGGTAGTGGTGCTTGTGGAACAGCGGTGAGGCGCCTTCGCCACCCTTGATCGACACCAGCAAAATGGGGGGATCGAAGATATGTAGTGGGGGGTCGGAGATATGTTGTCACTTGACCTCATAGGCATAGTCGGTCTTCTGTTCGGCTTCGTGGTTTACCTCATGGTCGTGTCTCAGCTTGAACGAAGGAGCGCGAGGATTCCCGAGGAGAAGGCTGAGAAGGCTCCGGAACGGGGCGGCGAACCTGTCCGGACGGAGCAGTAGGCCCAACGGGAGGATATTGCGCTAAGGAGGTGAGCGGAATGTTGGCCGCAGAGATCATCAAGGTGCTGGGCGTGCTGTTTGGACTTCTGGTCTATGTGATGGTTTGGAGTCAGCTAGCCAGAAGGCAGGCAGAAGCCGACAAGAAAGTCTCAACCAGAGCCGAGAAAGCCCGGTGACCGGGGCTGCAAGAAAGCCCTCAGGCCGCTAAGATCAGGGATGAATGAAGGCTAGCGGAGAAAGGAGGTGACAGGGATGCTGTCGCTGGAGCTCATAGCCATATTCGGTCTGCTCTTCGCGTTTGTGGTCTATGTCATGGTTGTGACTCAGCTCGAACGCCGGAGCATACGGCTCGCCGAAAAGAAAGCCGAGGTCCAAAAGGCCCAAGAGCGCGCAGAATTGGCTGAAGAAAGAGTCAAGGTCAGGCGTTAGGCTGGAGTCAACAATGTTGCGACCAGAAAGGAGGTAAGCTAGATGTTGACCATTGAGCTGATTGGTGTGCTGGTTCTGTTGGTGGCACTTGTGATCTATGCCATGGTCAGGACCCAGTTGCAGAGAAGGCAATTGACCGCGTTTGGAGAGGCCGCCCATCGCGCCAAGATACTGGTTGTGGACGATGATCCTGACTTCGTCAAGATCACCAAGAAGCTTCTGGATAGCCACGGATATGACGTCTCTGTGGCTGCGAGTGGCGCTGAAGGACTGAAGATCATGCGCTCCGCCCAGGTGAAGCCAGACCTGGTGTTGCTGGACATCATGATGGACTACATCACAGATGGGCTAGATGTGAGCAAAGCGATACGCAGGGATCCAGACCTGCAGGATATCCCCGTGATCATGATCACTTCGTTGACGGGTGTAAGAAGCCAGGAGGTGTTCCCCAGCGACGAGCATGTAGCAGTCAGCGCTTGGCTGAACAAGCCGGTTCAGCCCAAGGAATTGCTGGCGACGATACAGCACACGCTTGCTGGTGTACCCGAGGGCGTGCCAGTCGGGGTGCCAGCAGTTTGATGGTGCAAGGAAGGAGATGGGGAAGGACAAGGGTTGCCCACGGACATCGGACCCAGGCGCATGATAACGCATGTTGCGGTACACGAGGCATTCGACGAGGCTTGAGCGGGACTAGCCCGGTCAAGCCTTACTCTTGTCTAGTTGATGCTCGACTAGCACTTCTTGCCTGTCAGGCGCCTTGGCTGTAATATTGGTGGCGATGCGTGGCCCGTCGGTCACTCTGATTGAGAGGAGTACCATGGTGCGGACCGGATTGCCAGTTGCAAGGGAGCGGATGTGAGATGTCCAGGATTGCTATGTTGATTGACGAGTCCAGATGTATGGGATGTCGCGGATGTCAAGTCGCGTGTAAACAGTGGAACGATCTTCCTGCTGAGAAGACCAGCCAACAGGGTAGTTATGAGAACCCCCCTGACCTGTCCTCTGTCACTTGGACGAAGGTTAGGTTCTTTGAGATAGCCGAGGGTGGCAATCTGCAATGGCTCTTCCTGACCCAGGGGTGTTTTCACTGCGGGAACCCGGCTTGCGTGGAGGTCTGCCCTACGGGGGCACTGAGGCAGGACCTTGGGCTTGGCATCGTCACTGTTGAGCCAGACCTCTGCAATGGGTGCGGCTACTGCACCCAGTTCTGTCCCTTCGGGATACCCCGCCTAGACACCGACGTCCTCTCTGGAGAGGGCAAGGCTTACAAGTGTCATTTCTGCCAGGATCGAGTGAGTAATGGTCTGCCACCGGCCTGTGTCAGGACGTGTCCCTCGGGAGCCTTCGACTTCGGCGACCGGGATCAGATGTTGGCCAAGGGCAAGGCTCGCGTAGAGCACCTGAAGCAGCAGGGATTCCCCAATGCCAACCTATATGGTGAGCGCGAGATGGGTGGGCTAGGCAGGTTGTACGTGTTGAAGGAAGGGCCTTCTGTGTATGGCCTACCGGAGAACCCCCAGTATCCAGCTATGGCTGGTGTCTGGCAGGATATTGTCCAGCCCTTGGGCACGGTGTCCTTTGGCGCGGCGGCTCTGGCCGTGTTGGGTTTCTACTTCCTGGCGCGGCGGAACATCAAGATGGAGGAAGTGGAATGATAGGCAACAGGATGAGTAGGGTCGAGGAGCCAAGCGAGATAGGGGCCGTCAGGATCAGATGGATTCCCAAGTACACAGCCATGGAACGCCTCTTTCACTGGGGCCACACGGTCACCTTCCTTGTTCTGACGATGACGGGGATGGTACTGTTTTTCCCCTTTCTACGCCCTCTAGCCCAGGGAGAGAGCGGTCACTTGATCCGCTTGCTCCACCGCTCAATGGCTATAGCCTACGGCGTTCTACCTCTCATCTACATCATACTGGAGCCGAGACGAGCGTGGATGAGCCTCAAGTCAGTGTTCAAGGTAAGTCAGTATGACGTCGAATGGGTGAAGGGGATGATACCTTATTATATGTTCGGCCGTCATGAGGCTATGGCACCTCAACACAGGTTCAATACGGGTGAGAAGCTGAACGCTGTTGTCATCATCCTGGGCAGCGTCGTTTTCGCCGTCACCGGCCTCCTGATGTGGTTCGGCAAAGGGCTCTTGCCCATTGGTGTTTTCCAGTTCATGGTGATGATGCATGACATCGCCATGATCGTGACTGTCTGCATGTTTATCGTGCACTTCTACCTAGCGGTGGTGCATCCACTGATGTGGGCTGGATTGGTCAGCATGCGCTTCGGGGTGACCTCGGCGACGTACGCCCAGGAGCACCATGCTCTGTGGTACTATGGACCGGAGCGGGCCAAGGAGATCTACGAGGCCCAGAAGGCTGCGGCTGCTGCGAAGAAGGAGTCATCCGCAGACTGACAGCAAGCTGAGTTAGCTTCTTCTCGATGCAGGGGCCTGTGCGCAAGTCACGTCCCTGTTTCTTTCTTCGGAGTCAGCGCACGCTCTTGACTTCTGTCCCGCGCCAGGATATCATACAGACAGGGCTGTGTACCTGGATTCCCCAGAACAAACTATGTCTTTGATACGCTGATCCTGGCGCGGTGAGTCCGATGGACAGAACGAAGATCGGCGGGGTAATTCAGTATACGGATCTGGCCCTGGTGGGGATGATGGCTGTTCCGGATCGTCCGGGAATTGCTGCCGCGGTCTTTGAGGCCCTTGGCAAGAGGGGCATAAACGTACTGTTCATTGTCCAGTCTATTGACCTCAACAACAATACCCACATCGTCTTCTGCGTAGCCAGCAAGGATCTATCTCTGGCGCTGGGTTTGTTGGAGCCAATCAGGGAGAGGTTTGGGGGACAGAAGCTGACTCACAACCCCAATGTGGCAATCGTGTCCATCTTCGGGCCCGATTTCAAGGAGAGGCCAGGCATCGCCGGCATGATGTATACAGCTCTCTGCGATGCTGGGATCAATATCCTGTCAATAAGCACTTCCATGTCCAGCGTGTCGTGTGTGATAGATAGGGGTCGCTTGGCCGATGCTGTAGAAGCCCTCAAGGACGCTTTTGAATTGCACGACCGCTGGAGGCTGTCTGGTCAGTAGCCTACTCTGGCTTCTCTTCTCCTACGACCCTGCCTTTTTCCAAAGTGATTACTCCGGGTCGCGCAGATTGCGGCAGACTGAAGGCAAGAGTGGTGCCTTCGCCTACTTTCGAATCGACTTCGATTGTGCCCCCGTAGGCCTCGATGATCGCCTTGACGATGGGTAGTCCGAGGCCCGTGCCGTGAGGATCGATCTCCTTGGCCTGCTTTGTGCGATAGAATTCATCGAAGATGCGCGGCAAGTCGTCTGCTGCGATGCCGATCCCTGTGTCCGAAACAGTCCCCACCACGTGACCGTCCTGCTCATCCAATGATGCCACCACAGTACCGCCAGCCTGAGTATACTTGATGGCGTTGGAGATCAGGTTGGTCCACAGTTGCTTCAGATTCTCCTGGCTTGCCAGCATCTCCGGACGGCTGGATATCTCAAGTCTGAATGTCACGTCCTTCTGTTCCGCCTGTCCCTTCAGTAAGCTGGCGACCTCTTCGAGGACGTCTGCCACCGAGACGGTGGTTTTCTTCACCTCGGTGGCTCTCTCTTTCATCTGCGCCAGGACCAGCAGATCATGTATTGCATCCAACAGTTCACCGCACCTTTGATGGGCGCTTTCGAGCATCTCCTGTTCATCTTCGCCCGCATATCCGTCCAGAATGAGACCCAGGTACCCCTGGATGGCAGCCACAGGTGCCCGTAGCTCATGGGCTACAGTGAGCATGAAGCGGCTCTTCATGGCGTCCAGCTTCTCCAAGTCGTCCTTGGCCCTGGCCAATCCTTTCGCTTCCTCCTCAACTGCTTGCAGGCGCTTGGTCTCCAATGTTAGACGCCGGTGCTCCAGACCTTGATTGACCACGAGAACCAGGTCGTCGGAGGTGAAAGGCTTGGAGATGAAGTCGTACGCTCCCTTCTTGATGGTCTTGACGGCTGCTTCTACGGTCGCATAGCCGGTGATGATGATGACTACGATGTCTGGATCTATCTCATGGATCCGGTCCAGGGCTTCTATCCCGCTCATGCCTGGCAACATCAGGTCTAGCAGCACCAGATCAAAAGGGCGCTCACGCAGCTTTCGTAGTCCGGTCGCGCCGGTCTCGGCGACGTCCACGTTGTGGCCCAGAGGCGTCAGAGCTCGGCGGCAACCCTCTCGAATCCCTAGTTCGTCATCGATGACCAGGACATTGATCTCTTCTTCCACGAGGTTTCCTCCTCGGCATTCGGGATGCTACGGGAGCACGAGTTGAAGTACCTATTCTATCGGCGGTTGGTCTATGGTTTCTGGCGACGCTGTGCGCCACTTGATAGGTAACGTAATGGTAAAGGTGCTGCCTTCCCCCACCTCGCTGTCCACATAGATCTGTCCACGATGCATCTTAATGATGCCGTACACGATGGCAAGCCCCAGTCCCGTTCCCTTGCCGATAGGTTTGGTGGTGAAGAACGGGGTGAAGATCTTGCTCAGGTTCTCTTCCGGTATGCCGCACCCTGTGTCTTTGAAGGAGATCTTGAGCATCTCGTCGGTAGTTGGTTCGGCAGTAATGGTCAAGGTACCTCCCCCTTCCATCGCTTCAGCAGCGTTGGTCATAATGTTGATGAAGACCTCCTTGAGTTGAGCGGGATCCGCTTGGATGTCAGGCGTATCGGGGTCGAGCCGAGGGATGATCTGTACTTTTTCGAACACAGGCCGAACCTTGATCTCTTCAATCGTTTGGTTGACCAGAGCCTTCACGTCGGTGCTCTGAGCAAGAACCTCGTTCTGCCGGGCAAAGTTGAGGAGATCGGAGACGATGGTCTTGCAGCGTTTCGCTTCGCTGATGATCATCTGCAGGTCGTCTCCACGTGAGTCATCGGGCGGAAGCTCCTTGAACATGATATCGGAGAAGAGGAGGATGGTGCCCAAAGGGTTGTTAATTTCGTGAGCGACCCCAGCGGCGAGTTGGCCCACGGAAGCCAGCTTCTCCGACTGGATCAGTTGTTGCTCCGTGGTCCGCAATGTCTCGACCATGGTGTTGAAGGAACGAGCTAAGACCGCCAACTCGCCCGTGCCCTCAATGGGGACCGTCACGTTTTGGTCTCCTCGAGCAACCTCTTCATGGGCCTCCACCAGCCTCGCAATGGGCCTGGTGATGGAGCGGGAGATAGGTATGGCGATCATCACCGCCAGCAAGATCGATCCCAGGGCTATGATAGAGATGCGCGCATTGAACTCACTCAACAATTTGAGGAAGGATGCTTGGCGGGCTCCCACATAAAGCATGCCGACTATCTTGCCCTGGTGATCATACAGCGGTGTGTAACGGGTGATGAAGTTCTCGTTGACAACGAAAGCTTCGTCCTTAAAATCACCACCTTGGACAAGCACCGCATCCAGAACCCGTTGGGAGACTCGCGTGCCAATGGCTCGCTGGCCCTGCTCATCAGGCACGTTGGTGGAGACCCTCAAATCGCCGAAGAAGATAGTCACCGTATCAACGCCGGCTACCTCCCTGATGCGATCCACGATGGTGAAGTCATTATTGAAGAGATGGCCCACCATCACCGCTCCAAGAATGGCCCCCTGGTCATCCAAGACCGGGGCAAGAGCGGTGACGGTCAGCCCGGCTGTGCCTTCCCGGGGATCGAAGGGCTCGGGAGCGGCTTTGGAGGTGTATTTGATGGGTATGCGTGCCTGCTCGGCAAGTCCTAGCAACTCCAGCAAGTCGGCCGGAATCACCTCGGTGGCCGCGACGGGTTGTCCGTACCCCAGCACCAATGCCAGGACAGGGAGGGTAGACCAATTGCCTAGTGAAGTTGGTGATGATTGCCCTGGCCAGCGCGACGTCCGAGCCAAAACGGCATTGCCTTCGGCATCCACCAGAACTATGAAGTGGTCGGCGGTAAGGCTTTGCGAGCTGATCTCATTCGTGACGGATTCCTGCAACGTCCGCATAGCCTCGCTCTCACTGGCTTGGGGCAGAGCACCTACGATCGCTTGGCTTGAGGCCAACCTTCGAGCGGTGGCACTGATCTTTTCGAGTTTGATCTCGTAGAACGCTTCCGCCACCTGCATGTCGCGACTGACTCGCTTATCCTGAGCTTCAGCAAGATAGTCGCCAATGACCCTTGAGGTCACCAGGGCACTGGCACCGACAGTGACCAGGGCAATTAGGGAGAAGAGGATGACCAGAGTGGTCTGCAAGCGGAGACTAAGTAGCCGATTGAGGTATCTTCTCATCTTGGTGCTCCATACGGTAGTGGCTCTGGCCGCCGGATAAGGGCCAACTCTTGGCGCTCCGAATCGCAACTCAGGGCTTCCCGGTTGTTCTCACCGCGTGACCCTCGACCCCCTTTCTATTGTACCTTCCTTCACGAGTGGGAATCAAGGCTTGCGGAGAGAATGGGCAAATATGCTTACTGGTTGCCAAGCAGAACTACCTATCCCGCGGGCCGCACGACTCAGTACAAACACCCGGCTTCGAGTGGACGGGACGCGCCTTTCTCCTAGTCAGGAACAGGCACTTTGCCGCTTCAAGATTGAGGCGCAGTGTTGTAGACTGGAAGTGGATCAGGGGAGTTGAAAGAAGGGAGGGCGAGCAAGATGTTGTCCCTGGAGATAATCGGTGTGCTGGGTGCCTTGTTTGCATTCCTGGTCTATGGCATGGTCCGGACTCAGCTAGCCAGGAGGCAAGCAGAGGCGAAGCGGAAGGCCGAGGAAGGTCCCCCAGCTGCCGCCCAGAAAGCGCGGTAGCTTGCGCTGGGGGCAGGCCCTGGGCCGTCCTCATCATGCGCCAGCATGGAAGGTAACTGAGGGGTAGAGTAGGAAAGGAGTCGACGACATGCTCTCTCTGGAACTGATCGGCATATTCGGCTTGCTGTTCGGCTTTGTGGTCTACGTCATGGTTGTGACCCAGCTCGAACGTAGGAGCATGCGGATTGCTGAGAAGGAAGCTGAGGCAGAGAAGCGCGCGGCACCGACTGAGCGGCACGTCACGATCAAGCGCTGACCTGCCCTGCGCGACATCGGGTTGAGGGAGTGGGCCAGTTGCCTGCCAGAGCCATTCACGGCTAGGCTGTGTCGGTCGGGCTTCTGGTGTACGCGGTGCTCACCACTCAACTCGTCGTGACGTGATGAGAAGTCGAAACGAGTCTTCGCGTCCGGGCTCTCGAAGCTCTGTACTTGCTAGGCACAGGACGCCTTGAGGTCAGCCTTGCGACGCGTGTTGACGAATAGCCGCTGTAGAGAATCGCATGGAAGAGGGTGACGGAGGTGTTATCGTCGGGCCTCATCATCGTACTGGGTCTTGTTTTTTGCCTCCTGGTCTACGCATTGACGGTTGTTCAGCTAGTCCGCAGAAGCAAGCGAATTGCCGAGTGGAAGCCCGACGCTGAGAATCGTGGCGAACCTAGCCAGCAGCTTCAGCGGGACGATACAGAGCTGAGCAGCAGGCGAAGTGGCGACCATGGGGATAGTTGGACTACTGGCTCTGCTGGCGGGTCTCCTTGATGCGTGCCTTGGGGGGCAAGATTGAGTAGCACATGGGGGCGCCGCGTGCTCCTTGACAGGCTCCTCGTATGGCCTAGGAGTTGCCACAGATGACTGAGGAGACGCCGGCTCGTGCAACCTCAGCGCGACGGCATCGAGACAGGTGCAGTCGCTCACTGTGAGCGTGGCAAATTGCAGACAGTGTATCGAGAGAACGCCAGCGAGTATGGCAACGGTCTTCGTTGTGGTAGCGCTGAGTGGGGAGTCACTGGGCTTGATCCGCGGTGGCTGATCAAGCCTAGTTCATGTTCAATCGTTGGTCCGGCACGAAGGTGGGTGGGGATGCGCTCGAGGTTTCGGGCGGTTTGGCGACAGCGCTGTTCTAGTTCGATTAGGACCTGATTGAGACCGGCGGAGAAGCTGATTGGAGCACCGACCAACCGCCACGAGAGAGATGGAGAAAAGGGGATGCTGAGATCGAGAGCCGACCGGAAAAGTATAGTTCTGGCCCTGATCGTTGCTTTGATAGTGATGCTGGGAGTTCCTGGTTGCAGCTCAGCAGGACCAGCAGGC